>JAGAKR010000006.1 GCA_017625535.1 Bacteroidales bacterium | reverse complement strand
TAATGGTGGTAATAGCGACGGGGATCCACCTCTACCCATTCCGAACAGAGAAGTTAAGCCCGTTAGCGCCGATGGTACTGCTATACCAAGTGGGAGAGTAGGTAGCCGCCAACTTTCAGGACCTTCAATCAGAAATGATTGGAGGTCTTTTTTTTGCTGTACATTTTCCATTCTCTGTCGGGAGTATTCTTTTCTGCCAATTAGTCAGTCTTGCCCCTGTGGTATGGCATTTGTTTATATCAGATAAGAAAATTTAAATTGAACAAGATATGGCAAATGGAAAAATAGGGGTAACTACAGAGAATATTTTCCCCGTTATTAAGAAGTTTTTGTATTCAGACCATGAGATTTTTCTTAGGGAGTTGGTTGCCAATGCAGTAGATGCAACGCAGAAGATGAAGGCTGTTGCTTCTAAAGGAGAGTTTAAAGGTGAACTTGGAGACCTTACAATTAAGGTTGCAGTTGATGACAAGAACAATACCCTTACCATTACAGACCGTGGTATAGGTATGACTGCAGAAGAGGTTGACAAATATATCAATCAGATTGCATTTTCAAGTGCAGGTGAGTTCCTGGAGAAGTATAAAGACCAGTTGAACAGCATTATTGGCCATTTTGGACTCGGCTTCTACTCTTCTTTTATGGTTTCACAGAAGGTTGAGATAAAGACTTTGTCGTGGAAAGAGGGCGCAAAGGCAGTGAAATGGAGTTGTGACGGCTCTCCTGAGTACAATATGGAGGAGATTGAGAAGGCTGACCGCGGAACTGAGATTGTACTTTATCTTGATGATGAGAGCAAGGAGTTTGCAGGCAAATCAAAGATTAATGACCTCTTGAACAAGTACTGCAAGTTTATGCCTGTTCCAATTGCATTCGGCAAAGAGGAGGAGTGGAAAGATGGAAAATATGTTGATACAGACAAGGACAAGATTGTAAATGATACTGCACCGCTCTGGAGCAAGACTCCGTCTGAGATTACCCACGAGGAGTATATGGAGTTCTACCGCAAACTGTATCCTATGCAGGATGATCCTTTGTTCTATATCCATCTGAATGTGGATTATCCGTTTACCCTTACAGGTATCCTCTATTTCCCTAAGATAAAGGACAGGATGGATATCTCCAAGAACAAGATACAGTTGTACTGTAACCAGATGTTCGTTACAGATTCAGTGGAGAACATAGTTCCTGACTTCCTCACATTGCTATACGGCGTGATTGATTCACCGGACATTCCGTTGAACGTTTCCAGAAGTTACCTTCAGAGCGATTCAAATGTGAAGAAGATCTCTACATATATCACCAAGAAGGTGGCAGACCGTCTGGATGAGATTGCCCGTACAGACAAAGAGGGATTCCAGGAGAAATGGGACAACCTGAAACTCTTTATTGAGTATGGAATGTTGTCTGATGAGAAGTTCTATGAGAAGGCAACCAAGTTTGCCCTTATGAAGACCACAGATGACAAATACTTCAAATATGATGAGTTCAAGACCCTGATTGAGGCAGAGCAGACAGACAAGAACAAGAAACTTGTTTATCTGTACACTACAGACCCTGTTGCACAGTATTCATACATTGAGGCTGCGAAGAACAAGGGATACCAGGTGCTTGTCTTTGACAGCCAGTTGGATGCACACTTTGTTAACTTGCTTGAGACCAAGTTCAAAGATTCAACTTTTGCACGTGTTGATGCAGACAGCATAGATAACCTGATACAGAAGGAGAACAAGGAGAAGCCTGTGCTTAAAGAGGGGCAGGAGAGGGATCTTGGATATGCTTTTGAGGCTGTATTGCCGCAGGGTGCCCATTATCACGTGCAGGTAGACAATCTTGGTGCAACAGCAGCCCCTATTGTAATTACCCAGAGTGAGTTTATGCGCCGTTACAGGGAGATGAGCGCTTTGAACGGTGGCCTTAATTTCTACGGCACAATGCCGGAGTCATATACAATTACACTTAACTATGAGAACTCTATCATAAAGGAGATAATTGACTCTATGGAGGGTGAGACAGCCTGCAAGGTGGCAGATATCCAGGCCAAGACAGAGGTTGCGAACAAGGCCCTTAAAGTGCTTGAGGAGAAGAACAAGGATGTGAAGCCTGAAGATATTCCTGTTGCAGACAAGGATGAAAAAGAGAAGTGCAACAAAGAGGTGGAGGAGCTTACAGCGCAGAGGAAATCCCTAATGGAGGAGTTTGCCAAAGGGAATGACCTTCTCAAACAGGCTGCAGACCTTGCACTCCTTTCAAACAATATGCTGAAAGGCAAGGAACTGCATGCATTCATCCAGAGAAGTCTTGATCTTCTCAAGAAGTAAAATGGTATCAGATAAGAGAAAGGGGGCCAAGAGGTCCCCTTTTCTTTATTCCCGACAAATATGTGCTGAAAACATCGTTTTCTTGCACAAACTTTCATTTGTTGATGAATATTGTGCAGAAAACAGCGTGTATTTGCACAAAGTGAAGTAGAAATAATTATTTGTAAAGTTTGTTGTGCATATAATTCTGGATTGAGTCGCAGAACCTTGTGGCAGGCTTTTCCAGCAGTTTCATAAGGATGCAGGCGGCTGAGATTCCAAGGAAGTTGGCCAGCATATCCAAAGGATCGGAATCGCGGTATGTGGTGAAAAGCCCCTGGGCGGTCTCGGTAAAGGCTGCAAAGGCAACTCCGGTAATGAATATGGTGGAGAAGACATATTTGCGGTTTATCTTTATCTGCTTGTTGTAGGTGAGCAGCAGCCATCCCACAACAGGATATGCAAAATACATTACAAAGTGGGCAATTTTGTCCATAGGGATTCCGAACAGGTATTTTGGCAGTTCGGGTGTCTTGTCTGAAAGATTGAGCAGACACAGGCACAGCACAGCCACAATGTATAGGGCAAACAATGCCGTAACCACAATATATGTTTTCCTTTTTTCCATTATCTTTGTAAAGATATAAAAATGATTTCTATGAACATTAAAATGGTTGATCTGGTTGGGCAATACCTTAAAATTAAGGATGAGGTTGATGCCCAAATGCAGAACGTAATAAATGCAGCACAGTTCATAAACGGTGCCAAATGTAGGGATTTTTCCGCCAATCTGGCTGGATATACAGGGGCAGCGCACGCAATTACCTGTGCAAACGGTACTGATGCACTGCAGATTGCCCTAATGTCGCTTGGACTGCAGAGAGGAGATGAGATAATTGTTCCTGCCTTTACATATGTGGCAACCGCAGAAGTAATTGCACTCCTTGGGCTTGTGCCTGTGCTTGTGGATGTGGAGTGGGATACATTCAATATAGATCCCCAGAAGATAGAGGAGGCCATTACTCCCCGCACAAAGGCCATTGTGCCGGTGCATCTGTTCGGACAGTGTGCCAATATGGGGCGCATTATGGAGATTGCGGCAAAGCATAACCTGTATGTGGTGGAGGACAATGCCCAGGCAATAGGGGCACAGTGGAAAGGTGTGCTGCAGGGGAGGGAGAACCCTAAGAGCGGTACAATAGGCAATGTGGGATGCACATCCTTTTTCCCTTCAAAGAACCTCGGGTGCTTTGGAGACGGAGGTGCAATGACCACAAATGATGCAGAACTTGCACAGAGGCTCCACTGCATTGCAAACCACGGCCAGAAGGTGAAGTACCACCACAGCATAATAGGGTGCAATTCGCGCCTGGATACCCTGCAGGCAGCGGTGCTGGATGTGAAACTGAAATATTTGGATGAGTATATTTCTTCCCGACAGTCTGCTGCAGACTATTACCTGCAGGAACTTGCCTCAGTGGAGGGAATAGAACTTCCGGTTACAGCAGATTATACAACACACGTATACCATCAGTTCACCCTTAAGGTGAGGGACGGCAGGAGGGATGCCTTGAAAGAATTTCTTGCAGAGAGGGAGATTCCTTCAATGATTTATTATCCGCTGCCGCTTCATCATCAGGAGGCATATAAGGATATGGGAGTGATTGTGGGGGGATTGGAAAACAGCGTGGAGTTGTCGGGAAGAGTGTTGTCTTTGCCTATGCATACAGAACTTACAGAGGAACAATTACATTATATTTGCAAGGCTATAAAAGCATTTTACAGATAAAGGATATGAAGAATTTTGCACTTATAGGTGCGGCAGGATATATTGCTCCGCGCCATCTGAAAGCCATTAAAGATACGGGAAACAATCTGGTTGCGGCATATGACCCGTTTGACAGTGTGGGGATTATGGACAGTTTCTTTCCGCAGGCCAGTTTCTTTACACAGCAGGAACTGTTTGACAGACACTGCACCAAATTGAGGAGTACTCCCGACAAGATAGATTTTGTATCGGTATGTACCCCAAACTACCTGCACGATGCACACGTACGCTATGGTTTGCGTCTGGGGGCAAATGTGATTTGTGAGAAGCCGCTGGTGCTTAAGGCACGCAATATTGATGCCCTTGAGCAGATTGAGAAGGAGACTGGGTGCTGTGCCTACAACATACTGCAATTGAGGCTCCACGATTCAATTGTGGCCCTTAAGGAGAAGATTGACAACGGTCCGGCAGATAAAGTTTATGATGTGGACCTCACTTATATAACATCGCGCGGAAACTGGTATTACACCAGTTGGAAAGGGGATGAGCGCAAGAGCGGCGGGGTGGCAACCAATATAGGTGTGCATTTTTATGATATGCTGCAGTGGATATTCGGTCCGGTGCAGAAGAACATTGTGCACGTTAAATCGCACGACAGGGTGGCAGGATTCCTGGAGTTGAAAAAGGCCCGTGTAAGGTATTTTTTGAGCATAAATGCAGACCATCTTCCTGCAAATGCGGTTCAGGGAGAGAAGCGTACTTACCGTACCATTATGATAGACGGCAGCGAGTTTGAGTTCAGTGCCGGATTTACAGAACTGCATACCCGCAGTTATGAGAATATCCTTGCAGGGAAAGGGTTCAGAATTTCAGAGGCCCGCAACTGCATCCAGATTGTGAATGATATCAATGATGCAACTCCTGTGGGGCTTGTTGGGGATTATCATCCGCTGGCTAAGTTTCCATTGTGCAGGCATCCATTCGGCTGGTAGAAGTAAAAAAGGGGATTAATCATCCCCTTTTTTATTTTTGCAGAAGTTCCCGTATATGTTTGTCTATATTCTTCTTGTACTCATCCAATCCAAGTTTCCTTCTTATACTGCTGCTTATGTTATATATATTGCTTGTGCCAAGGTATTTTCCAATGTGGGAGCCTTTCAGCCCAATAGCGTACATACAACAGTACATGATCTCTGTTTCAGTCATATTGCATTCTTTAAGTTTTGCAATAAAATGCGGATAACTGGCTGTAAATATCAGTTTTGTATCTCTGAGGAATTCATATCTGTTCTCAAATATCTTTTCCATCTCATTTATTGCGGAGGTTTGCAATTGGCAATCGTCTGATACATGAGCTTTAAAAAAATCATTGAGAATGTTCATCCTGTTCATAATGGCATTGTTTGCCTGTTCTGTTATTTCTGAATTTACAGATGACATTTCCAGAAAACAGTTCTTTTCATCCAATAGATTGTCATAAAGCATTTTATATCTCTCACTCTCTTTCTGTGCTATCTCTTTCTCAAGTACTTTTATCTTTACAAGTTTTGTAGCCCATAAAATTAATAATGCAAGAACAATCACCACACAAATTGCGCATACCAAAATAATCTTTTTCTGAGCCATAGTTTTCTCATTACGCAATTCAAGATTATGCTTCTCTTCCATGAATTTTGTATTATTACGGAATAATACCATATCTGAGGAGTCGCTCAACCTGATGTACTTCCTGTAATTATTCAAGGCATCTTTGGTATTACCTAGTTTTTCATGCAGTTCAGACAATATCGCATAATATCTTGCAGATTTGGTTTTACTGTATTTCTCATGGTTACGTACAGCCTCAAGTCCTTCTTTAAATTGTCCTGATTTTAAATATGAGTTTGCAACTGTAAGCCATCGTATATTTTTGTGCTGAATTTTGTGAATGTACTCATCAATGGCATCCATTTTTTCCTTATGGGTTCCAAAAACAGAAATTACACCAGTACGGGCTTCATAATACTCTGAATAACTTCTGGTATCATTAGAATCTGTTCTCTCTTTCATAATCCCCAGCCATTTCATTGCAAGAACGGTATCCCGCAACAGCGTATAGCCGTTTACAATATTATCTATGGAACTTAAATAAGATTGGATATTGTTACACGCATCATAACATTCCGCTGCATACTGCATGGATTCCACATATTTTTTATACTCATATAAATCTTTATGTATAAGTCCTTTTGCAAAATACAATCTCGCCTTTACAGGATATTCATCCGCTTTATTGCCAGCTTCTATACCTTCTACATAACTCGCCATAGCAAGTTCCTGATTGCCGGCATTGTCATATATCCTCCCTTTATAATAGTACATTGTCATTTTCTCTTCAGGCGAACCATGACTTTCATAATAATTTATGGCAGGCTGCAATACTGAAAAATCTGTTTTGTCTATGTAATTCTTGTCCATAGCCATTGAAAGCAAAAGCGAATGCTTTGCCTTTATATTATTTGCCCTTAATTGTGAACTCTCTATTCTCTGCAGTGCAGAGAGGGCTTTTTGAGGCTCCTGTTCAATGTAAGAGGCAATATCTTCAAGAACATAATTAACATTGTCATTACGGTCGCACGCAACTGAAAGCAATGATAAAATAAGTGACAAGGCCAACATTGAAAAGTGAAAATTCATCCTAAAACATATGTAATCCATGTACAAATATATAAAATAAGGTGGCTATGTATCCATATTCTACACTTAATGCAAAAGCAATGATATTAAAAAAGCGCAAACTGAGAGTTTAGACTTTTTAACGATGTTGTTATTTTGCAACATTTTGAATATCTGAGTTATACAATAAAGGCGTTTTTTGACACTTAGAGTTTGTGTTTGTAATTTTATGAAAAATTAAAAACAAATACCATGAAGAAAATCATTTTATTTTTATTTGTATGTTTCACATTCGAAGTGATGTATGCGGAAACAAAAGAAGTTTGTCTTAATCAAGACCAAACAGATAATTGCCTATTTTGCATAGGACAGAATGGATATTATAATTTTCCTGTCCTATGCGGTTTCCTATGAATTCAGTATTTTTTGTAAAAAAAGGGTTAATGTAATTTGATGAGTATATGAGGTCATGTGTTTTTTTGTCTGTTTCTGTTCTGCTGTTATTGGTTTCGTGTATGGAAGTGGCAGATTTGGATCCTCGTGAGCAGGAGGTTGTGGTGAATTGTGTGTTATTGAATGATTCTGTGCAGACAGTCAGTTTGAGGTATACATCCTATATTTCAGAGAACAAATATCCGTATGTTGATGAAGCAGAGGTTTCTGTGAGCGGGCGGGATTTGGAAAATGACGGGGCAACTGAGCATTATGTATTCCGGAAAAAGGGGAAAGGCGAATGGGTGTCAGAGTTCTGTCCAGTCCCTGGATATACATATAATCTTACGGTAAAGATTCCGAATCATAAAACCATAACAGCTTCAACCAAATATCCCAAGGATAGTATTGGTATTACCAAGTTGGAAGAAACGAATGACGTTTTGCCGTTTTTTTGTTATTTCAGCAATGGAGTGGAGATGTACCCTTTTTTTAAAGATGTACCTCCGGAAATGCTTGCCCAAGGGAGTGGAAAATTCAAGTTCTATCCCTACATATTTTATACAAGAACATTAAATGTAGAGGACCGCAATGCCATCTGGATATATGGTCAGGATTATGATTGGGAAGAGGACAAATACAATATAACAGAATACATCTATTCAGATTTATATGGGATAGATGGTTTTAACGTATCCGGTCTTACCGGCAATATGATAGAGGAGTTTGAACAAAATGAATATGAAAAGGAAGTTCCGGAAGTATTGAGTTACGGAGTCCCCATGTACTATACCACAACATCCACATACTATAATACGGGTGATAAATTATTTTATCACAGGTATATGAGAATACCTTGTGATACCATATTTTTTGATAAGGAGATTGTCAGTTATCATTCAGAGTTCTGTCAGGTTATAGCCAATTTCAAGCAGTATTACAATGGTATTGCCCATCCGAGGGCCCGGGTAGTTGCAGATTTGGTGTCACCAGAGTATGACAGGCACATGAAGGATATGTTGAGTTTTGAACTTGGATTGGATATGAAGGATACAGATGATTTGACGCATTTATATGAGTATAGGGAGATTTACAGCAATGTAAAGAACGCTCTTGGAGTATTTGGGGCCTGCAGGAGAATGATATCCCCCTGGGCTACGCCGAATCGTATATACTATTTCGGATCTGATGAGAAAGTCGTAAAATATAAAAATATATGGCATCCTGAGTATAAGCCGGGAGGAAATCCCGACATAGAATATTTATAGATGATTTATATAGATAATATGAAGAATATTATGGTCAAGTTATGTTTTTTTGTACTGGCATCCCTGCTGATACATAATGAAGTGTATTGTCAGGCACCCAAGCCAATGCAGGATTCGTTGCGCAGCATAACTGTATATGGGGATACTGTAAAGAGCCGTAAGGCAGGATTGGTGAGGATAAATGCCATGAGTACCCGCCGTATGGTAACGGCGCTTGGCGAGGGGGATGTAATAAAGTATATCCAGACCTTGCCCGGTATTTCAACAGGGGTTGAGAGTTCTTCATCGTATTATGTGAGGGGAGGCAATCTGGGCAATAATGTTGTTACGTTGGATGGTGTGAGGCTATATGGATATGGCCATCTGTTAGGTATTACATCAGTTTTTCCTAATACTATAGTTAAGGATGTGGACTTTAATGTTGGAGGTTTCGGGGCTGAAAGTTCAAACTTGTTGGCTTCTCATATAGCAGTGCATACCAAAGACGGCAACTTTACGGAGGCAGAAGGTGAGGCAAGCATAAGCAATTTTATGGTTGGGACCTATGCTTCATTGCCAATAGTTAAGGATAAGGTTTCGTTTATAGCGTCTGCCAGAGTTTCACCTCTTCAATGGGAGTATTCCTTGGGTAAGGGACTTTTGGAGAAACGTACCGATATGTTCAATGATGTTGAGGCAGGCGTTTATGATTTTTTTGGGAAGATAATGTGGAAATCCGTTGACAGACACAAACTTTACGGCGAGGTATTCTACAGTATGGACCGGTTCGGTTACGGTAACAGCAAAGGGAGCGCATATGACCGTATGGAGTGGAGCAACTTCATAGGTAATGTTCATTGGGATTGGGATATTACTGACCGGAGCAGTTTAAAGGCGTCAGTATCGTATAACAGTTACCAGAGCAACCAGAACCAGGAGAAGACTCTGGAGGGTGTTTACAACAGATTGGGGATTGCCTCACAGATAGATGAGGCAGTAGCAAATTTGAATTACCGTTACCAATGGGGCAGGGGCTGGGAATTCCAGTTTGGAGCCAGGGCAACAAAGGCAGATTTTGCCCCAGGGAGCATAAAGATATACGGGGAAGACGGTAGGGGCAGTGAAGGGAAAAGGAATGAGTCTGAGAATCTGCTTGCCACTTTATACGGAGAACTGGAGTACAGGGGCAGTGATGCTGGTCATGCAATGCTTGCCTTAAGGGGAAATGGTTTCTTTTCACAGCAGGGTAAGGATGATGAGTACAAGGTGTATGATCCGGAGATTAGTCTGTCGGGAAGCAGGAGACTGACCGGATGGATGGGTGTAGAGGCTACATTTGATTATCTTACGCAGTATTATCATACTTTGGAGGGTATTCCATTGGGTTGGTCGTTGGATATGATTGTTCCATCGTCAAAGGATTTGGATCCGGAGAGTTCAGTTCAGTACTATGGAGGGTTGTATTTTAAGCATAAGGAGCATAGGTTGTCAGTGGGAGGATATTACAAGGAACTAAGTGATATCATCTATTTTAGTGAGGCAACAGATTTTTTCGGCTCACAGTTGGGCAGTTGGAAGAGTTTTATAGAGGTTGGTAAGGGGAGCTCCAGGGGTATTGAGGTGTTGTATGAGAAGGATGGTGAGATTTTGGACTGCAAGGTTGCGTATACCTGGTCCAGGACAGACAGGAGGTTTGAAGGTGTAAATGAGGGGAGGACATTTCTGGCCAAGTATGACAGGCCACACATTCTGAATGTACAGGGGGATTATCTTTTGAGGAAGGATGACCGGAGTGAGATGGGTGTAAATGTGCTGTTCACCTGGCAGAGCGGGAATATGGAGAGTGTGAAGTCTGCCACCTATATAGGACATCTTCCCGGTTGGGACAAGGATATCATACTGGATTATTACAGCGGTATAAACAATTTCAGGCTTAAGGATTATATGAGGCTGGATATAGGGTGGTATGGCAAGTTCAGCAGGGATAAGGTTACACACAATGTAAAGGTTGGAGTGTATAACGTTATGGACAGACACAACCACTTCAGTCTGTATTACGACAATGAAGACAAGGAGTGGAAGCAGGTGTATATTTTTCCGGTTATGCCAAGTTTGAGTTATAGTATAGAGTTTTAGTTGTTTATAAATAAAAAAAGGGGATTAATCATCCCCTTTTTTTATGTTGTTGTCTGTGTTCAGGTTTATGATGTTGGGGTTGCCGTAGTAGGTGAGTTTTGAGGCACGGCCTACCATAATTTTCAGGTCTCCGGTACATCTTACTTTTGCGTTGCTGGCTCCGCTTACCTGGGCATATCCGTTAAGGGCAGTGAATTCCTGGGCCTTCAGATTGCTTGCGCCGGTGGTTACAGATTTTATGTAGTCTGTCTTTCCTTCAAGGGTGAGGTTTGAGGCTCCTGAGCATACTACATCTGTATTTTTGTGGTCTCCGTACACTTTTACGGTTGATGCTCCGCTGAATTCCCCTTCAAATACGGTGCTGTTGCTGTTGAGCACTATTTCTGATGCTCCGGATATTTCTGCTTCTATTGTCTTGAAGTCTCCTTTAAGATTGAGGGTGCTTGCACCGCTGCAGTCCAGTGAGAGGTCGTTTCCGCTTATTACAAGTCCTGAAATTGAAGAGGCTCCGCTAAGTTCCACATCAAGTTCATCAGTCTTGAATGAACCCATTGCCTTGAGTGATGATGCTCCTGAAAGGTCCAGATTCTCTATGGTAGGCATCTGGAGGTAAACTTTTATCCCCTCAATGTTCCTGTTGTTGTTTCTCATTTTGGTAGAGGCTACTTCCAGATTGAGTTTTCCGTTGATATAGTTGACCATGAGCCTGTCTTTAAAAATTTCATCATATACCACCTTTACGGTTCCGGAGTTGCCCTGGGTAACCTCAATATCGTATACCGAACTTGCTTCAATGCTTGTTATCTTTCCAAATTTGTACTCTTTGGTAAGTTTGTTCTGGGCAATTGCAGAGATTGCTGCCACTGCAATTATTGCCAATGTAAAGAAGAATCTTTTCATATTGATGTTTTTTTAATTGTTAATCTATTGGTTCGTCACTCTGCGCATAAAGTGTCTTTATCTTTTTGAGTCCCGCTGTTTTTGCCTTGTAGTATTCCCTTAGGATTTCTGCCCGTTTTTCAGGGGAAAGTTCGTCGGGAAGAAGGTCTGTAAGGGGAACGGCCTCTTGGGTTATTGATTTTACCGAGTTTATCATCTGCAGGTCATCTTTTGGGAGCATCTGTAGGATTTCTGCCTCTTCTGTGTACATTTCCTGTGCCATTTCCTGTATTCCAATGCTGTATGATTGCCCTATATTGCCGGGCTGCAGGGTTGCAAACAGGGCAATGATTATTGCTGCCGCAGCGGCAGAGGCTGCAAAGAGGATTCTGCGGATTTGCAGGTGGTGTGGCTTTGGCTTCTGGTGCTGCTCCTGGGATTGGAGTGCTTCCAGTTTTGCAAGGAATCTTTTCTGGTGCCCTGCAGGCATTTCACCTGTGTTGAACTGCTCCAGATTGTCCTGTATGTATTTTTCCAAGTTTTCCATTTCAATTCTTTTTGTTTTCCAGTATTGTTGCGGCAAGTTTCTCTTTTGCCCTTTTGTAGAGGCTCCTTATGGTTGCCTCTTTTGTGCCGGTTATCTGCTCAATCTCCTGGTAATCGTACCCTTCAAACAGGTGCAGGGAGAGGATTGTGCGGTAATTGTCGGGAAGAAGAAGGAGGGTTTTCCTTATCTCCTCCACTGTGTATTGCACTTGCGGAGGTGGGGCAGGTATCTGTTCCTCTTTGTATTCCTCCAGGAACTCCTTTGTGCGGTGCTTTTCCCTCAGCTTGTCCAGAGCCTTGCGGATGCATACGCTCTTGAGCCAGCTCCCCAGTTTCTCTATCCCCTCCTTTTTGGGGAAGTTGTGGTATTTGAGGATTGTGTCCTGCATCACCTCTTCTGCATCAAAACTGCTCCCTGTTATGCGCAGGGCTGTAAAATAGAGCTGCTGTGCATATTGGCCGTATATCTCTTTTATGTTGGTTTGCCGGTTCATTCTCTCTGCTTTTCACTTATAAGACGGCGGGTTTTTCCGTTTGTTGCAGTTTGTGCTATATTTTTTAGTAAATTTGTTGTCACCCGGTGACCGAGTACAATGTCACCCGGTGACCGAGTACAAATTTAAATAATTATATTTATGACAGCAGCAGAACTTCATAAGGAAGCCTTTGTGCTTGATTCACATTGTGATACCCCTCTGGCAATCATCCGCGGACAGGATGTTTCAAAGAGGAGGAAACTTGGACATATAGATTTTGACCGCCTTAAAGAGGGTGGGGTTGATGGTGTATTCTTTGCAGCCTACACTTCAAATTCCCTTTCTCCCGACGAGGCAACACGCCGTGCACTCCAGTTGGTGGCACTTACCCACGAGGTGATTGATGAGAACCCGAAGAAGGTGGGTCTGGCAACATCAGTGCGTGAGGCACGCGAACTTAAGGCACAGGGAAGGACCGCCATCTTCATTGGTCTTGAGAACGGTTCCCCTATACAGAAAGACCTCTCTTTGTTGAAACTTTTCTATAAGATGGGTGTACGTTATATGACCCTTACCCACGCCGGGAACAATGAGATTTGTGACTCTTGTGCCCCTAAGGAGAAGAGATGGGGAGGTGTGAGTCCGTTTGGCAAGGAGGTTATTGAGGTTATGAACCGCCTGGGTATGATGATAGATGTATCGCACCTTTCCGATGAGAGTTTCTATGACTGCCTCAAATATTCAAAGGCTCCTATTGTGGCCACCCACTCCTGCTGCAGGGCTTTGTGCAACCATCCGCGCAATATGACAGACCAGATGATAAAGGATCTGGCTGCTGCAGGCGGTGTTATACAGATAAATTTCTACTCTTCTTTCATTGATCCTGAGTACTCTAAGGTTGCAGGCCATTTGTGTGATGAGTTTGATGAGGCACTGATTGACTATCAGTTGCATCCGCGCTGCAAACGCCGTAAGGAGAGATATGAGAAGGCCTACGAGGCTTTGTATTCAACTCCAAGACCTTCATATAAGGTGCTGGTAGACCACATAGACCACGTGGTGAATCTTGTTGGTGTGAAACACGTTGGTTTGGGTTCCGATTTTGACGGCATTGAGTCACCTCCTGCAGGTTTGGAGGATTCTTCAAAATTTGGTGTGATTACAGAGGAACTGAAGTTGAGAGGCTACTCTGATGATGATATCAAATGCATCCTTGGAGAGAACTTCCTGAGGGTTATGAATCAGGTTGAAAACGTTGCTTATACATTATAATGATATGGGAAAGATAGCTTTGGTAACCGGTGCTACATCGGGAATAGGGGAGGCTGTTGCAGTCCTTCTGGCAAAGGAGGGGTACAGGCTCATTGTTACAGGCCGTAGAGCAGACAGGCTTGAGACTTTTGCCTTTGAGGTAGAAAATGAATATGGAGTAAAGGTTCTCCCATTGGTGTTTGACGTACGCTCCCAGGAAGAGGTTGAGAAACATCTGGGCAATTTGCCTGAAGAGTGGAAGGATATTGATGTACTTGTGAACAATGCAGGTCTTGCTGTGGGGCTCAATCCCGTGCAGGATGGTGTTGTGGATGATTGGGAGAGGATGATAGATACCAACGTAAAGGGGCTGCTCTATGTTACCAGAGTGGTTTCCAACATTATGAAGGAGCGCCGCAGCGGACATATTGTTAACCTATGTTCAATTGCCGGCAAAGAGGCTTACGCAAACGGCAATGTATATTGTGCAACCAAACACGCTGTGGATGCACTTACAAAAGGTATGAGGATAGACCTGCTACCTTATAATATAAGGGTTTCACAGATTTGCCCTGGTGCTGTGGAGACAGAGTTCTCACTGGTACGCTTCAAAGGGGACCAGCAGCGTGCAGACAATGTATACAAAGGGTTCACTCCGCTTACGGCAATGGATGTGGCTGATGCAATCCTTTATATGATAAAGTGTCCTGCGCATGTGAATATTAATGATATGGTGATTATGCCTACTGCACAGGCAAATTCATATACTTTTTATAAGGAATTGTAATATTCTACAGAACAGATATCGCAGTATTTTTTAAGCTACCTGCTCAAGTTTCCTCTGCTTCGTCATTGCACAAGTGCAATAACTCGCAACCGCGGAATTATGCAGGCAGCTAAAAAAAATAACTGCGATATTTTTGTGCGTAAACAAATTCTTTATATATTTGCAGTGTACTACAACACTATTACACTAATAAAATATAAGGAGTATGATTTCAATTAGGGATGCAAGGTTTTCATACGGCAAGCACAAGGTGTTTGACAACGTATGTCTGCAGTTGCAGCAGGGGAGGATTTATGGGTTGTTGGGGGAGAATGGGGTTGGAAAATCCACATTGCTCAAGATACTGTCGGGATTATTGAAGCTACAGGGAGGGGAGTGCTCAGTTGGGGGAGAGGAGCCTTACAGCAGGACTCCTGCCTTTTTGAGGGAGATTTTTTATTTGCCGGAGGATTTTGTTGGAGAAAATGTGGAGGTGGGGAAATATGCCCTGCAGATTGGGGCGTTTTACCCTAATTTTTCTCCCGACAGATTCTCTAGAATTTTGGCAGAATTTGGGGTGGACCCGAAGAGCCGTTTCCCCAAACTTTCGCACGGACAGCAGAAGAAGGCAATAATTGCAGTTGCCCTTTCTCTGGGAACAAAGGTGCTGCTGATGGATGAGCCGAGCAATGGGCTGGATATCCCTTCAAAGGCGCTGTTGCGCAGACTTATTGCAGAAAATGCCTCTGATGAGCAGCTGATTGTCATTTCTACACATCAGGTGAAGGATCTGGAGAACCTTATAGACCCTATAATCATTATGGACAGGGAGAGCGTGCTTATGAATGCTTCAATTGCAGAGATTACAGAGAAACTTTCCTTCTCAATTGAGCAGCAGAAGGATTCCGGGGCATTGTACTGCCAGCAGGATTTGAGGGGCTACCTTACAGTAAAGCAGAACTTTACAGGAGAGGAGACCCCGGTAGACCTTGAGGTGCTTTTCAATTGTGCCTTGCAGAACAAGGCTTTGTTCAAGGATATGTTCAACAATAACAGATAAGATTATGGGAAGCAATATATTTTCATTTGAGAGATTCCTTAAGGTTTTGAAATATGACCTTAAGATGAGGGTGCCGGCAATTGGCATATTTTTCCTGGTATTGCTCATTATTCCGCATGTGCTGCATCAGATAATGGATTTTGGGAATGCTTTCCCGGCAGGGCAGAGATTTGATCTGTACTCTGTAATGTGTGTGTTTCTTGTGTTTTTTGCTCCATTCAAGATATATTATGCATTCAGGGACAAGCAGGGAAGAACCTCTTTCCTTATGTTGCCTGCATCTTCGCTTGAGAAGTTTGCAAGTATGGTTCTGGTTTCGCTTGTATTGGTACCGGTTTCATTTTGTTTATGCAGTTTTCTGCTGGATGTTGTATTGTGTTTATTGGTTGGCGGACAATATGGCTCTGTTGTAACCGTGGATTATGGGATTCTTGCATGGGGTTTTCTTGGGCTGTTCTGCATAGCAGGAGCAGCAATTCTGGGCAATACATTATTCAAAAAGGGGGCACCCGGCAAAACTTTGTTGTGCATTATAATACTTATATTACTTTGGTTGACGGCAATTACCGGGTTTATCTTTGATAATTTTATTGTAGATGGCAATGTAGATGCGGAAGTTCTGCAAATGAGGGGAGAAATGATGGTAAATCTCTCCAGGATTGTATATTCTGCAGTGGCAATATTGTTCTATATCCTTGCCTGGTGGAGAATAAGGAAAATCCAGATATCATAACAGGAGGTGCCTATGGATTTCAATCAGAACAAACCAATATACCTGCAGATTGCAGACTCAATCTGCGAGAAAATCCTCTCCGGAGAGTATCTTCCCGACGAAAGGATCCTTTCAGTGAGGGAACTTGGTGTGAGCCTTGGGGTGAACCCGAACACTATTGCAAGGGTGTATGAGTACCTGCAGGGGATGGAGATAATCTACAACAAGAGGGGAATAGGATATTTTGTATCCCCTTCTGCCCCGGAGCGGATCCTGGAGCGGCAGAGGGAGGAATTCCTCAGGAATGAACTGCCCCTTGTAGCACGCAAAATGAAGCTACTGGGTGTACCGTTGAGTGTGTTGGAAGAGATGCTTTAAGAATAAAAAAGGGTGATTGAATCACCCTTTTTTTATAATGCAGAATCCTTTATGTCCAATCCCGTAGGGCTCTGGAAAGCCTGCAGCCCGAATGTGTGCAGCATAGCCAGAACGTGGTCAAAGACCTCACCCTGCAGATGCTCATATTTCAGCCAGGCGGTGTCTGCAGAGAAGAAATACAGTTCAATAGGCATACCCTGTGCGGTTGGCTGCAATTGGCGTACGGTCATTATCATATCCTGATTCACCTTTGGGTGGTGGCTCAGATAATACTCCATATAATGGCGGAAAACATAGAGGTTCACCGGATCTGTGCCGGTCTCCTCAAACCCCTCCATCCAAGGCTGTTTGAGGTATTTTGCCATCTCCTCCTCTGTGCAGAAACGGACAGTATTCATATCTATGTTAATGGAGCGCTTAACCCTGCGGCCCCCTATATCAAACATCCCCCTCCAGTTCTGGAATGAATCATTTACCAGAGCATACGGCGGAACGGTAGTGATGGTCTTGTCCCAGTTCTGCACCTTAACGGTGGTTAATGTAACCTCTATAACATCGCCGTCTGCACCATATTTTGGCATAGTAATCCAGTCGCCGGGGCGGAGCATATCATTTACCATAAGCTGTATACCGGCTACAAACCCCTTTATGGTATCCTGGAATACCAACATAAGGATTGCGGTACCGGCACCCAGTCCGGTAAGGATTGCAAGGGGATTCTTATCAAGCAGGGTGCTTATCATAATGATTGCACCTATACACCAGGCCACCAGTTTAAGCATCTGGTAGAAACTCTTCAGAGACTGCCCCTTGGTCTTCTCGTGCTCATTGAACATCTCCTGAAGCGAAGAGATGAAGGCACAAATGAGTTTTATGAAGGCAAACACTATATAAACCTGGCACAACTTCATTACCAGGCTCAACAGGCTTCCCTGCGGCAGGGCAAACGGGATAAGTTCATACACAGAAATGGGGATAATAAGCTTGCACAAATTATCCAGCACCTGGTTGCTGAGAATATAATCATCCCACTGCGAACCGGTTTTTGATGTAACCTTCCTTATGGCAGGAATTATGGCCCTCCTGAAAATGCGGTCCACCACAAATGCCACAATAAGTATAAGCACCACAGCCCCAGCATTCTGCAAAGGCATTGCAATACTCTCCTGCAGCCCCATCTGCTGCAGCCAAACCGCCAATTTGTCATTTATTGCTTCCATATCCATTCTTTAAAAACCAGGGCGCAAAGGTACAATATTTGGGCCAGAAAAAAACCGTTCTGCAGTGATCTGCAGAACGGTTAATACTCTAAGACACAATTGTGGATTAATCCAACCAGCCGGCCTCTTTTGCTATGGCATCGAGTTTTTCAACCATTGCCCAGCGGCTGTGGTCATTGCGGTTCTCAAATACAAGCATAAGTACCTCTTTCTCTGGGAAGCGGCCTGCGTAGATCTGGAATCCGCCGTTGTCACCGGTGTGGTATACTTTTCTTGGCATACCAGGGTTGTCCTCAATGAACCAGCCGTAGCCGTATGATGTGTTAGGCCTGTTCTGGTATGAAGAGAATGTGCTGCCGGTAATCTTGGTTACAGGGCCGTGAGCCTCTGCAGTCATCTTCTCAGACATAAAGAGGTTGTTCCTAAGGGCTTTCTCCCACTGTACAAACTCGTGTGTAGAGGTGTAGATGCCACCGTCTGCCTTGGTTGCAAAGAAGGTCTCTTCACCGTAGTCGTACTGGCGGAACTGTTTGGTCTCAGCAGGTGCATCATCATCCTCAGTTACATAGCCGTGTGCCATTCTTGGTATCTCCCTGTCTGCCTGGAAGTAAAGGGTCTCCTCCATACCTGCAGGAGTGAAGATCTGCTCCCTCATATACTGCTCAAATGGCATTCCGCTGGCAGCCTCTATCATAACGTAAAGCAACTGGAAGGTAGGGTTCATATACTCGTACTGTGTGCCTGGCTCAAAGTTGAGTTCTTTGAGGTCTTTCATATACTGCAATGACTCCATATCGGTTGCAGTAAGGGTAAAGTTGCGGTCTGAACGTGGCCTTGCATCAGGAATACCTGAAGAGTGGGCCATAAGGTCTATTACTCTGATGTCTGAGAAAGGTTTTTTCTTCTTTGGAAGGAATTTGTTTACATCAGGGTGTACATCATAGATGCTCTTGTAGATGTCAAGTTTCCCCTCCTCGTGGAGTTTCATTATAGCAACTGCAGTGAACTGTTTTGAAACTGAAGCAATATTGAAGAAAGTGTTGCCGTCAATTTTGGTGTTGAGTTCGGTATCTGCAATACCCCAGCTGTTCTCATAAATGATTGAATCGCCTTTCATAATAAGCACTGTACCACCTGGGTTAGGTTGTGGAGAGTATCTCTCTGTAAATAGAGAATCCAGTTTCTGAACTGCAATCTCATCTTTGGTAGGAGCGGGGCTTGAACAAGAAATCATAGTTCCCAATGTTGTTGCGGCTGCAATTGTGCAAGCCAAATGTTTGTAATTCATAGTGTTATTGTTTGATTAATTGTAATCTCAGGAAATTGAGGGCATTGGATGCAAACCTCTCAATGTTTATGTTCCTTCTGGTGCTGTTGAAGCAGAATCTGGTGCTGAGCGTACTTCCGTCGGGAAGAGCAACTGCAACCCATACTGTGCCTGCAGGCTTTTCCGGGGTTCCTCCGTCCGGGCCGGCAATTCCTGTGGTTGCAATGGCATAGTCTGTTCCAAGGGCTTTGCGTGCCCCTGCAGCCATCTGTTCTGCGCACTCCTGGCTTACTGCACCATACTTCTCAATTACTGCCGGATCAACCCCAAGGGCATTTATTTTCACAGAGTTGTCATACGAGATAATTCCTCCGTAGAAATATGCGGAAGAGCCTGGTTGTGAGGTGAAAAGGGAGGCAAGGAATCCTCCTGTACAAGACTCTGCAACGCCAATGGTCTCCCCTTTTTCCTTAAGCATATTCCCGATAACTTTCTGCAGGGAGTCTGTACCCTCACCATAAATTGCATTCCCGATAATCTTTTCCAGGGATGCCTGGTTCTCCGCAAGTTCCTGCAGCCCTGTCTTTTCATCCACACCATAGATTGACAGCCTGAGCCTTACCCCCAGAATAGGGTTGGGGAGATATGCCAAGTGTATATTGGTTGGCAGATTGTCTTCCCATTGCTCAATTCTCTGCGCAAGGGTTGATTCAGGTATGCCGAATGTGCATATTGTCTTGTGGAAGATCTTGTCTAGCGAGAAATGGGCCTGAATTGAATCCAGCACCTTTGGAATGGCCGCTTCAGCCTCAAACGGAACTCCCGGGAGGGAGAACATTACAGCCTTGTGACCATATTTCTCCTCTGGAATTTCAAACTCCATACAAGGGGCCGTACCAAACTCATTAGGTATTACTTTGCAACTGTTTGGGACAAGTGCTTGGGCCTTGTTAAGTGGGCTCAGCGGTACCATCCCTCTGGCAGAGAGGATTTTGGTAATTATCTCCAACTGTTCCTTATTCTCCACATCTGCTGTGGCACCGGTAAGTTTGCCAAGTGTCTTCTTGGTAATGTCATCCTTTGTGGGGCCCAGGCCGCCTGTAATTACCACTACATTGCTGGCTTTGAGGGCAGTTTCCACTGTATTTATAATATCCTCCTCTGTGTCTGATGTGGATACCATAGAAATCACTTTAACTCCAATGGAGTTGAGTGCTGTGGATATCTTTGAGGAGTTTGTGTCTACAATTTGTCCAATGAGGATTTCATCCCCAATTGTACAGATGGTTGCTGTAACCATTTCTGTTATAGTTTTTTAGCAAGATATTTGTTAATGTCTTTCACAAAGCCCGGGCCGTTGTAGATGAATCCCGAATAGATCTCTACAAGTGATGCACCTGCCTGCAGCATCTGGTGTGCCTGTTCCGGTGTCATAATACCGCCAACAGCAATGATAGGGAGCTGTCCTTCAGTCTTTTTGTGGATATATTTAACCCTCTCAAGGCTCCTTTCAAACAATGGGGCGCCGCTCAATCCGCCGTTGCCTATTGCCTCAACCTCCTCTTTGCTGCTCTTCAATCCCTCGCGGCTCTGTGTGGTATTGGTGGCAATCACTCCGTCCAACCCGGATACAAGTACCAGGTCTATAATCTCATCCAACTGGCTCTCCGGGATATCTGGGGAAACCTTAAGGAGGATAGGGCGGTAGTCGTCATAATATCTTCTTAGGGTAAGCAATCTGTCTATGATTTCGGAAAGGAATCCTATATCCTGCAACTGGCAGAGGTTCTTTACATTAGGGCAAGATACATTAAGTGCGAAGTAATCCACAAAATCATACAGGATTGCAAATGATTTCTCGAGATCCTTTGGAGCATCCTCGTTTGAAGATTTTGTGCATTTGCTCAAACTTGCTCCAATCACACATTTAGGATGGTGCTTCTTAAGGTATTCAACAGTGAATTTTACACCGTTGTTGTTTATTCCAAACCTGTTTATGATGGCTTTGTCCTTTGTTAGTCTGAAACATCTTGGCTTGGGATTGCCAGGCTGCGGTTCAGGAGTTATTGAACCTATCTCAATGAAGCTGAAACCAAGGTTTGAAAGTTCGTTGTAGCAGTTTCCGTTCTTGTCAAAACCTGCAGCCAATCCAACAGGGTTCTTGAACTTTATTCCAAATACCTCCCTTTCAAGTTTTGGGTTGTTGTAGCAGAACATTTTCTTTATTATCCATCCCATACCTGGAATGCAATGAACCGCTTTAAAGAACTTTAGTGTAAGATGGTGTGCCTGCTCCGGATTCAGCAGGAAAAAGATGATAGGTCTTATCAGTTTATACATATTATATATAATAAAGGTGTCAATAATTGCTGAAACACAAAATTAACACAATTTATCCAATATGGGGAAACAACTCCTCAAAACTTCCGTCGCTATAGAAGATGATGACCCGTTTTATCCTCTTTTTTTTGCCGCCATCTGCCTTGTTCTGTCCATTTACGCGATTCTCAGAGGGTTCAGAAAGGCCGTTTTTAGATGTATTGTTCAGATTGTCAGATAAATAACCTCTATTTTGTGCATCCTGTACATTTAAAGATTCTGGAGAAATTGCTCCAAAATCTTCTGAAGAGTGGAATTCCGTCTCTTGTAAATCGTTATATTGTATACCATTGTTCTGTAAAGTATTATTCTGTACACCACTATATGGTATATCATTACCTTGTATACTATTATATAGTACGCTATCATACGGAATTCTGTTCCCGGCAAAATCTGAAGAACCGGAAACCACATTTTTTCCATACACAGAATTTCCGGAATTTGGGGAGGAGAGGAGGGAAGGTGTTCCCCCTTGACCGGCCATCATCTCTTTGTAAGGTTTCCCTTTTCCAAGGAGGAGCCATTCAGAATTTATGTGGGGAAATTTGGTGAGAAGTTTTGTGATGAACTCATATCCCGGTTTGTTTCTTCCCGACAAAATATGTGACAGTCCGGAACGCTGCACACCAAGTGTATCTGCAAGACGTGCCGGAGTGATGTTCTCAAGTTCCAGAAATTGCTGTAAACGGTTATTCATAAATGTAAAATTCAGTTTGTACAAATGTAAGCAAAAATTTTTACAAAAGTAAAAATGGATATGAATTCACTTTTGTGCCCGTTTTGTTACAAAATTAACCTGGAGGTGTCTGGAGGAGAATTTTTGAGACATTTGCGGATATTTAAAGTGTAACTGAATTTAATAGTATGTAAGTAGTTGGAAAATAACAACATAAACAATCAAAACACCCTATTTTTCCAATGACTTACGCCAAATAGGGGTTCAAGGGGTGGAATCCTATTCAAGCATAGATTGATGTAAAGTTCGTAAATACTTGATAACAAGCAATTAAAGTGTTAAATAATACTTCCATAAGATTTTGTTATAAGGTCGGTTTTACGGGAAATTATACTACCTCCCAGTACTAGTATGTTTGTTTACAGGATTGAATACAGCCTGTTTAGAGATGTAATTTACAAATGTTAACAAAATGGCAAATTTCAATTATTTTTTCTTTGAGGTACATTTGTATACCTTTGCACAAAATAATTGATTGTGGAGCCTAAAATTAAGATTCAGGATTATTCATATATTTTGCCCGATTCCAGGATTGCAAAATATCCTTTGCAGAAAAGAGATTCTTCAAAGCTGCTTATATATAATAAAGGTGAGATTTCTCAGAGTGTATTCTCATCATTGCCCTCTCTCCTTCCTGGGGGATCACTGATGGTATTCAACAATACCAGAGTTGTTCCGGCAAGGCTTTTTTTCCGTAAGGAGACAGGTGCTGTGATTGAAATTTTCTGTCTGGAGCCTGTACAGCCCAATGATTATGCACTTTCTTTTGCCTCTGTAGGATGCTGCTGTTGGAATGTTGTTATAGGAAATGCCAGAAAATGGAAAGGTGGAGATGTTGATTTTATATGTGACGGAGATTCCGGACAGGCTTCTGCGCTCAATTTAAGGGCTGAATTGGTCACAAAAGGAGATAACAATGGTTCTATAGTTAAATTCAAATGGGATACAGATGCCTCTTTTTCAGAGGTTTTGGATATTTGTGGCAGAATTCCCATACCTCCATACCTGAACAGGGATACAGAAGAACTGGATATTGAGAGATACCAGACCCTTTATGCCCGCATAAAAGGCTCTGTAGCCGCACCAACTGCCGGCCTGCATTTTACAGATGAGGTTCTGGAGGCTGTGGACAATGCCGGTATAGATAGGTGTGAGGTGTGTCTTCACGTAGGAGCCGGTACTTTTGTACCTGTAAAGAGCGAGTATATTGCTGATCATAAGATGCATACAGAACCGTTTGAGGTAACCAAGTCATTTCTGTTGAAACTCAGGGATTTAAAAGAGTGCGCAAAAGTGATTGCGGTGGGTACTACCTCCACCAGGACGCTGGAATCGCTCTACTTTCTTGGGGTGCAGTGCATAGAGAAAGGGGAACCTGGAGCCGTGCGCCAATGGGAGCCGTATGAGAGAGATTACAATTATACATTGAAGGAGTCCATTGGGGCTCTGGTGGAGTATCTGGAGCGCAATAATCTTGACAAACTTGTGGCCAGAACCGGAATAATCATTGTTCCGTCATATAAATTCAGGGTTGTGGATGTGCTTGTAACCAATTTCCACCAGCCGCAAAGTACCCTCCTGCTCCTCATTTCTGCCTTTATGGGAGGTGATGACTGGAAGAGGGTTTACAATTATGCACTGGACAACGGATTCCGTTTTCTCAGTTATGGAGACAGTTCATTGCTCTTCCGTGGTGATGGGGAGATGGTCTGACAAATAATTCAGCAGCTGCATTCCCCATCCGGTCATGAACGGTCCGCTTCCAACCAGTTGAGGGATAATGTTATAGATCTGCTGTTTGAAAGTCTTTATGTAAATGTCATTTGCCGTTATCCGGTAAAGGAGAAGCATATTGTCTGCCATAATGGAATTTGATGAAAGGGTGTTGTAATCTATTACAGGAGCCCTTTTTACAGGTATTGACGTTTCGTATTTCCCTGTTTTTGTAAACATTCCTGTAGATGGCTGGTAATGGTTGAAGATTATGTATGCTGCATAGTCTTTTGTGGCACTGTTGTACTTTTCATCTTTGGTAAGGATGAAGTGCCACAGCAGACAATTGAGGAATAGGGAGTAATCATAAAGGTCTGACAAATAATGCTCTGTATTCGCTGAGCTTATGTACTTGTAAAGGTGTATTTTCCCTTTTCTCTGGTGCTTTATTATGTTGTCCAGAATCTCTTCTGCGTGTTGCAGATACTCTTTTCTGTACTGTTTTCCGTTGTTTATGGCAAGGGTATGGAATGCAAGTGCAACCTTGCAGTTGTATCCTGTCATTATCCTTTTGTCCAGTATGAGTTCACTGCTTTTGCTTTGGCGGATCTTCTTCAGGGTCTCAAGTTCGTCGGGAGAAATATCCCAATATTTTGGGGTATTTGAGATGATCTGGGGCTTTGTTGCATCTTCCAAAGGGTTCATTCCCAATGCTTCGGCTATCTTTTTGTAATTTCTTGGAAATGCCTCCTCAAGTTCCTTTATGGAGTATTTGTAATATGTAGACTCACTGCCGCTCCTGTTCAGTGTCATAAATGTGATGTATCCTTTTCTTCCAATGTTCATACGGTTCTGCAGGAAATCCATTATCCTATCGGCAGCCTCTTTGAATATCCTCTTTTTCAGATATTTGTAACCGGTGGAGAAGAGGATGGCGGCATTTGCATTCTCGTATATGCTCTTTTCGTATGACGGCATTTTGAAAGAGTAGTCGGCAGAAGCGCTGAATACACCTCCGTCTATAGGGTCAAATACAGCGGAATGGTAAAAGTGTATGAGAGTCTGTTCTGCGAACTCCAGATACTCCCTTATCTGGTATTTATGGGCATATTCCAGTATGAATGTGAGGTTTCTGGGGCTTATTGTGTATGGCTGTCTGCTGTTTTTCCTTTCAGGGTCAAGGAATCTTGTTGCCCAGCTTCTTATGTAGGCGTGGAGAATCTTTGGGGATATGGTTGAAGGACCCTCTTTTTTGGTCACTATGCCGGACAGTCTGAGCTTTCTGGTAAGATATGTACTTGCCAGTTCCAGTTTTTCCCTCTTCCCGGTGAATGATTTGAGTATGTTTTGGGCAATCTGCAGAAAATCGTCGGGAAGAAAACTTGAAAATGAGGTTATTGGCTTTATTCCCGGGAGGGAGAAAATGTTTATGTGCCTTGAAATTCTATGCTCATTTATGAGCAGGAGGTCCATTCCTGCCAGATATGCTTCGGGAACATCCTCTGTATCAATGGCTATTGATATGAAGTTGCCGTTGAGAATGTTGATTACTTCCCTGTTTCTGAACAGTTCGTATGCACAGTTGCGCTGCTCTATGTTGGATATGTTCCCTATATGCAGGAAAATGGGCTTGTCTTCCTTTATTGCCCTGTTGAGCGTGTTCTGGGAAAAAGGCAGCCAATCTATCTCTCCCTTAAGGAGTTCATTCACATATGGAGAAGCAGTTTTATACATTATAGGTCACAATCTTTTATTATCTTTGTAAAGGTATAAATTCTAATTGTAAAGTGTTCATGCATATAAGAAACTTATACAAGACATTGGCATTCTACATCTGTGCAGTTCTTGCTGTTGTGGTTGCACTTGGATTTCTGCCGCCACAACGTACAAGCGGGAGAGACTCTCTGGGGTTTTCGGCCCAAAGGGTATCTGACGACATAAGGGTTATTGCTAAAGAACCACACTCTATACAACACACAAAAGAGAGAAAAGTTCTGGGAGAATTTCTCTTTTACAGGCTGCAGCAGATGGGTGGGGATACCCAAATAATTGAGTATGATACAATTCCAAGCAAAATAGGAGGCAAATTTTCTTATTCAAACATTTATTCAGTATATCCTCCACAAGGTGCCGGTGATGCAGGAAATAAGGATTATCTTCCCGACAGCAGTATTTCTTACATACTCCTTGTGGCCCATTATGATTCCAGATACAGGCAGATTGTGGGGAAAGATACAGTGTTTTCATATGGGGCGGCCGATGACGGATACGGGCTTGGAACCATAATGGAACTGGTTTCGGGGGCATTGAAGTACCGGGATGAGTGGAAACAGGGTATAAAGGTGCTCTTTACGGATGCTGAAGAGCACGATATGGACGGGATGAGGAGTGCCTGGAAGGAGAATCCGGAGATTTTTTCTGATGTGAACCTTGTGGTGAATGTGGAGGCAAGAGGGGTGAAGGGGCCGGCTCTGCTGTTTGAGACATCTCCCGGCAATGAAAAGGTTATGGAACTATATGGGGAGGCGCATAGGCCGCACGGTATGTCCTTGACTTCATTTGTATACACTTTCCTCTCAAATGATACTGATTTTTCTGTTGTGAAGGATTCCATTCCGGGTATGAATTTTGCCGTTATAGACAATCTCAAGCACTATCATACAGATCTTGACAACTATTCCAACATTTCCCTGGAGTCCATACAGCATTATGGAGACCAGTTGGAACCGGTGCTGAAGGAGTATCTGACGGGTGAGGAGTATTCTGCCCGCGATGCCTTCAAAGGGGAGAGGGATATTGTATTCTTTGCCCTGCCGGTGCTTGGGATGTTTGCATTCTCCAAAGGTGGGTGGCTTCTCCTTAATGCCGCAGTTTTTGCCCTGTTCCTTTTTGTCCTTTATATCTATGTGAAATACAAGATGATACCTTTTAAAGGGGTGATGAGGGCTTTCGGTCATCTGCTGCTGTTTGCATTCGGGGCATTTGCACTTGGGTGTGCCGTGGTATATGCCGCTGCTTATTATCAGGGATATGAGTTCAGTTTCCTTGATTTGAAGTATATTTCAAAGGATTACAGAATCTCGCTGGCCTGCATTCTGGTACAGTTGATGTGGCTGCTGGTTTTCTGCAGGCTGCGTGAGAGGAGGGACAAGTACTATGTGTGGAAGATGCTTCTGGCATCCAACCTGCTGCTGTTTGTATTGTCGCTTGCATTTCTGTTTGTGGCAGGGGAGAACTTCTTTGTGCTTATGCCTTTGGCAACTTCTTCTGTTGCAATGTTCTTCAGTGTTGCCAGAAACTTCAAATGGCTGTATCTGGTCTCTTGCACGTTCACTGTGCTGTTTGCCGTGTACTTCCTGTATCTGCTCTATGTTGCCCTTGCGTTCGGCTCTTTGGGTGTAATATTGTTTTTGGCTGTAATCTATTCGGCAACAGTGGTGTCGCAGTATTACTGCCTTAAGAGGAGAGCAGTATAATTGTATTTTTGATTATTAGTTCTTAACTTTGTTGGATATATAAACCATTAGAATTCTGTTATGGATTTGACCAAATTTGATGATATAAGGCCGTATAATGACTCCGAAGTGCACCCCGCGCTTGAGAGGATTGTGGCCAATCCGCTATTTTCAAATATATCAAAGTATCTCTTTCCCGGAATGGATGAGAACCTGTTCAAGCAGGCCCTTTTGTCTTGTTATACAAAGGATGACTTCCAGGTTAAGATTATGTCCAGAATTGTTGACAAGGTGCTTGCAGATACTACAAAAGGCCTTTCTTATGAGGGAATGGAATATTTTGATGGCGGAAAGAAATATCTGATTGTGTCAAACCACAGGGACATTGTGCTGGATTCTGCAATTATACAGCTGATTCTGTATAAGGCAGGTGCGCAGACAACAGAAATTGCAGTGGGTGACAACCTTATAACTTCTTCTTTCATAGAGGATATAACCAGGTGCAACAAGATGATAAAAGTGGTGAGGAGCACATCTCCAAGGGAGGTCTACACCACTTCAAAGAAACTTTCGGAGTATATGAGATGCAATGTCTCAACCCAGGAGAGTTCAATATGGATTGCACAGAGGAACGGTAGAACCAAAGATGGTGCAGACGTAACGGAGCAGGGAGTGTTGAAGATGTTTGATATGAGCGGTAGCGGTGATTTTGTGAAGGATTTTGCAGAACTCCATATTATGCCAGCTTCAATTTCATATGAATATGAGCCGTGTGACCTTTACAAGGCGGTTGAAATGTATATAAAACGCCGCCAGAAGTATGTGAAGGCAGAGGGGGAGGACCTGAACAGTATCCTTACCGGTATAATGCAGCCTAAAGGTCGCGTGCATATACAGTTCAATGAGCCTGTTACATTGCAGGAGATTGAGGATGCAGCCCAATTGGACAAGAATGAGAGGTTCAAGGCTCTTGGTGCGGCAATGGACAGGAAGATATTGGCCAATTTCAAATTATGGCCCAACAACTATATTGCTTACGATATGCTCAACGGGGGCGGCAGATTTGCAGGCAAGTATACTGCAGAGGAGAAGGAGGCATTTGAGGGTTATGTTACAGATAAATTGGGGAAAGCCGGAATTGAAGCGGATATGGATGAACTGAGGGAGATTTTCCTCTCCATATATGCAAATCCGGTTGTAAGTTACCTTTCATTGTAAATTTCCCGGACATAATGGAAAACAAAAAGGTTGGCGGTTGCCAACCTTTTATGTTTCAGGGGTATGGGACAGATTATTTTCTGTAATCGTAGAAACCTACACCTGTCTTTCTTCCAAGAAGTTTTGCCCTTACCATCTTCCTTAGAAGCGGATGAGGTCTGTACTTGCTGTCACCGAACTCATTGTAAAGAACCTCCATAATTGCAAGACAAACGTCAAGACCGATAAGGTCTGCAAGAGCCAAAGGTCCCATAGGGTGGTTTGCACCAAGTTTCATGGCCTCGTCAATCTCTTCTTTGGTTGCAACGCCGTCTGCAAGGATGCCGATACCCTCATTTACCATAGGGATAAGGATTCTGTTTACAACAAAACCAGGAGCCTCGTTAACTGTAACAGGGGTTTTGCCAATCTGTTTTGAAATCTCAACTACAGTCTGGTGAACCTCGTCTGATGTAAGCTGGCCTTTGATTACCTCTACAAGTTTCATCATTGGAACTGGGTTGAAGAAGTGCATTCCAATAACCTTCTCTGGACGATTTGTGTAAGAAGCAACCTGTGTGATTGACAATGATGATGTATTTGTTGCAAGGATAGCCTCAGGTTTGCAGATCTGGTCCAAAGTCTTGAAGATCTCCTCTTTGATGGCCATATCCTCTGCTACAACCTCCACTACAAGATCTACATCTGCAAGATCTTCGTAAACTTTTGTGTCTCTGATTCTTGCTAATGTTGCATCTCTGTCTGCAGCCTCCATTTTACCTTTCTCAACCATTTTTGCAAGGCTTTTCTCAATTGAAGCGTGAGCCTTTGCCAATGATGCGTCTGAACGGCCTTTGATGATTACATCGTGACCTGCTACAGCAAATGTCTGGGCAATACCGTTGCCCATTGTTCCGTTTCCTACTACTGCTACTTTCATAGTGTTTAATGATTATTTGTTGTTATAAGTTAAGCTTTACTATCTGTTCTTGAATTCAGGAGCCTCCTTTTTTAGGAATGCGCCCATTCCCTCTTTCTGGTCTTCGCTTGCAAAGCACAGGCCGAAAAGGTTTGCCTCAATTGCAATTGCAGAATCAATGTCGGTCTGGATACCTGTATTGATTGCCTCTTTGCTGTATCTTACAGCTATTGGGGCTTTGGAAGCAATCTTGTTTGCCATCTTCATTGCCTCATCCATAAGGGCTTCAGGCTCTGCAACTTTGTTTACAAGACCTATTCTGTAAGCCTCAGCCGCATCAATGATGTCTGCTGTGTAGATGAGCTCCTTTGCAATGCCCATACCCACAATTCTTGGCAGTCTCTGGGTGCCTGAGAAACCAGGGGTGATGCCAAGGCCTACCTCAGGCTGTCCGAATTTTGCTTTTGCAGAAGCAATCCTTATGTCGCAGGCCATTGCAAGTTCGCATCCTCCGCCAAGGGCAAAACCGTTTACTGCTGCAATTACCGGAATAGGGAGTTTCTCAATTTTTCTGAAAACCGCTGCGCCCTGCTCGCCGAAAGCCTTTCCCTCAGTTGCGTTCATTGTGCTCATCTGTGAGATGTCGGCTCCTGCTACAAAAGCCCTTCCCTCACCGGTTATGATTACAACCTTAAGCTCCTTGTCCTTTTCAATTTCTGTAAAAGCGGCGTCAAGTTCGCCAAGTACAGTTGTATTGAGAGCATTCATAGCCTGTGGATTGTTGATTTTTACAACACAAACGGCATCCTGCTTCTCTACAATTAGTTTAGTGTATTCCATAGTGTTTATATGATATATGTTTGATTATGCATTCTTTACTGTAACATCCATTTTGGGGATAGGTGCATTGAGCCCGTTTTTAGGGAACTCTTTGTAAATCTCTTCGTTTATGTCAAAGAAAATATCCCAGTAGTCATCAACTTTTACCCAAGACCTGAAGGAGAGCACAACATATCCTGCCTCAAAACTTGAAAGGTATACGTGAGGTGCAGCAGGGTCGTTCACCACAGCCTTGTGCTTTCTTATCAGTGACAGTCCAACCTCTTTGGCCTTATCAAGGTCTGTGCCGTAAGGGACAGAGACGTTCCAGTCACATCTCCTCAAGCCTGTTGTTGAGTAGTTGTTTATTGTGCCGTTTGAAAGTGCACCGTTGGGGAGAATGATCTTTTTGTTGTCGGGAGTATTGATATGGGTTGCTGTAATTTCTATTGAAGTTACAGTTCCGCCATAACCCTGGGCCTCTATATAGTCACCCACTTTGAAAGGCTTGAATACAAGGATCATTATTCCGCCGGAGAAGTTCTGGAGTGTTCCGCTCAGGGCCATACCTATTGCAACACCGGAGCCGGCCAGCAGTGCAACGAATGAGGTGGTGTCAACTCCAAGCACGCTTATTGTGGTAACTATGAGAAGAATTGAAAGAGAGATGCTTGTAAAACTCAGCAGGAATGTTGTGAGCGATGCGTCAAGGCTTCTCCTTTCACATATTTTTCTGATTATTGTCTTTATTTTCCTTATGAGCCATGCTCCAATGAGATAAATGGCTATTGCAGCCAGAATTTTTACTCCGAATTTGAGCCCGTAATCGAGCCCTGTTGAAATCAACTGGTCTACAGGAGTCTGGATAATTGTCTTTATTGTCTGGTCTAAAACGGCAGCGGGCTCTTTAAGCGAATCTGCCGGAATTGTCTGAGCCTGAAGTAGATTGATGAGTAACATAATTGTGTTTTTTTACAGTTGGACATAAAAATCCCGTTAAGCATTACAAATGTACTAACAATCCTCCAATTATGGGAATTTAAATTTTTTTTTTTTTATTAAATTTATAACACGTTTGTTATTTGAAATGATATTTTAATTATATAATTTTGCCTTGCTGTTAGTACAGACTATCAAATTGTACAAGTTTTTGGCAAAATTTAAACAAAAATTATAATGAACAAAAGAATTTCTTTGCAGGATGCCGTTTCTAAGGTTAAGGATGGCATGACAGTAATGGTTGGCGGTTTTTTGGCTGCCGGAAGTCCAATTGCAATTCTTGATGAATTGGCCCAGAGTGGTGTGAAGGATCTTACCCTCATCTGTAATGACACTGCATTTGCAGATGTTGCACATGGCAAACTCATTACAAACAAACAGGTGAAAAAAGTTATTGTTTCCCACATTGGAACAAACCCTAACACCAGTGAGCAGATGAATTCAGGCGAGTTGGAGATTGAGTTCAGCCCGCAGGGAACATTGGCAGAAAGAGTAAGGGCTGCTGGAGCCGGTCTTGGCGGTGTGCTTACAACTACCGGTATGGGTACTGTTGTTGCAGAGGGAAAACAGACTGTTGTTGTTGACGGCAAAGAGTATCTTTTGGAGAAACCTCTAAAGGCTGACATCGCACTTTTGGGTGCTACATTGGCTGATGAGGACGGAAACCTTGTATATGTTGGAACAACCCAGAACTTCAACCCTCTTATGGCAACTGCAGCATACCTTGTGATTGTAGAGGCTGAGAAGGTTGTAAAGACTGGAGAGATTGCTCCTGAGCAGGTTCATACCCCTGCAATTTTCGTTGATTATATTTACTCAAAATAACATTTAAAAACTACTACTATGACTAAAAAAGCTTTGATCAGAGTTAGAATGAGCTGTCACGATGCTCACTACGGTGGAAATCTTGTTGACGGTGCTAGAATGTTGAATCTATTTGGCGATGTTGCTACAGAGCTGCTTATCATCAATGACGGTGATGAGGGTCTGTTCAAGGCATATGACAACGTTGAGTTCATGGCTCCTGTTTATGCAGGTGATTATATTGAGGCTACCGGTGAGATTGTTTCAGCCGGCAACTCTTCAAGAAAGATGGTATTTGAGGCCAAGAAAGTGATTGTGCCACGTCCTGACATTTCTGATTCTGCTGCAGACGTACTTGAGGAGCCTATCCTTGTATGTAAAGCAAGCGGTACTTGCGTAGTTCCAGTAAAATGCCAGAGAAACAAAAAATAAGAGATAATATGGCTAAACTTATCATTACAGCTGCAATTTGTGGCGCAGAGGTTACCAAAGAGCAGAACCCTGCAGTTCCTTATACAGTAGAGGAGATTGTACGTGAGGCTAAATCTGCTGTTGAGGCAGGTGCTGCAATCGTACACCTTCACGTTAGGGAAGATGACGGTACCCCTACACAGAGCAAAGCACGTTTCAAAGAGTGTATAGACGCAATCCTTAAAGAGTGTCCTGATGTAATCCTGATCCCTTCTACAGGTGGTGCAGTAGGAATGTCAGCAGAGGAGCGTCTGCAGCCTACAGAACTGTTCCCAGAGATGGCAACACTTGATTGCGGTACCTGCAACTTCGGTGATGACGTGTTTGAGAACACAATGCCTATAATGAGGGCTTTTGGAAAGAGAATGCTTGAGAATGACATCAAACCGGAGTACGAGTGCTTTGAGATGGGTCATCTTGACACTATTCTTGCTATGGCAAAGAAAGGCCAGGTTCCTGGTGCCCCTATGCAGTTCAACTTCGTTCTTGGCGTACCTGGCTGTACTCCTGCAACTGTCCCTAATCTCTGCTGGCTTGTAAACAGCATCCCTGCAGGTTCTACCTGGACAGCAACAGGTATCGGCCGCCATCAGTTCAATCTTGCAGCCGCTGCCATTGCAATGGGCGGTAACGTACGTGTAGGTTTTGAGGACAGCATCTATATAGAGAAAGGTGTGCTTGCAAAATCGAATGGCGAAATGGTTGCCAAAGTTGTACGCATTGCAAAAGAGTTGGGCAGGGAGATTGCAACTTCTGCTGAGGCCCGTGAAATTTTAGGTTTGAAACCAAGGAAATAAACAGTTTAAAATATAAATAAAATGAAAAAAGGTAATAAATACGGTGTTCACCGCGTGATTGAGCCAGTTGGCGTTCTTCCACAGCCAGCAAACAAAATTGACAACAACATGGACGAGATCTATGACAACGAGATCTTGATTGACGTTCAGACACTTAATATCGATTCAGCTTCTTTCACTGATATCCACAACTATGCAAAACAGCAGGCAGGTGAGGGTGCTACTGAGGAGCAGATTCTTGAGGAAGTTAAGAAAGAGATGTTCCTTAACGTAGAGTTGCAGGGCAAACACCGTAACCGCCGTACCGGTTCAGGTGGAATGCTTCTTGGTAAAGTTGAGAAAATCGGTGACGCACTTAAAGGTAAAATTGACCTTAAAGAGGGTGACCGCATTGCTACACTTGTTTCTTTGTCACTTACTCCACTTAGAATTGATGAGATCATTGAGATCCGTCCTGATGTAGACCAGGTTGACATCAAAGGTAAAGCTATCTTGTTTGAGAGCGGTATCTATGCCAAGATTCCGGATGATCTTCCAGAGAAACTTGCATTGTCTGCACTTGACGTTGCAGGTGCTCCAGCACAGACTGCAAAACTTTGCCAGTATGGCCAGAATGTAGTTATTCTTGGTGCAGGTGGAAAATCAGGTATGCTTTGCTGCTACGAGGCTAAAAAACGTGTAGGTGTAACAGGTAAAGTTATCGGTTTGACCAACTCACAGAGAAGTACACAGCGTATCAAAGACCTTGGTTTCTGTGATGTTGTAGAGAGCATTGGCGGTATGACTCCAGTTCAGGTAAATGAGCTTGTTTCAAAACTTACTGACGGCAAGATGGCAGATGTTACCATCAACTGTGTAAACGTTCCAGATCAGGAGATGACTGCTGTACTTTGTACTAAAGATGACGGTGTAGTTTACTTCTTCTCTATGGCTACAAGCTTTACTAAAGCTGCTCTAGGTGCTGAGGGTATCGGCTCAGACGTTAATATGATTATCGGTAACGGTTATACTAAAGGTCACGCAGAGTTTACTCTACAGGAGTTGAGGGAGTGTGAGGCTTTGAGAAAAATCTTTACTGAACTTTACGCTTAATTACCATTTAGTTACCAAATAATAATAGATTACAATGGCAGAATCAAGACGCTATGAGTTGTTCCCTAACGTTACTGACGAGCAGTGGAACGATTGGAAATGGCAAGTTAAAAATAGAATTGAGACTCTTGAGGATTTGAAGAAATATGTTTCCCTTACTCCAGAAGAGGAGGAGGGTGTAAAGAAGACTCTTCAGACTTTGAGAATGGCAATCACCCCTTACTATGTAAGTTTGATTGATCCAAACAACCCTGAGTGTCCTGTAAGAAAACAGGCTGTTCCTACAGGCAAGGAGACTTACCAGTCACCTGCAGACCTCCTTGACCCTCTTCACGAGGATGAGGATTCTCCTGTACCTGGCCTTACCCACAGATATCCTGACAGGGTTTTGCTCCTTATCACAGACATGTGTTCAATGTATTGCCGTCACTGTACCAGAAGACGTTTTGCAGGTCAGAAAGATGGTGAGAGCGCAATTGAGAGAATTGACAGGGCTATTGAGTACATTGCAAAAACTCCACAGGTACGTGACGTTCTCCTTTCAGGCGGTGACGCACTTATGGTAAGCGATGAGAGACTTGAGTACATCATTTCACGTTTGAGGCAGATCCCTCACGTAGAGATTGTACGTATCGGTTCTAGAACTCCTGTGGTTTGTCCTCAGAGAATTACCGATGACCTTGTAAACATGCTTAAGAAATATCATCCAATATGGTTGAACACCCACTTCAACCATCCTCAGGAGGTTACCAAAGAGGCTGCAGAGGCTTGTGCAAAATTGGCAAATGCAGGTATTCCTCTTGGAAACCAGACAGTTCTTCTTAGAGGTGTGAACGACTGTGTGAACACTATGAAGAAACTTATGCATGAGTTGGTAAAGATGAGGGTAAGACCTTACTACATCTACCAGTGTGACCTTTCTATGGGTATTGAGCACTTCAGGACTCCAGTATCAAAAGGTATTGAGATTATTGAGGGCTTGAGAGGCCATACTTCAGGTTATGCAGTTCCTACATTTGTAGTTGATGCTCCTGGTGGAGGCGGTAAGACTCCAGTTATGCCTCAGTATGTAATCTCACAGGCTCCTGGCAAAGTTGTGCTAAGGAACTTTGAGGGTGTTATCACTACTTACACAGAGCCTACAGATTACAAGAACGAGTGCAACTGCCAGTATTGCCAGGCCAACAAGAGCAAATCAATTGAGGGCGTTTCTTCATTGCTTGAGGGCAGAGGAATGGCAATTGAGCCTTCTGTATTGAGCAGAAAGGAGAGAAGCAAGAAATAACATTGAATATTCTGTCTATGCCTTTCATCAACGAAATCCTCAAATATGACAGTTTGTCTATTGTAGGCTTGGAGAAGAATGTGGGCAAGACAGAGTGTTTGAATTATATCCTGTACAGGTTACCGCTGCATAAGATGAAAGTGGCGGTAACCTCTATAGGTATAGATGGAGAGAACAAGGATCAGGTTACATCTACAAAGAAACCTGAGATATTCTTGAGGGAGGGGATGTACTTCTCAACTGCTGAGGCGCATTATAAGGAGAGGCGCCTTGTAAGTGAGTTGGTTGAGATTACAGATGAGAGAAGTTCTTTGGGAAGGATTGTAACAGCAAAGGTATCCGTAGGGGGGAAGGCGCTCATTTCCGGCCCTTCGTCGGGAGTCTCATTAAGAAGATGGGTTGCGGGTGTGAAGAAGTTTGGGACAGACCTTACAATCATTGACGGTGCAATTTCCAGACTGAGTTCAGCCTCTCCGGCTATAAGCAAGGCTATGGTGCTCTCTACAGGTGCGGCATTTTCGTCCAATATAAACACCCTGGTACAGAAGACCAGATTTGTTGTGGAGATGATTGGGCTGCCAAAACTTGAGGATGAAAGCAGGGATGCCTTGTGCGATATTGAAAGTGGTGTGTGGGGCGTTGATTTTGAGGGGAATATAATAGATTTCAAATTGACTTCCGCTCTGGCTCTGAGTTCGCTTAAAACGGACATTACAGCGGGCATGAAGTTGATTTATACAGTTGGGGCACTTACAGACAAACTTTTGAATCTGGTTGCGGATTCAAAGAATGTGAAGGATGTGACCCTTGTGGTGAAGGATTTTACAAAAATCTTTGTGGGCGAGCAGGCTTACAGGGTTTTCTGTTCAAGAGGCGGTAAAATAAAGGTTCTGCAGAAGAGCAAACTGGTTGCTGTCTGTGTGAATCCCACTGCTCCTAACGGTTATGTTCTGGACAGTGACATTTTGTGTGAAAAATTGCAGGAAGCCATTGGACTTCCGGTTTATGATATAGTTAAGAACAATTATGACATTTAAGTCTGCACTGGATATAGATTGCGGTATCAGGTATATGTTTGAGACATTGGACATTATGTCTCCTTGCGGAAGAAAGATGCTGCTTGAGTCACAGATGATGACAACCAAGAGGGAACTTGATTTCCATTACCGCAGGCTTAATGAGATTTATGACAAGGATTGTACTCAGATAGCAAACAAACTGATGTGTCTGAAGGATATACAGACTACAATCAGCAGGTTGGAGAGCGGGACAGTCCTTGATGACATTGAGTTTTTTGAAATAAAATATCTTTCAATTGTTTCAGGAGAGGTTAAGCAGCTGCTGGAGCAGCAGAGGATAATTGCAGTTGGATTGCCTGAACTCAAGGATGTTGTGGATATTCTTGATCCCGACAGGCTGAATATCCCATCTTTCTATGTATATGATTCATATTCAGATGAATTGAGGGAGATAAGGAAACAGATGAGGGCCATTCAGGGGAATGGTGAGGATCTTCCCGATGAAAAGAGGGCTGAACTGGCAGTACTGCTGCAGAAGAATGCCGATCTTGAACTTGAAGTGAGGAGGGATTTGTCGGGAAGAGTACAGGTTTATGCCTCTGATCTGGCTTTGGCTTTGAGGAACTTGTCAATTTTGGATATTCTAATTGCAAAAGCTGCCCAAATGAAGAAGATGGGGCTCTGTTTCCCTGTTGTTGTGGAGGATGGGGAGACTTTTTATAACGGAATGTTCAATCCTGCGGTGAAGGCCCACGTGGCTGAGGCTGGAAGGGAATTCATTCCGGTGGACATTGCTTTTGAGAGGGAGCCTGTTACAATCATTGGAGCAAATATGGGCGGAAAGAGTGTGGTGCTCAAATCATTGGCGCTTAACCAACTGCTTACCCAGTTTGGCTTTGGAGTGGCTGCGCACGACTGTTGCGTAAATCTTGTGGAGGAGATTTCATTGTGTATAGGGGATGAACAGAGCATAGTGAAGGGAGTTTCCTCCTTTGCAGGTGAAATTATGGCAATTGATGCGGTGATTAAAGGTATACGTGGCGGCAAGTCAATTCTGGCATTGATAGATGAGCCGGCAAGGACTACAAATCCGGTTGAAGGTACTGCCCTTGTGGAGGGATTGCTTGATGTGGTGGGGGAAGTGAAGGGTGGTTTTGTACTTACAACCCATTACAACATTTTGAATGACAATGTAAAGAGATACAGGGTGAGGGGACTTGTGGATGGTGTTATGGATTATACCCTGCAACGTACATATTGTGGGGAGGTTCCCCACGAGGCGATTGCTATAGCAGAGAGCCTTGGAATTGACGCACAATGGATTGAGTGCACAAAAAAGAACTTAAATAACTAATATAACTATTATATGCAGAGTAAATTAGGATTGGATTTTAAAAAGGTTGAACAAGCCAAATCGTTGGCAAAGGATATTGCCAATGAGGTTCAGGCCTTTGTTGAGTCTAAAACAACTGTAGCGGTAGAGCGTACGTTGTGCAGACTTATGGGAATTGACGGAGTTGATGAAAATCAGGTTCCGCTTCCTAACGTTATTGTAGATGACCTTAAATCTAAAGGTGTCCTTGGTGAGGGTGCTTTGTTCTACATTGCAAATGCAATGGTGAATACAGGCCTAAATCCTCAGGAGGTTGCAGAGAAAGTTGCTGCCGGCGCTTTGGATCTTACTAAAATTGAGGTTGCCGACAAGGCTGCCCTTGACAGTGTCCTACAGCCTGTAATTGATGCAAGCATTGCAAAGATAAGGGCAAGAAGGGAGAGAAGGGAGAATTACCTCAATACAATAGGCGAGGGCCCGAAACCTTACCTGTATGTAATTGTTGCTACCGGTAACATCTATGAGGATGTTGTACAGGCAGAGGCTGCTGCAAGACAGGGTGCTGATATCATTGCAGTTATCAGAACTACCGGACAGAGCCTTTTGGACTATGTTCCTTACGGCGTAACTACAGAGGGATTCGGCGGTACTTATGCTACCCAGGCCAACTTCAAGATAATGCGTGAGGCAATGGATAAAGTGGGAGAGGAGCTTGGCAGATATATTAGGGTATGTAACTACTGTTCTGGTCTCTGTATGCCTGAGATTGCAATTATGGGTGCATTTGAGGGGCTGGATGTAATGTTGAATGATGCTCTTTACGGTATCTTGTTCCGCGACATCAACATGCAGAGAACCCTTATTGACCAGTATATGTCAAGAATCATCAACGGCTTTGCAGGTGTTATCATCAACACTGGTGAGGACAACTACCTTACAACTGCAGATGCTGTAGAGGCTGCACATACAGTTCTTGCTTCAGACCTCATCAATGAGCAGTTGGCTCTTCTTGCAGGTCTTCCTGAGGAGCAGATGGGTCTTGGCCATGCATTTGAGATGGATCCAATGCTTGAGAACGGATTCCTCTATGAGTTGGCACAGGCTCAGATGGCAAGGGAAATCTTCCCTAATGCTCCGCTCAAATATATGCCTCCTACAAAATTCATGACCGGAAACATCTTCAGAGGCCACTTGCAGGATGCATTGTTCAATATGATAGGTATCTGGACAAACCAGGGTCTCCAGTTGCTCGGTATGCCTACTGAGGCTATCCATACTCCATTTATGAGCGACCGTTTCTTGTCTATTGAGAATGCAAAATATATCTTCAACAATATGAAGAGCATAGGTGAAGAGATGGAGTTCAAAGAGGGCGGTATCATTAGGAACAGGGCTAAAGAGGTTCTGGACAATGCAATTGCACTTCTTGAGCAGATGACTTCTGAGGGATTGTTCAATGCTTTGGAGAAAGGTATATTCGGTGATGTGAAGAGAAGCAGAGTTGGCGGTAAAGGTCTTGACGGCGTTGTTGAAAAAGGTGCCAACTATATGAATCCATTTATTAACTTAATGAAAGGGAGGAAATAACAATGGCAGGTGGACTATATTCAATGTCTGCGAAAGATTTTGACCAGACTCTTGATTTGGCTAAAGTTAAGCCTTATGGCGATACAATGAACGACGGTAAAGTTCAGGTAAGTTTCACTCTTCCTGTTCCTAACGGGGCAGAGGCAGAGGAGGCTGCAAAACTTCTTATGAAGAAGATGGGTTTTGAGAATCCGCTTGTGGCATTTGCCAAAGAACTTACTCCTGGTTTCACATTCTTCAACTGCTATGGAAACCTTACCCATACAGTTGACTACTCAAACATCTACGTTCCAAAAGTGGAGAGCAACACTATGGATATGCACGAGTGTGATGAGTACATAAAGGAGAACATTGGAAGAAAACTTGTGCTTGTAGGTGCAAGTACAGGTACAGATGCACATACCGTAGGTATTGATGCTATTATGAATATGAAGGGTTATGCAGGCCATTATGGTCTTGAGAGATATGATATGGTTGAGGCTTACAACCTTGGAAGCCAGGTTCCTAATGAGGAGTTCCTTGCAAAGGCCATTGAGCTTAAGGCCGATGCCATCCTTGTTTCACAGACCGTTACCCAGAAGGACGTGCATATCCAGAACCTTACAGAACTCATTGAGCTTATGGAGGCAGAGGGCTTGAGGGACAAGATGATTGTTGTTTGCGGTGGTCCTAGAATCAGCCACGAGCTTGCTAAAGAACTTGGTTATGATGCAGGTTTTGGCGCAAACACATATGCTGATGATGTAGCGTCATTTGTCGCTCAGGAGTTTGTAAAGAGAAACAAGTAAATAACTAACTTAACATACATTATGGACAAGAATCAAATTAGAGAATTTATTGCCAAAAGGGCAGCTCTAGAGATTAAAGACGGTGATGTTGTGAACCTTGGCATTGGTTTGCCTACACTTATCCCTAACTTTTTGCCAGAGGGTGTAAGTGTTACATTGCAGTCTGAGAATGGTTTGCTCGGTATGGGTCCTGAGCCTGAGAAAGGCACAGAGGATCCTCATTGGGTAAATGCAGGTGGTGGTTTCATCACATACCAGCCTGGTGCAGCATCTTTTGATTCGGCAACAAGTTTCGGCATCATCAGAGGAGGTCACGTTAATGTAACTTTCCTTGGTGCCCTTGAGGTTGATGAGAATGGCGACTTGGCAAACTGGATGATTCCAGGCAAAAAGACCCCTGGTATGGGTGGTGCAATGGATTTGCTTGTAGGTGCCAAGAAAGTGATCCTTACTATGGAGCACACTGCAAAAGGGAACCATAAGATCCTTAAGAAATGCCGTCTTCCGCTTACAGCAGCAGGCCAGGTGAACATGATCATTACCGAGATGGGTGTAATGGAGATTACTCCTAAAGGCATTGTCCTTACAGAGATTAACCCTGAATTCACTGTTGAGCAGGTTCAGGCAGCCACTGAGGCACAACTTATCATTTCTGAAAACTTAAAACAGGTAAACTTAAATTAAATAACTAAAGTATGAATTTCGGACTTACTAAAACACAGCAATTGTTCCAGCAAATGATTAGAGAGTTTGCTGAGAAAGAGGTAAAACCTCTTGCTGCAGAGGTGGATGATACTGAGAGATTCCCTATGGAGACCGTTGAGAAAATGGCTAAACTAGGTCTGTTTGGTATCTACATTCCTAAAAACTACGGTGGTGCCGGTGGCGACCATATCATGTATTCTATAGCTGTTGAAGAGCTTTCACGTGTATGTGCCACTACTGGTGTAATCCTTTCAGCACACACTTCTTTGTGTATGTCTCCAATCTGGGAGTTCGGTACTGAGGAGCAGAAACAGAAATACCTTCCAAAACTTGCAAGCGGAGAGTGGATTGGTGCTTTCGGTCTTACTGAGCCTAACGCAGGTACTGACGCTGCAGGTCAGCAGACTACAGCTGTTGAGGATGGTGATGACTACATCCTTAACGGAAGCAAGATCTTCATTACCAATGCAGGTCCTGCACACGTATATGTAGTTGCTACAATGACAAACAAAGCTCTTGGAAACAAGGGTATCACCACTTTCATAGTTGAGGCCGGCACTCCAGGTTTCTCTATCGGTAAGAAAGAGCACAAACTTGGTATCAGAGGTTCTGCAACTTGTGAGTTGATTTTTGAGAACTGCCGTGTTCCTAAAGCAAATATGCTTGGTAAGATGGGTGAGGGCTTCAAAGTTGCAATGAAGACTCTTGACGGTGGTCGTATAGGTATTGCTTCACAGGCTCTTGGTATCGCTCAGGGCGCTATGGATGAGACTGTAAAATATACTAAAGAGAGAAAACAGTTCGGAAGATCAATTTCTGCATTCCAGAACACCCAGTTCCAGATGGCTGATCTTGAGACCAAAGTACAGGCTGCACGTCTGTTGGTAAGGTCTGCTGCTTGGAAACAGGATATGGGTATGCCTTTCTCTGCTGATGCAGCTATGGGTAAATTGTTCGCTGCTGAGACTGCAATGGAGGTAACAACCAAGGCAGTACAGTTCCACGGCGGTTACGGTTACACAAGGGAGTATCCTGTAGAGAGAATGATGCGTGACGCTAAGATCACAGAGATCTATGAGGGAACTTCAGAGGTTCAGAGAATGGTAATTGCAGCAAAATTATTTAAGTAAAATCACACAGTATGAAAATAGTAGTTTGTATTAAACAAGTACCTGACACTACAGTAATCAAAATTAACCCTGTAACAGGTACACTTATCCGTGACGGCGTTCCAAGCATTATGAACCCAGATGATAAAGGTGGCTTGGAGATGGCTCTTCAGTTGAAAGATCAGTACGGTGCACACGTAACAGTAATCACAATGGGTCCTCCTCAGGCAGACGCTATCCTAAGAGAGGCTTACGCTATGGGTGCTGACGAGGCTATTTTGTTGACAGGTAGAGAGTTTGGTGGTGCTGATACATTGGCTACATCACACACTATTGCTGCTGCCCTAAAGAATCTTGAGTATGACCTTATCATTGCAGGTAGACAGGCAATTGATGGTGATACCGCTCAGGTAGGTCCTCAGATTGCTGAGCACCTTGGCCTTCCTCAGGTTTCATATGTTGCAGGTCTTGAGTATAAAGATGGCAAATTCATAGTTAAGAAAGAGACTGAAGAGGGTTACCAGATGCTTGAGGTAGCTGGTCCTGTTCTTCTCACTGCTCTTGCAAGCGGTTTCAAGGCTCGTTATATGAACGTTGCCGGTATTGTTGACGCATTTGACAAACCTGTGGCTGTTTGGGGTGTAGATAAAGTAAATCTTCCTCTTGAGATGCTAGGTTTGAAAGGCTCTGGTACAAGAGTTTACAAATCATTCACCAAAGGTGTGAAAGCTGCTGGTGAGGTTCACGAGGTTGATGCTGAGCAGGCAGTTGGCTTGATCGTAAGCAAACTTAAAGAGAAATTTATCATTTAATCGCCAAAACTTAAGAAGAAATGAATAATAAGAACGTATATGTTTTCGCAGAGCAGAGAGAGGGTGTTATCCAACCTGTTGCTCTTGAGCTTATAGGCAAAGCAAGAGATTTGGCTGATGTTTTGGGCGATAAAGTAGTTGCTATTTTCGCTGGCCATAACATTGCTGATCAGGCTAATGAGTTGATCGCTTACGGTGCTGATGACGTTATTGTAGTTGATGCTCCTGAGCTTAAAGATTATGTAACTGAGCAATATACTCAGGCTGTATATCAGGTTATTACTGCAATGAATCCTGATATCGTATTGTTCGGTGCAACTACAATTGGTAGGGATTTGGCTCCAAGACTTTCTGCAAGATTGGAGAAAGGTCTTACAGCTGACTGTACAAAACTTGAGATTTCTGACGGTTCAGACCCTAAATTGGAGGCAAGAAAGCTTATGATGACCCGTCCTGCATTTGGTGGTAACCTTATGGCTACTATCGTTGCTGCCAAAGATGGTGTTCAGATGGCTACTGTACGTCCAGGTGTTATGCAGAAAAAGGATAAGGACGCTACCAGAACCGGTAACATCATTCCTTTCACAGCTACATTTGATTCATCTAAATTTGCTGTAAAACTTCTTGAGACTGTTAAAGCAGAGAAAGGCCTTATTGACATCACTGAGGCTAAAGTGCTTGTATCAGGCGGTAGAGGTGTAGGTAACAAAGAGAACTTTGAGAAACTTGCTGCTCTTGCAGAGGTTGTTGGCGGTGAGGTTTCATCTTCACGTGCAATGGTTGATGCAGGTATTATGGATCATGACAGACAGGTTGGCCAGACAGGTAAGACTGTACGTCCTAACCTATATCTTGCTTGCGGTATTTCAGGTGCTATCCAGCACTTGGCAGGTATGGAGGAGTCTGATCTTATCATCGCTATCAACAAGGATAAATTTGCTCCTATTTTCCAGGTAGCAGACCTTGGTATTGTTGGTGATGCCAACAAGATTGTTCCTATGCTTACCGAGAGATTGGCAAAAGAGATTAAGAAATAATGATGTAACAATACGTTATATCCAATAATTTCAACCGGGCAGTGTGTATTAGACATTTACACCTGCCCGGTTTCTTTATACCAAATTAAAGGTATTTTTCCCTTACAATTTGTAATTGCACACAATTTTGTATAGTTTTGTTCCAGTTAACTGACTTATAAACCAAATATTACAATTATGAAAAAGGTATTGCTTATGGCTGCAGTGGCATTCTGTTTTGCTGCTTGCGGAAATTCAAATTCAAACAATGAAGCTGCAGTTGAGACTAAAGCAGCAGAGGAGCATGTATGTAATCATAATCACGAGGGTGAGCACAAATGCAATCACGCTGCAGATTCAACAGCAACACACGAGTGCAACCACGAGGAGGGTAAAGAGCATGAGTGTGACAAACCGGCAGACCAGAAATGTGACAAATGCAAACAGGCTGAGGCTGAAAAAGCTGCTGAGCAGGCAAAATAATTATACAACAATATTGGAATGGAGAGGCCAACGGCCTCTCTTTTTTTGTAATTTTGCACCCTAAATCCTGTGCCGGGCATATAGGACCGGCCGAATAAAATTGATTATGGGAAAACTTATAGATTTGTCGGTGAAGTTGATAAGGAAATATCTTCCCGACCCTTTTGTATTTGCAATTATTCTTACTGTAGTGGCTGCTGTGGCGGCTATGGTTTCAACCGGACAGTCTCCCCTTGAAGTTGTTGAGAACTGGGGTGGGGGAGTGTGGAGCCTTCTGGCATTTTCAATGCAGATGGCATTGGTGCTTGTATGTGGTTCTGCCCTTGCAGATGCACCTCTTGTAAAGAGAGCACTCCGCAAGATGGCCGCATTTCCAAAAACACCTTCAATGGCAATTACAACCGTAACTTTGGTTTCATCATTAGCCTGCTGGATCAACTGGGGCTTTGGACTCATAGTGGGTGCCATCTTTGCCAAAGAGATTGCCCGTGCAGTAAAAGGGGTGGATTACAGGCTGCTGATAGCTTCTGCCTACAGCGGATTTGTGGTGTGGCATTCAGGCCTTTCGGCATCAATTCCATTGGCAATGGCAACAGAAGGTGCCTCATTGGCGGAGGTATCAAGAGGTGCCATAACCAGCGCAATTCCAATTTCCCAGACAATTTTTGCAACATATAACCTTATAATAGCATTCTTTATAATTATTGCCCTTACAGTTGTAAATACATTGATGCATCCTTCTCCCGACAAAGCATTCTGTGTGGATCCTGCCCTCCTTGGGGATGAGGAGGACCTGCAGGAGAGGGACCTTTGTGGTGCTACAGGGGAGAAAGAGTGCAAAGTGGAGTGGAAACTCACCCCTTCTGAGAAATTGAACAACAGCGTGGTGCTGTCGGGAATAATAGCATTGATGGGATTGGGTTATCTGGCAATAAGGCTTTTTGTGAAAGGTGGAAGTCTGGATTTGAACAATGTGATTATGCTGTTCATGTTCCTGGGCATTGTGCTGCATAAAACCCCAATAAAGTATGTTAAAGCCGTTACAAAGGCCTCTTCTTCTTGTGCGGGTATATTGCTCCAGTTTCCATTTTATGCGGGAATTATGGGCATTATGACCTCTGCATCTGCCGAGGGAGTCTCTCTTGCCGGGCAGATAAGCGAGGCGTGTGTTGCTGTCTCAAATGAAAAGACATTTCCAATGCTCTCATTTTTGAGCGCAGGTATTGTGAATGTGTTTGTACCGAGCGGTGGTGGCCAATGGGCTGTACAGGCTCCAATTATGCTCCCTGCCGGCCTGCAGCTGGGTGTTGCCCCATCAGTTACCGGTATGGCCATTGCATACGGTGATGCCTGGACCAACCTTATCCAGCCGTTCTGGGCACTTCCTGCCCTTGCAATCGCCAAATTGGATGCAAAGGATATTATGGGTTATTGCCTGATAGACCTCTTCATTGTGGGACTTATTGTGGTACTGGGATTTATGGTGCTGGTGTAAGGAGTGGCAGGATAATTTACGGTACCTTTATAATCAATATAAAGGAGGAATTTTAATTCCTCCTTTTTTTATTAAGGAATTCCCTTCTTCATCCTCAATCCCGTCACTTTGCCTGTCTCATTCATTTGATGAGTCTTTTCCCTTGCTGATATACTTTGTTTTAATATCACTTACAAACTGACTCTTGGATTCAGGCATATGATTGTATCTTACTATGGGCTTCCTGTATTTCTTTACAGCAATAATATCCTCTCCTAATACCGATTCAATCTTTGCAATTGTAGCAATTGTAAAATTATGCTGTCCACTCATCCATTTTGATATCTCTGCGTTCTTTTTCCCCATTGCAACAGCAAAATCAGTCTTGTTCCACCCTTTACGCTCAAGAATCTCATTAATATGCGCAGCAATAGCAAACGAATGGGAACTCATCCGCCTGCTCTCTTCCGGTATTCTTGAATATAATTCATCGAACATTGGGTCAGAGTAATATACTGTTGCCATATCAGTCAATATATAAAATTAGATTATAAATTTCTTCAAGTATGTTTTTCCCAGCCTTCTCCATCTTCACCAATTCTCTATCAATACACTGAAGAGTAGAGATATGACGGTGCAATTCCACATCCTCCTCATAAGTCCTTGTTGTTTTAAGTCCCCCACCTCCTACTATCAACAATTGATTTGAAATGCGGAGACTATAAAGTCTTAGCGTCCCATGCTGTTTACTCTTATTGGAAGAGAGCAATGGAATAGCACAAACCCTGTCACTCATTCCACCTTCGGGTCTAAAGAAAGATTCTCTTGCTCCTTCCTGCACAATCCCTGCCAATGATTTTATTATCTGCTCAAAATCCTTCTGTAAAGAGATATTGTCCACATCCTTGAATGCTATCAAAAACTCCTGCAATTCAGTAGTTTCTTTCCCCTCCAACCTTATGGAGAATATATCCGCAAACTCCGTCAACTTAAATGGAACAAACTCAACCTGCCTCATATCCAACTATATTAGTTATGACACAAATATAGATATAACTTTATATAAAACAATATGTTTTAAGAAATATTTTTAACTTTTAAGTTAAATCAGCAAAAGTGTACACTTAATAAGCATAGTTACTACATTAAAGCTCATTATTCAAACCTTTCTCCCACACCATTGTTAAAGGTTCAGTAACTTTATAATAGTGATTTTTATGAAAAAGTTGGTGAATAAAGTAGCCCTCATTACAGGGGCATCAAGCGGTATAGGGAAAGCTACTGCAGAGAGATTTGTTAAGGAGGGGGCAAAAGTGATTATTGCAGACCATAATCTGGAGCGTGCAGAGAAGTTTGCCGCTTCATTGATGGATAACCAGTATCACGCTCAGGCGGTGCTTTTTGAGGCACAGGACAGCCGAAGTGCAGGCAGGGCGGTTGACAGGGCTATTGAACTGTTTGGAGGTATTGACATTATTGTAAATAATGTGGGTGGAAGTGACCTCTCAAAAGATCTGGCTGTTGGTGAACTGGATGTAAGATATTTTGATGAGGTTATGCACGTGAATCTGCGGAGTATGATTACAACTGTGCAGGCGGCCCTCCCTTATATGAAAGACCATCGGGAAGGATGTATTGTAAATGTGGCTTCAATAGGCGGTTTTCTGGGCAATTCTACAGGCACATTGTATGGCATAAGCAAGGCTGGCGCAATTAATCTTACCAGGTATATTGCCACCCAATATGGCAGATATGGGATACGATGCAATGCTGTTGCTCCCGGACTGATCCTTACCCCGGCAGCCCTTGGGAACCTTTCCCAGGAGGAGAGGGAAAAGTTCATGCAGCATAATTCGTTGCCATATGCCGGCAAATCGGAAGATATTGCCGGTGTAATTACATTCCTGGCCAGCGAAGATGCAAGGTATATCACAGGGCAAACAATTATTGCAGACGGTGGGATGAGCTGCCATAATCCTGTGGTATAGAAATTAATTACCTTAATAGAACACAAGCCGGTCCAATTGGGCCGGCTTGTGTATGTAATTCATTGCCTCTTGAAAAGTCTATTTCGCACTCAACTCATTTGCCTTGGCTATGGCAGGGATGATGTGAGGGAAGATGTATTCTTTGCCAAGTTCCTGTGTGAAGCCAACTTTGTTGAGGTAGGAGAGGACGTTGTCGTTTACGCCGCTGAGGATAATCTGTACGTTGTCCTTCTGTGAGCGTTTCCACAGGCTCCTGAGGTTGTTCAATCCTGTTGAGTCCATGAATGGAACTTTTCTCATACGGATGATACGCACTTTGATGCCCTGTTTGCGGAGGTCGCGGTCTATCTCATCAAGTTTGCTGGCAAGTCCGAAGAAGAAAGGACCGTCAATTTCGTAGATCTCTACACCTGGGTCTACATCAAGATGCTCGGTGTCTGCAAGCATTGCTTTCTCATCGTTTTCTGTGCCGGCAACGGTGTCTCCTTCAAGAACCTTGATTGATGAGGTCTCTGAGATACGTTTTACGAACAGGATGATGGCAAGTACCAGACCCACCTCTATTGCTACTGTAAGGTCAATTATTACAGTTAGGAAGAAGGTGATGAGAAGTACGGATACATCTGTTTTGTTGCCTTTGAGAAGGTATTTGAAGGTTCTCCATTCACTCATATTGTATGCCACCATTACAAGGATTGCTGCAAGGCATCCAAGCGGGATGTATACTGCGTATGGCATAAGGAAGAGGAATATGAGCAGCAGTACAACTGCGTGTACAAGACCTGCTACCGGCGATTTTCCGCCGTTGTTGATGTTTGCCATTGTTCTGGCAAGTGCACCTGTTGCAGGGATACCGCCAAAGAATGGGGTAATGATGTTTGCGATACCCTGACCAATCAATTCTGTATTTGAGTTGTGTCTCTTGCCGGTTACACCGTCTGCCACCATTGCTGCAAGCAATGACTCAATTGCACAAAGGAGGGCAATTGTGAATGCAGGCTGGAACATATTCTGTACAGTGTCCCAGGTGATGTGCGGTGCCTGTGGCTTAGGTACCTCTATGCCGTTTGCAAGTTCCGGGAATTTGCTCCCGATAGTTGCAAACTCAATTCCTGCAAATTTCAGCAGCAATACAGATGCTGCAGTACCCAGGATGATTGCAATAAGTGATCCGGGAACCTTGTTGGTTACTTTAGGCCAGAAGATGATTACAAGGAGACATCCGAGGCTCAAAAGGAACTCATGCAGCTGGAATGTTGCAATGTGGCTGAAATATGCGCTCCACTGTGGTATGAACTCGCTTGGGAGGTTTTCAATTGTAAGTCCCAGAAAATCTTTTACCTGAGTTGAGAAGATTACCACGGCAATACCGCTGGTGAATCCCACAACAATAGGGTAAGGGATGAATTTGATTATACTTCCGAGTTTGAAAATACCCATAAGTACAAGTATGATACCTGCAAGTACGGTTGCTATTATAAGCCCGGAAATGCCGTATTGTGCCACAATTCCGTATACAATTACAATGAATGCTCCGGTAGGACCTCCAATGAGGAAGTGGGAACCTCCAAAGAATGATACCAGAAAACCAGCAACTACGGCTGTAATAAGACCTTGCTGTGGAGAAACTCCGGATGCAATACCAAAGGCAATGGCCAATGGAAGAGCAATGATACCTACAATCACACCGGCAATGAGGTCTGCGGTGAAGGTCTGCTTGTTGTAGTTTCCTTTTTTGAACAGCTCAAACAGTTTGGGCTGGAATACCTCAGTCAATTTAAAGCTCATGTTGTTCAGGTTAAGTTTATCTGTCTGTTAAAACAATTTGTCAACTGCTGCAATAACCTCTTCTGCAGGGGTTGATGCATCCATCACCAGGTGTGGCTCCACACCAATCCACTTGTGTCCTGCTTTGAAGAGTTTCTCTCCACCGCCGGTAATGTTCAGCATTATTACGTCGTCCTTTTGTACAAGTCCTTCTTTTACAGCGGTCATCAATGAGTGGAGCGCTACACCTGCTGCAGGGTGGATGTCGCAGCCCTCCAGCTTCTCAAAAAGTTCACAGGCAGCGGCAAGTTCCTGGTTGGTTGCAAGGAGCATATCGCCGTCTGTAGCCTTGAGCACATCGTAAAGGCCGCCTACAATGCCGTAAGGCGGTTTTCTGTTTGAAAGCACTTTTGCGTCAATCTCAAGTGCCTTTACACGTGCCTCATCCTCGTCAAATGGAAGAAGTGCACGGCTGTCGGCCTTGAATGCATCGTACATAGGGGTGAACGGAATATTCTGTGAAGGGATAAGTTTCATCAGGTGGCTGCCAAAGCGTCCGTCGGCAATCAGCCTCAAGTTTGATTCGTAGGCTGCAATGGTTCCTGTACCGCTTCCCACTGCCTGGAAATAACTGTCGGGAATACGGCCAATGACTTGTGCTGCTGAAAGGACTGTGGTTGCCATACCGTCTCTGCGGGCAACATTCTTGGCACCTCCCTCTTCCATATATCTTGCACTGCCGTTGAGTTTTGCAGCAAGGGCAATTGCATCAAAGTAGTCTGTGCCGGCAGGGGAGCAGATGATCTTCACGCAATCATTAAGGGGCTCCTGGAACCACAGGGCATTGAGGTTGTCGTAAGGGATTGCAATTACTACAGGGATGTTGTTTTTTGAACAAACCTGTGCGAATGCCCTTGCGGTGTTGCCTGCTGAGGCTACAACCATAATCCTGTTGTTCTCTTTTGGAAGTCTTGCACATACTGAGTATGCTTCGGTCTCCTTGAATGAGCAGGTTGGCATCTGGGCACCTTTTTCAGGCCACCAGCCGCTGAATGTGATGTAGAGGTTCTCAAGTCCCAGTTCCTTTGCAAGAGCCTCACTCTTGTAGGTTACAGGGGCGCAGGAGCCCTCAAGCATCCTCTGGATTGGCATCCAGTCTGCAAATTTGTATATTCCGTATGAGTTGTCCTTGAACTCAATCTGTTTTTTCTCATAAACGGCTCTTACCAATGCAGGGTCCTTATGCTCAGGATCTGCAAGCATCCAGCCGGTTGCATCCTGGAACTGGCGTCCGGTTGCGCAGTTTTCAAGTTTGTAGGAAGTAGGTTTTATCTCCATTATCTTTAGTTTTTTAAGCGCACAAAAGTACGCTATTTTGCTATTTTTGACAAATGTTCTCGTTTACAATTTGGGCAATGTCCATAACCGGCCTGTCTGCCTTGTCTGCAAAGGTTTTAAGGCATAGCGGGCAGGCAGTTATTATCTTCTGCGGATCATTTATGGTAAGTGCCGCAAGCGAGCCTTGTGTAATCTTGCCGCGGTCTTCGTAATTGAGGGTAAGGCTGCCAAGGCTTCCTCCGCAGCAGATGCTCTCCTTGCCCTCTTTTGCAGCCTTCTTAAGTTCTCCCAACTGCTGGAGCACATTAAGCGGCTCCTTGTAGATTCCGCATCCTCTGCCAAGTTCGCAAGGGTTGTGGTATACCATACTGCCGGCAGTTGGTGAAACTTTTATCTTTCCCTGCTCCAGCAGAGTGTTTATGAACTGTGTATGGTGTACAAGTTCAATCCCTTTAAGGTTATACTCCTCTTTAAGCACTTTAAGGCAGATAGGACAGGAGAGGACCACTTTTTTGCATCCGCTGTTCCGGATAAGTTCGGTGTTCCTTGCAATCACCTCTTTTGCAGCATCTTCCCTTCCGGCAAGTATCAGCGGCCTTCCGCAGCATACCCCGCCATCCTTGTCTGCGAATACATATTCTGTTCCCGACGATTCAAAAATCCCGGTAAGGTTCTTAATTACAGAAGGGGTAAGGTGGGTCATGCACCCTGCAAAGTAAAGTACCTTTTCAGAGGCAGTTCCTCTTCCCGACAATTTTGCATCAGCCTGTACTGATGCAGAAAGAGTGCCTGTGGCGGCAGATGTGCCTGTGGCGGCCTGGGTGCCTGGAAGGGGATGCGCAGGGCTGTCGGGAGTATGATGGGCCTGGTGCAGGTATGTGTAGTCGTGTTTGATGTCGTTGTAAAGTGTTGCCCTCTGAGCCCTCTTTATTCCGCAGGATTCAATGCCCACCGGGCAGAGGGCCACGCACTTGCCGCACATCAGGCATTTGTCTGATATCTGGTTGATTTTCCTTGTATTGTGGCGGCGGAGGAACCTTATGAAATATACAGATGAGAACGGAAGGTTCTTTTTCTGGATGTTCATTGGGCAGGCATCTATACATATTCCGCAACTTGAGCAGGAATAGATCTCCGCTTCTGCGAATCCTTTGCGGGGTTTGGTTACTTTAAGTCCGGCGTTGCGCAGCAGGATGAGGAATGCCTCTGTAGGAATGTGCATATATCTGCTGAATGGCAGGGCCAGGAAGAAGAGTCCCAATGCGGTGGAGTAGGCCCACCAGGTAGGAAGGATGTGGGCATCGTTGCTGAGGAAGTTGTTGAAGAGCCAGTACATTGGTTTGGTAAGGAAACTTCCTCCGGCAATTCCGGCTGTAAAACTCTCTGCAAGAAGCCTTAACGGAAAAATGCTCCACAGACAGGCAAGGGCCACGCGGTCTGCAAAGCAGGGCTTTGTGGTACGTCTCATTCCAAGTGCAGTTGAGCGGAACCTCTTGTACATTGCAAGTCCCACTCCGCTGAGCACCATAAGGAGGAAGAAGTCCATAAGGAAGAAGAAGAATGCACCTTTAATGGTAAGGTCTCCTTCCTGTTTTACAAAATATCTGAAGAATACAGGGTAGTAGAGGAGGCCGTTCCTCTGAGGAACATAGAGCCACATCTCTATATGCCCCACCACAATGAGCATGAACCAGCCGAATGCAATGCTGGCGTGCATATATCCCAGCAGCAGGTTGCGTTTGAATATCTTTACGTGTAGCAGACAGTCCAACAGAATGTCCCTGCAGTCTTTGTAGAGTATTTTAGGGTTCACCAGAGATTTGAAGAACTTTATCCTGTCTTTTGGAGGGATGTGTGTGAACAGCCTTATAAGTGCTATGAAAAGGTAGATGAAGATGAATGCCATTCCCACCATAAAGGGAATCACAAAATCATCATATCCACCGGCAATCCTTTCTCTCATAATATTTATTTTACAATCGTGACACGACTACAAGTACAATCGTGATACGACTTCATCGTAACTTATTGATATACTTTGAGTATTGAAATTATCAAATGGCGTGTGTTTATGGCCCTTGGGCATACCATTGTGCATTTGCCGCACAGAAGGCATCCCTTGAGGAAGTTTATTGCGTCCTCATTTTTTCCGTTCTGGAGGGCCAGGATGGCGCTGCGCATGCTGGTCTTTACAAATTTTCCGGCAGTGCAGCTGGCGGTGCAGCTTCCACATGCCATACATTTGAGTACATCCGGCTCAATTTCAACCAGTTTTGCAAATTTTACTTTGTCTACTTCGTCCAGATTGATTCTGGAACTGGGGCTCAAGGCAAATCCGAATTTTCCCATAATCATCTTTTTTCACCCTCCTGAAGGTAGTTGTGGATGGCCAGGGCAGCGGCACGGGCCTCGTGAAGGCTGTCGGGAAGAGTCTTGGGGCCTGTGCAGGCTCCTGCAAAGAAAACTCCCGGTTTGTTGCTCTGCTGAAGCGAATATATGGTGTCTTTTGTTTCAAAGAATCCGTCTGTTTCCATTCCGGCAACTCCTATCTGGCCGGCAACCTTTGCTCCGGCACTGCAATTCTGCATTCCGGCCATAAGTACCAGCAGGTCCAAAGTAACTTTGATAGGTTTGCCGCTGAGAGTGTCCTCTGCCTTTACAACAAGTTCCTTGTTTATGTTTTCAGCCACTTCTGAAACCCTTCCTCGGATGAATCTTACTCCGTATTCTTTTTGCGCAGAAAGATAGAGGTCTTCGTAACCCCTTCCAAACATTCTAAGGTCCATATAGAAGCAGAACACCTCTGCATCCGGGAACTCCTGTTTTATCTCGCAGGCCTGTTTTACAGCGGTTGCACAGCATACTTTGGAGCAGTATCTGTTGCCGGCCTTCTCATCCCTTGAACCCACGCAGTGTACAAAACCTATCCTTTTGGGATTGTTTGCAACTCTGCTGTCCTCTTTTGTCCTGAACCAGTTCTCAAGGTCTGCATTGGTAATTACCCTTTCGTAAATGCCGTATCCGTATTCCTCTTTCTTCTCCGCTTTAAAGAGGTCAAAACCGGTGGCAAAAAGGACTGCATCCGCCAGTACGGTAATGCCGTTGTCCAGAATGACATTATATGATTTTCCAAGGGCGTTTATGCTCTGCACATTTGCATTAAGGAAATATTTGACTCCGTTTATATTGGATATCATCCCCTCCAGCACATCCTTTGCAGGGATGCCTTGCGGAAACAGCCTGTCCCATTTGGCCAGGTGACCTCCAAGGGCTGGGGACTTTTCCACCAGAATTACATTGTAGCCCATTTTATGCAGGTTGGCACTTGCCTCAAGTCCGCTGGGACCACCTCCAATTACAACTATATTTTTCATTTCTCCAAATTTTCAGTTTATAAGCTCTTCTTCCCGACAGTTTTGCGGCCCTACAGACATCCGCAACTTGGAAGTTCCGGCCTGCCGATATCTTTTCCGTATGGGCCCTTGTATTTGTCTTCCGGATTGTAAGGTATCCCCATCTTGTCCAGAACAGGTTCAGGTCCAACCTGATGCATCTGCAGACCAAGGTCCCAAGGATTGTATCCCATAACCAGTCCGGCAACCTCTTCGTATGTGAAAACAGGTATTCCGTGACCGTTTTCTCCGTAGGTCTTCCCTTCAAGTTCTGAAATTACATATTGCCAGCGGTCGAGGAAGTAAGGGCATCCCGGACAATTGGTGATTATCATATCGGGCTTGTACGGTTCCATACTCTCAAACTTCTTGTGGGTGTTTGAAAGTGAGTAACCGCGGTTGCTCCTTACGTGATACTGGCGGAAGCCGTATCCGCAGCAGTGTCTCCTTTCGGGATAGTCTATAACTTCACCTCCCCACGCCTCTATCATACCGGCAAGTACGTATGGGTATTCTGCTCCGCCCACACTCTTGCTTGGGAACATTTTGCCGTAGTGGCACCCTATGTGCTCCACAACCTTAAGCGGTTGGCCGGTCTTCTTGTTTATGAGTTTGTATTTTGCCTGTGCGGCAATCAGATTCCTGAATTTGTATATTATGTCGCTGGCGTGGGCCAGGTATTTGGGTTTGGCAAACTCCAGTTTGCAGGTTTTCCAGAGGTTGTCTGCAATCTTGGCCTCCAGTTCCGGGAACTCGTGCCAGGTCTCAAGGGTCTCTGTATAGAGTCCGAATGAGGTGATGCAGGAGCATACATAGTTCTCATAACCATATTTGTGCATAAGGGCAAACTGCCTTGCAATGATGGTCATTGAGGTCTCCTGGGGGATTGCATCGCAGTGGTAGGCAATTCCTCCGCAGGTGGTATGGTGCTCGGTTTCAAAGAAATCCTTTCCCAATTTATTGCGGGTAATGTCCAGGAAGGTCTTCTCACTTGCCGGAAAAAGGTTCTGGCGTATGCAGCTGCGTACGTAAAAGTAATGGTCATCGGGAATCTCCTTCTGATAATCACTCCAAATCTTTTGTTTTCCCTGATATATCATAATTCCTATTGGTTCAAATGGTCTTTTTCTGTGTCGTTGAATACATGGCGGAAATACTCGTCGGGAGTAAGGCCCATCTCCTTGGCTTTCTCCATTGAATATTTGTTTATGGTCTCTATGCGGGCTGTGGCACCTGTGTGGTCAAAGATCCTCTTCAGGTCATCCAGATCTGCCTGGGGGATTTTCCTCAGGGCTCCGGGGCCTTCGCCATCCAGGTTGGCACCGTTGCGCTCATATACATCCTCCATATTCTGTTCTATCCACTCCCATACAGGGCCTGCCTCGGGGTGGTCTTCAGATTTGAAGGTGCGGGCATATACGCAATAGCCGTAGTTGAGGATGTTCTCACTCATTATTTTGGTTAGGGCATACTGCTGGCGCCCTTTCTCACTCTCTGCAAAGTAGCCCAGTTCCATTGAGAGGTTGCGCAGGGCCATTATCACAAGTCCCGGGGCATTCTTGCGTGGGCATCTTGTGAGGCACGACATGCACTCTCCGCAGTACCAGATGGTCTCGCTCTTGAGCAGTTTTTCAATCTCCTCATCATCCTTGCTCTGGACAATGTCCACTATTTTGCGGGGATCATACTTGTAGAACTCTGCAGCAGGGCATATTGCAGTGCAGGTTCCGCAGTTGATACAGGCTTTGAGGCCCTCCTTTATCCTGTAATCCTGTGTAAGTTTATCGTATAGTTTTCCCATAATTGTCTTTTAGAAAAGGGTATCGGGCGTATTTTCATCGGGAAGAGGATGGCTGGCGGTTTCCTGTACATTGTGGTTTCCGGCAAGGGCCAGTAGGTCTGTATCCTCACTCATGTTTTCTGCCATTTTGCTCAATACCTTTATGAATATATACATCTCATTCTGAGGAATATCCTTTATTACATGGTTTATGGCATCCATTGCAACTTCGGTAACCCCATCCTTTATCTCCCAGGCATACTCTGTAAGTTCTATAAGGTTCTTGCGGCGGTCTGCCTTGTCTGCAACCCTTTTCACAAGTCCCTTTTTCTCAAGCCCGTCTATGAGTTTTACAACAGAGTTCTTGTCTTTCATTATGTTGGTTGCAATCTCCTGTTGTGACATCACTCCATTGTCCCACAGGGCATCCATTACCAGAAACTGCTCCGGGGTAATATTGAACCCGTGCTGCTGGAAAATGCCTGTAATGTACTGTTTTGTGCGGTTGTGCACCAGATTCAGGAACACACCCACCTGTTTGTTAAGTATCATAATAGATAGTAAAACGGTTTACTAAAATACAAAGATATGCATTTGTTGTTGAGCGGCCAAAAATTTGTTGTTGGGTGGAGGTGTGGGATTCATCAATCCCAAGACTCGTGAAGAAGAGAAAAAACGCCTTTGCGACATTGCAAGCAGCCACCTCGCCCGTCGCACCTTCATCGGAAACCTCTACAAGGAAACTCCCGACCCGAACATAATCGGTAAGTTGTCCGAGCACAAGGAGGGTAGCCGAGCATTCGCCAGGTATAGGGATATTGATGATGATATGCTGACGGATCTGGTGAGTAAGTTGAATTGAATATTGTCGATTCTTGGGCAAAATCGACGGGAAACATTGAGCTTTTGCCCAAGAACCAGAAACTTTGAGTTAGAAACCTACTTCATTAATTCCATAACATCCTCAGGAGTAATAGTAAGGCTCGATTCGGATTTGTTGGTTATATTTTTTGCAAAGATCACAGGTACGACTTCCTTGCCCTTAGCAAATGGTAACATAGAAGCTTTCCAGCGAAGTTC
>JAGAKR010000005.1 GCA_017625535.1 Bacteroidales bacterium | reverse complement strand
TCAGATAGGTCTTGAGATTACATTCTAAATAACAAGCAAATACAATTAAGATAGAAAGATGAAAAATATATTGAAAACCACATTGGTTGCAGCAATGGCTCTGTTGATTGCTTCTTGTGAGTTGGATCTTACCCCAAGTACTTCCATTTCACAGCAGGATGCATTCAAGTCAATCAGTGATGCTGCAAAATTTGATAACGGTCTTGCACACCGTTACCGTGCGTGCTTCTACGGAATCTTCTCATTGACAAATGAGGTACAGTCTGAGTATTTCAATGCTTCAGTGGATTTCGGTAACAGACAGGGTCAGCCACACAGGAGTGATGACAACTTTACTGCAGATGAGTACAATATGAGGGATATCTGGCAGTATTCATACCTTCTTGTTGTAAACATCAACAACCTGCTTGAGAACATTGAAAAGATTGAGCTGAGTGCAGACGAGCAGGCAGAGGCAAACATCTACAAAGGAAATGCACACTTCTACAGAGCATCAATCATGCACGAGCTTGTAAGAAGATATGCCCCTATGTACAACCCTTCAAGCGCTTCAAGCGATTTGGGTGTTCCAGTAATCACTTCAATTGACCTTGGCCTGAAACCAGCAAGAAACACCGTTGCTGAGGTTTATGCACAGATTGCTTCTGATATTGCAGCTGCAAAACAGCTTCTTGCAGGTGTTACAGGTGAGGCAGGTGCAATCAAACCTACCATTGATGCTGTAAAGGCATTGGAGGCAAGAGTTGCCCTTTACAAACAGGATTGGGCTACTGCAGCTTCTATCTCTGCTGAACTCATCAACTCTGGCAAATATGCCCTTGCTACAAATGTAGAGGAGATGGAGGCTGAATGGGTTAACGATTCAGGTGCAGAGTGTATGCTTCAGTTGTATACCGACAAGACTGAGACCAGCTCTGTAAGCCCAGAGCCTGGTTCTGGTTCAAATGAGAATGACATTTACCTTGGTTTCTCTACTTCAATCAAGAAATATATTCCTGACTTCATCCCTACCCAGACAACAATTGACTGGTATGAGGAGTCTGACTTGAGGGGCCAGGTTTGGTTCAAGGAACTTCCTGTATATCTATCTGCAACAGATTACAACCTTGTGCTTTTTGCAAAATACTGGGGTAATCCAGAGTATGAGACTGCACCAGGAAGAGCATACAGCCAGCGTCCTAAAGTATTCAGACTTGGTGAGATGTATCTGATCAATGCAGAGGCCAATGCAATGAAAGGCGATGCGGCTGCTGCAAAAGAGGCTCTTAATGCCCTTCAGGAGGCCAGAGGCGCTTCACTTACTGAGGGTACAATGGATGCAATCAAGGCTGAGTGGAAGAAAGAGATCATTGGTGAGGGTTACATCGTAGACTGCTACAAGAGATGGAACGAGGGTTACAACGGTCGTATACCTCAGGTCTTGAATGCAGTTCAGCAGGGTCCTTCATTCAATGAGAAAGTTTGCGAGGCAGGATTCAAGAAATTTGTTTGGGCTATTCCAGACGAGGAGAGAAAGGTTAACGACAACCTTGTACAGAATCCAGGTTGGGAGTAAAGATCCCGTACATAGGGAACAAATGATTCCCTGACACATACGAAACGGTTCCACTTATTTGAGTTGGAACCGTTTTTTTTAAAGGACATTTTTACATAACGATGTATACGTAGTCTAATTTTTAACCCCCTGAAACTTTTACTATGATATACGGATATATTAGGGTTTCCACGGACAAACAGACCGTGGAGAACCAGCGTTTTGAAATAATGAACTTTGCCAATGGAACCAACATAAAGATAGACAAATGGATTGAGGAGACTATTTCAGGCAATATGGCCGTTGAGAAAAGAAAACTTGGAGCCCTGTTAAAAAAACTGAACAAAGGGGATATCCTCATAAGTTCAGAAATATCCCGCCTGGGGTGAAATCTGATGATGATAATGTCCATACTGAACATATGTATGCAGAAAGGAATACACGTATGGACAATAAAGGACAATTACAGGCTGGGGAATGACATAAACTCCAAGGTATTGGCCTTTGCATTCGGACTCAGTGCAGAAATAGAAAGAAACCTTATTTCACAACGCACAAAAGAGGCTCTTGCACGCAAGAAAAATGAAGGAGCAGTATTGGGCAGGCCTAAAGGGAGCAAATCCACCAGAACCAAACTTTCGGGCAAAGAAGAGAGGATTAAGGAGATGCTACAGGAAGGGATATCCAAATCTGCAATTGCAAGACGAATGAAAGTAAGCAGGATAACACTGCTCACATTCATAAAAAAGAACGGGCTCACAATATAGTGAGCCCGTTTTATTATGGAATATGGATTATCAATTATATGATACCCTGCTCCAACATAGCCTGAGCAACTTTCATGAAACCTGCAATGTTAGCACCTTTCACGTAGTCTACTCTACCGTCAGGAAGCTGACCGAATTTAACGCAAGCCTCGTGGATGCTCTGCATGATGTAGTGAAGTTTAGCGTCAACCTCAGCACCAGACCAGCTGATATGAGTAGCATTCTGAGTCATCTCAAGACCTGAAGTTGCTACACCACCTGCGTTAACTGCTTTACCAGGGGCAAACAAAATCTTGGCATCCTGGAATGCTTTGATAGCCTCAGGAGTACAACCCATGTTTGAAACCTCACAGCAGCACCAAGTACCGTTCTCAAGAAGCTGTTTAGCATCGTCACCGTTCAACTCATTCTGGAATGCACAAGGAAGTGCGATGTCACATTTTACGCTCCAAGCTTTCTTGCCTGCAGTGAATTTTGCAGCACCAGGGAACTGGGTAGCCATATCCTCAACTTTGTTGCGGTTAGATGAACGCATAACAAGCATATAGTCGATCATCTCTTTAGTGATACCGTCTGGAATCTCGCAAACGCCGTCTGGACCAGAGATAGCAACAACTTTAGCACCTAGCTCAGTAGCTTTGGTTGCAGCACCCCAAGCAACGTTACCGAATCCTGAAAGGGCAACAGTCTTGCCTTTGATATCTTTGCCAGCTTTAGCAAGAACGTGCTCAGTGAAATAAAGTGCACCGAAACCAGTAGCCTCTGGACGAAGGATTGAACCACCCCAGCAAGCGCCTTTACCTGTAAGAACACCTGTATTGTACTCTCTTGCAAGTTTGGTGTACATACCGAACATGTAACCGATCTCACGTCCGCCTACTCCTACGTCACCTGCAGGAACGTCCTGATCTGGACCTATGTTGTGCCACAACTCAAGCATGAATGCCTGGCAGAAACGCATGATCTCAGCGTCAGATTTTCCAACTGGATCGAAATCTGAACCACCTTTACCACCACCCATAGGAAGAGTAGTAAGAGCGTTTTTGAAAGTCTGCTCAAAGCCCAAGAATTTAAGCATTGAAGGAGTTACTGCTTTATGGAAACGGATACCGCCTTTGTAAGGTCCAATAGCTGCGTTGAACTGTACACGGTAACCCAAGTTTGTCTGTACCTCACCTTTGTCATCAACCCAAGTAACACGGAAAGTGAAAATTCTGTCTGGCTCTACAATTCTCTCAACGATTTTTGCTTTCTCAAACTCAGGATGCTGGTTGTAAACCTCCTCAATTGACTCAAGCACCTCGTGAACTGCCTGTAGATACTCTGGCTCATGGCTGTATTTAGCCTGAAGTTTCGCCATTATTTCAGCTGCTTTCATAACTAATGTTTTATTTTAAGTAGTTTTGTTGAAAAAAATTAATTTAAGTGTCTTATTATTTTACCTCCCAGGTTGCACCTGAACGCAACAACTGGTCGATTGTAGAAATCTTTGCCTTCTCCTTTACCTCTGCCACCTGTTTGTGTACATTCTCATCATATGTACTGTCTTCAACATCTCTGATAACGCCCAATGCTACAGGAAAATCAGGATATTTCATATTGGCAAGCATTGTATGGATAGGGAGTTTCTCATCTGAATGTGCGTCGTGAACAAGAATATCCTTCTCTGTAACGCCATTCTCACCTATTGTTACCACTTTCAACTGAAGGCCGTCAAGAACAAGTCCCTTGTCTCTGTTTGCACCAAAGATCATAGGCTCGCCATGTTTCAAAGTGATGGTTCTGTCTGCCCTTACAGATCTTTCAGCAAACTCCTGGTGTGTTCCGTCGTTGAAGATTACACAGTTTACAAGCATCTCCATTATTGAGGTTCCTTTGTGTTTTGCTGCCTGCACCATTATCTCCTGATTCAGTTTAAGCTCTGAATCAAGGCTGCGGGCAAAGAAGGTACCTCTTGCGCCCAATACCAATGCACCTGGAGTGAACGGCTCCTCAATTGAACCGTAAGGTGAAGTCTTGGTAATGATACCGCGTTTTGAAGTTGGAGAATACTGTCCTTTTGTAAGACCGTAGATTCTGTTGTTGAAAAGTATTATGTTAAGGTCTATATTCCTTCTGATGGCGTGGATGAAGTGGTTACCGCCAATTGCAAGCGAGTCACCGTCACCTGTTGCCTGCCATACAGACAATTTTGGATTTGCCACTTTAACACCTGTAGAGATTGCTGTAGCCCTACCGTGGATTGAGTGGAATCCGTATGTGTTCATATAATAAGGGAAACGTGAAGAACAGCCGATACCTGATACGAAAACCAGATCCTCTTTGTTAATGTTGAGCTCCTCACATACCTCAGGCATTGCTTTAAGCACTGATGCCAAAACTGCGTGGTCACCGCAACCCGGACACCATCTTACTTCCTGATCACTTTTAAAGTCTTGTGATGTATATTTCATAACGATGTTTCTTTTGAAATTCAATAAATGATTATAATGCGTTTACAGCGTCAACAATCTCTTTAACGATGAATGGCTGTCCCTGAACTTTATTCAACTGCTCAAATGTGAACTCTGGGTTCAAGCCCCTCAAGTAACTTACAAACTGGCCGCTGTTAAGCTCACAAACGATAATTTTCTTAAATCTCTTGAATACATCCTTAGTATTCTTAGGAAGCGGATTGATGTAGTCGAAGTGTGCGAATCCTACGTTCTTGCCCTCTTCCAACAACTGTTTTGTTGCTGTGTAAAGGTGGCCGTAAGTACCGCCCCAACCAACGATAAGGACATCACCCTCCTGATTGCCTACAACCTCAAGGTCTGGGATGTAGTTTGCAACTCTTGCAACTTTCTCAGCCCTGTTGGCAACCATCAGTTCGTGGTTCTGAGGGTCTGATGAAATTGCACCGTGCTCAGCTTTCTCCAAACCTCCAACCCTGTGCTCAAGGCCAGGTGTTCCAGGAAGAGCCCAACGTCTTGCCCAACGCTCAAGGTCTCTCTCGTATGGTTTGAATTTGCCCTCACATTTGTCAATGATAGGAGGATTGATAGCAGGGTATTTGCTTACATCAGGAATTCTCCAAGGCTCCGAACCGTTGCCGATGAAGCCCTCTGTAAGAAGGATTACAGGCATCATATGCTCCAATGCATATTTTGCAGCGTAGAATGCAGACTCAAAGCAATGTGAAGGTGTGCGTGCTGCCATTACCATAATAGGGCACTCACCGTTTCTGCCATAAAGTGCCTGCATAAGGTCTGTCTGCTCTGTTTTTGTAGGGATACCTGTAGAAGGACCGCTCCTCTGTACATCAACGATTACAAGAGGAAGCTCAGTAATCATTGCAAGACCCAAAGCCTCTGATTTGAGTGAAAGGCCGGGACCTGAAGTGGTGGTAACTGCAAGGTTACCTGCATATGCCGCACCTATTGAAGTACAGATACCGGCAATCTCATCCTCACACTGTACAGTCTTTGCACCGAATGCCTTGTGTATTGCAAGCTCCTCAAGGATAACGGTTGCAGGTGTGATAGGGTATGATCCGCAGAATATAGGAAGTCCTGATTTCTCAGATGCTGCCAACAGACCCCAAGCTGTTGCCTGGTTACCGTTGATGTTCCTATACACACCAGGCTCCTGGTTTGCAGGATCAATTCTGTATGTGTTAGGTATTGCGTGGATATTGTGCGCGTAGTTGTAACCGTCGTTGAGCACTTTCTTGTTAGGAGCAATGAGGTTAGGTTTCTTTGCAAACTTCTTCTCAAGATATTCCTCTGTAAAGTGAAGCGGACGGTTGAACATGAAGTAGCACATACCCAATGTGAACATGTTCTTGCTTCTTACAATAGACTTGTTGTCGAGACCGCTGTCTTTCAAAGACTCCTTGGTAAGTGTGGTGATAGGAGCCCAGATGATGTGGTAATCTTTAAGGTTCATCTCCTCAATAGGGTCATTTGTCTTGAAGCCTGCCTTCTCAAGGCCTTTCTCGTCAAATGCATCCTCATCAAGAATAATGCTTGCACCAGGTTTGGCCCATTTTGCATTTGCTTTAAGTGCTGCAGGGTTCATTGCTACAAGCACGTCACAAAAATCTCCCGGTGTCTTTACCTCTGTCTGTCCAATGTGTACCTGGAATCCCGATACTCCTGCAACTGTACCTTGCGGTGCTCTGATCTCTGCCGGATAATCCGGAAATGTTGATATCTCATTTCCATATAACGCAGAGGCATCTGCGAACAAAGTACCGGTCAACTGCATTCCGTCTCCCGAGTCTCCAGTAAAACGGATTACTACCTCCTTTGTGTCAATAATTTTGTGTTCCATAAAGAATAATTCCTTAATGTTACGTAAAGTCTACGTAAGTTTATTTTTAGCGTATTTTAAAATATTACACAAATGTAATGATAATTATTTAGGATTTCCACTTTTTTTCAAAAAATTACGGTTCTCGGAGCAAAAAAGGAGAATTTCTGCGTTTTGAACTGAGCCATAACGCATTAAACAGAAAACCTCGGAAATAGCAACAATGGCAATTTAGCAAAGAAACGCAAGGTAATGAAATAGAATGGTTGCCAAGTCATTACCCGATAATGCAGTAAAGTTTTTCTTTGTGTCGTCACGTTTCATCGTTCTGCGTTAGTTTGCATATCAATATATAACTCGCTGATAACTAATTTTGTAACCAAAAAAAGATTAGATTATGCGAAGTACATTTAAGGTGCTGTTCTACGTGAACGGGAGCAAAGAGAAAAACGGAGTTGTTCCGATTAT
>JAGAKR010000004.1 GCA_017625535.1 Bacteroidales bacterium | reverse complement strand
GTATTATTGTCCCGACAGGCAATGTGCCAAATGCACGTATCAGCAGCTGGCGCATCTCACTATATTCATCAGCTGAAAGGCTGTTCTTGGCTGGCAATGACATCAGAAAGCATATGCATATGTCTCCGCTTTTGCCTATTATGCATTCTTCATTTACTTCCAGCACTGGGTACAGATCCTGGTATTCAACTTTCCTTATCGTCTGCATATGTAGTAGTTCATTTTTCTTTTTGAGGCAATCTTTGTGGCAGCCTTACCTTTGGCGGAAGCAGACATTAAATACAGTACAACAGCCGTAGTGCTGCTGCATAGTATGGCAAGCATCAGAATAGCAGGTATATTTGCTGATAGGCAGATGAAAGTGATGATAAGTGCAATCACTATCCATAATGCCAGGAAAAGAAGATATGTCCCTTCTATTCTCATCCAGCTTACTTTGGAGTCAAGGCTTTTGTTTACTTCCATAATTGTCTTTCATCAGATGTTGAACATCTGTTTTATAGCATATAGAGCAATGCAGATGAAAGCCAGAATTCCGAACCATGAAAGGGATTTTTTCCACCCCTGCCCGTGCTCATCTGTGTACAATTGATAAGCTGTTATTATTAGGCCTATCAATGCCCCAAGCCCGAATAGCGTCATGGCTATGTTCAGTGCGCTGCTGTATATGCTGGCTAATTGTGATTCTACTTCTGTCAATCCTGATGAGATGTCGATTGTTTGTGCAGATACTGCATGTGGTGCCAGTAAAAGTATTGCGCTAATACTGACCGCTAAGTGTCTTGAAGTTCTTTTCATAATCTTCTATTTCTTTTTCTGTTATTGCAAAATCCAGCGTTGACAGTTCAAGGGCTTGTGACTGTTCTTCTCCCAGTTCTTTTAGAGAATAATCTGGTTTAAGATCAGTAAAGCCATCTGTTATTTTATAGGTCACTCTTTTGATTATTGGACTGTCTGATGTTATTTTTGGAGGAGATATTCTTTGCTTCTTCCTCCAGAATCCTAAGATTTTCATCATAGTATGTTTTGTACCGTAATTTCAACTCAGGATCATACTCTGTGCATTTTTCAAGCAGGTATATCACGAAGGCATTCCTTGATTTGCCTAACGCTGCAGCAAGATTCTTTATTGTCAGTTCCCTGGCACGGCTTGATATCTTGTAGAATGATCTGTTTGTTTTGAAACTGTTTTTTGATATGTCTGATTTGAAATTATATTCGCGTCTACTCATATTGGTATTATTCTGAGATTATTTCTTTAAAGATTGTATCGTAGTTAAGTTTCTTGTCCAGGATGGTTTTCTCCGGATAGCATAGTGTCGATTTTATGAATATCGTGTCACTGCCGTACTCCCTTCTCATGTATGAGGTGCTTTTAACCTTATTTTTGCATACTTGTAGGCCATATTTCTGTTCTATGGTTTGGGTATGCTCTTTATATATTTCTTCTTTTTCATGGAAGAGGACATTGTTCCATAAGAGTCTTACACTTGGTATGTAATGCATCAGCTGGGTAGCTGCTTTTATATTGCTAACAATTACTGATGTATCCATAATTGTTGGCAGGATGGCAAGGTCTATGAATTTAGCCTTGATAAGAGATATTGCATTGCTATCAGTTAAAGAACCAGGATAGTCAATGACAATAAAGTCAAAGATGTCTTCTTTTTTCAGCCGTATAAGGTTTTGTTTTTCTTCCTCTGTGCCTAGTTTGATTATAGGATAAATAGAGTTGTTGCCAGAAGGAAGATGGCGGTCAATCATTTCCGGTGACTTTTCGTATTCGCTGATCTCCCTTTGACGTAGGTTGAATAGGTTATAGGCAGGGGCATCGGCATCAACGCAGAGTACTTTTTTCTTCTCTTTATTGAGCCATGATGAGAACAGTACGGCAATGGATGTTTTTCCTGTCCCCCCCTTAACGGTGAAAAATGCAATTGTTTTTGCCATGGTTTAAAATTTTACACAAAGATATAATAACAATGCGATAAAAAACAAAAAAATTAATCAAATAGATATATATTTGTGAAAAAATAGATATCTATATGAATAAGACACTTGAAAAACTGGCGGAAGCATATACTTCTGCTTTGATGGAGAAATTCAATGATGAACTCTTCTGGGAGAAACCATGGTTCAATGTCAGTGCTTATCCGGTCAACCTTCGTGGTACCGGATACAGAGGCGCAAATCTTTTTCTTCTTTCATTGGCAATGGACATGAAAGGTTACGGATTACCTGTATATCTCACATATAACCAAGCACAGAAACTTGGTGTAAGTATTCTCAAGGGACAGAGAGGATGGCCAGTGCAGCACTATATCTGTTATCATAAAGATGAAAATGGAAAATATATTCCCGATGATCAGTTCCAGAAGATGACTAAGGAGCAACAGGAGCAGTGTACTACCAAAGTGAAGCTGTCATACTATGTTGTTTTCAATATCTGTCAAACAAATATGCAGGAAGTGAGACCTGAGATATATGATAAATTCCAGCAGAAGTTCTGTGTTACAAATATGGTCCAGGGAGAAAGTCACGTTATGCTTGATAAACAGTTGCAAGGTGATTGGATATGCCCTATTCACGAGCAGCGTTCAAATCAAGCTTATTATGCACCTAAAGACAACCATATTGTACTGCCGTTAAGGGAGCAGTTCAGTCAGATGGCGCAGTTCTACAGTACAGCTCTGCATGAAATGGCTCACAGCACCATGCATCCTGATGCTTGTCCTCGCAAGACGAAGGCTCCTGAAAGAGTTGACTCATATGGCCATGAGGAACTTATTGCGGAATTGTCTGCTGGTTTGACTGGTCTCTCCATAGGCGTGGAGCAGACTCCTCAGCAGAATAATATTGCCTACTTGAAATGTTGGCTGGAGAATATGAAGCAGGATCCTCAGTATATCTTCAATGTGCTTGCGGATGCCAAAGCGGTGACGCAGTTCATGACAGGACATTTCGGTCTTGAGATTGGCCAAAACCAGAAGGAGGAGATGGATGATATCTCTATTCCGGAGGATCTGAAACATGATAAAAAGAAAAACCTGAAATTATAGTGATATGACAAAGTTAGATTTGATTCAAAGAATTATTGAAAAAGAGTTTGACAATGATTCAAACCTTAATGCGGAACAAGTGTTGCAGGAATTGATGGCTGCCCATGCCTATCTTTTTGAAAATTATTACAGGCATGAGGTAAATTATGAAGGCTCAGATGACTATTTCAGACTTTACAGCTGCATAACCGGATATATCAACGATAAGATTAACGGGTAGTATGGAAAGGGCGAAAAAGATAGTCGAAGGGAAGGCGATTCTGGAAAGGAAGGGATTGCCTCGTACAAAGAAACCTGTTGTATTGCCTGAAAACATAACATGGCTTAAACAACCTAATGTCATCACTTTTATGTCACATGATTTTCGCCTGATGCAGATGAGGCTGCTGATTCTGGTAGTGGAGAAAATGCAGAAAGTGATAGAGGAGAGCATCCAGAACTATGAGAAATATGGTGTCTCATCAGCTGATGGACAACTGTCACTTTTTGGTGATATGGGCGGTAATGTGTCTTTAGAAATTCCTTATAAGGATTTGGGTATTCTGCCAGAACAATATAATACAGTTAAACCTTTGATAAAAAAATTGTGTAGCATACCCGTAGAAGTGGAGACGATAAATCCAAAGACTGGGGAACCGAGGTGGACTATTGCTGGATTGATTGCAAAGGCACATGTGGAAAAGAAATACTCAAGGCATTGTATCATTGAGATAGACAGGGATGTACTCAAACTGTTTTATCAGGCAGACAAAGGATTCACAAAATATATCAAAGAAATAGCTTTCAATGCCACAAGTAAGTATACAATAAGAATGTATATGTTGGTGTCAAGTTGGCGGGAAAAGGGAGGATTCTCCATCCGACTTGATAAATTCAGAAAGGTGATGAATCTGGGGAGGAGATATAAGGATTATAAGGATCTATACAGATGGGTGATAAGACCGGCATATGAGGAGCTATTTGAGAAGGCAAATTGTTGGTTTGAAGTGGCAGAAGTATATAATTCTATGTCCGATAAGGAACCGTATAAGCTGAATTTTAAAGTTGTGAGGGCCGTGGTGACACAAAAGGAAAAGGAATTTCTTGAAATTCAGAGAAGAAATATTGAAACAGTATGCAGGAGGGAGTTCAGTATGGATGATGCTCGTTTGTCACAAATAATTCAACTGATTACATTGGATAATGTAGCCAGAGTTAACCAAAAGATTGCAGAACTTGTGAAAAGAACTGAAATAAATGGAGACGGCATCAATGATGTGTGTTCATATGCTTTTACTGTGATTGCAAAGGAGCTTGAATACAGTTTTGGTATGGCCGGAGAACCTCTTGAAATAGATGAAATGTTTTGACTCGGAGAGAAATGTTAACATTTTCTCCCCAGAGAAGGATGAATGTTAACATTTTCTCCCTGGAATGTTAACATTTTCTCCCTGAGAGAAGTATGAATGTTAACATTTTCTCCCTGGAATGTTAACATTTTCTCCCTGAATTTTCTAAAGAATAGGCTGATAATCAAGGTAATAAATCCTCAAAAAAGCCCCTACTACTATCTAATACTTGATATATACAACCTTTTACAACTGTCAGAAATGCTTCTTTAGACAAAGAAAAAAATGTTTCTTTAGACGAAAAAAATGTCAATTAGTGTCATTAAATATAGGCGTTTTAGGCACTTCTCAGAAAAATGCCTGAAAAAAGAAGAAAAAAGTTAACAATTTCTCCCTTTAGAATTATTCTAAATTAAAAAAGTTAACAATTTCTCCCTGAAAGGTATATAATTATATGTTATTCAATATTTTGAAATAAAATAGGTTCTAAGCATAAAATTTTGCAATTCTAAAGCTGAACAAGGTAATCTTTAAAACTTGGGTTTTTGTCCCTTGTTGTTCTTAAACACCATATAATCAGCGAATTGTAAACGAGTGTTTCTTCAGCATACAAGTTGCTGTTATTCAGTCTTTTGTTCAAAAAACAGCTTTTTACTGAGAAATTCTAATATTTTTCTGGTTTCTACCCTGTTCCAATAAATCAATTGCAAAGGTAGGTCGTGTCACCGCATTGGCAAGGTCAAGCTGTGTTTGTGGCAAAATCTCCACCTGTACAGGTAGTATTTCCCCACAAAACCTTGACTGTGCATTGCCACTACTCCTTTTGAGCAATGAATTTATTGTTTAACAGGGATATGAAGTCCCACAAAAAAGAAAAACATGAATAAAAACAAAGTTATTCTGTCTGGGAAGGTAGGACAAGATGCCAGAATCATTAACCTGCCTGATGGTGCTCAAGTAGCTCGTTTCATTTTGGCAACAAGTGAAGTTGTTAAGGGCCGCAATGGGAACATAAGTGTAGAAACGCAATGGCATAATGTTGTTGCATGGAACAACAATGGTATCGAAGACCTGAAGTCTATTGTTGGCGGTGTAGAACTTGAGCTTGAAGGTAAACTGAGATATATCAAATATACATCTGCAGATGGAACTTCACGAAGCCTTACAGAGATTGTCGCTACGCAGATTCTTCTTGTCAAATGAACCAAGGGTGCTTTTTGCACCCTTAGTCTTTATGTTGTTCCACCCACTCTGTTAGGATGTCATTTATTATTCTGTTAAGTGGTGTTGCCTTGCCATCCTCTTCTTCTTTTTTTAGGAGATATTTTTTTAGAGCATATTTGTTTTCTGTGCTGATTCTGACGCACTCGGTGAGTGCTGATACTCCTGTCATTTCTTTTTTCTTTTTCTCTGGTTTTTCTGTTGGAGTTTTTGAGTCAAGAAAAGTTGATGAGAATTCATCAGTGTTTATTTGTAATTTGCTCATAATTGATTATGTGATTATGTGATTATGTGATTATGTGATTATGTGATTATGTGATTATGTGATTATGTGATTATGTGATTATGTGATTATGTGATTATGTGATTTATCTATTATAATATTATGCGCTTAGTTACTTTTGCGTTTTTGTGATTGTGCGACTTATCTATATTGCAATTTTGCTCCCTTGCTATTATACGCATTGTTTATAATGCGATATATCAATTCTGCGACTACGCTCCTTGTCTATTTTGCGACTTTGTGCAAAGATATAAATAATATCAATATGTTAAAAAACAAAATAAATCATATCAATAAGATTATTTTATATCTTTGCGCCGGGAAGTGTGAAAGGTATAAAAGCAAGATGTGTGTTTGTATGACAAAACACTATCTTGCACGGTATGAATACCGCGGAAATTGCGACACTTTGTGTCGGGGAAATAAACTCGCAACTCGTTTATTCATATGAAAACAGATTGTAGAACCAGGAGACTTAATATACGTCTTACAGAGCTGGAATACATAGATTTTAGGCATAGGATGGAGGATGCCGGGTATAAATCCGTCTCAAGGTATATAAGAAAAAAACTTTTTTCAACCCGGGTTATGCCGGTGCGTAGGGCAGTACAGGAGGAGAAGGTGTTGGAAAGTATGAGGTTGTTGGTGGCGGAGGTGAAGAAGATAGGTGTAAATTATAATCAGGTTGTCAAGAGTTACAATGCCTCCAAGAACAAAATCAGTTCTTATGGTACGGAAAGGAAAATGAATGAATTGTATAAAATGACGAGTTTGTTGGTGAAAGAAATCCAACTTGTCAAGGAACTGCTGGTAGGTAATAGTAATGGTAATCAAAATTCATAAAGCAGCACAGGTTCATGCGAGCTTGAATTATCTTGTCTCTAAAATGGGTATTGAGGATAATAAGATTATAGCATATAATAATATTACTCCTCAAGGGCCTTCGGAAAGAGATATTATTGATGCCCTGAAAAATGAATTTAGTAAATTGGACCGGGCAAACATAAGAACAGATAATATATCTTTTCATGCATCTATAAATCCTACAGAAGAGGAGCTTAAGAGAATTGATATACAGGAGTTGTGTAAGGAGTATATGGTACGACTGGGATATGCAGCACAACCCTATATAGTGGTTGAGCATAATGATACTGGTCGCCGTCACTATCATATTATATCTCACCGGGTCCAGCCAAATGGAAAAAAAATTAATGATTATAATGAGAGGAGAAAAACCAATAATTATGTTAAGGAACTTAACCAAGTAATGCGAAGGTCCCAGCTTCAGCATGAGAATATAATCCCACTTTATTTTACTCCAGGCAGAAGGCGCAAGGATATGATTGCCAAGATTGTGACGGACACAGGTGGCAGATATAGATATGATAATATCTTCGAGCTTCAAAAGATATTGCTGGACAGAAATATTGAACTTATAGAAAGGGACGGACACTTTATTGCAGCAGGAATAGATAGGGGAAGGAGGACCAGGGCTGTAAAGGTAGAATTTGAATTCAGACAGCAAGTCAACACATATATGGGAAGGAGGACCAGGGAAAGGATGTGTAATATTATAAAGTTTGCATTGGAACATTCAATGTCGGAATTGCATGCGAGGCGAATATTGGCCAAATATCAATTGGGCGTACAGTTCCTAAAAAATGATGATGGCCGAATATATGGTGTATATTATATTGACCATAAAAATTGCAGAATAGTTAAAGGTTCTGTTCTGTCTCAAGATGTCTCAGCTGCATTGTGGAACGGCAAGCAGGGAGAGTGGCAGAGGGTACGGTATGTGCCTTATCAGGAAAGCGTACAGACATACCAGTGCCTCAGCTGGGAGATGGCCAATGTGTTTCTGTACAATAGATGGAGCAATGACAATAATCTGTCACGAAGGGATCTGTATTATTCAAGCAAGCGTGAAAATAATAGGAGGATATTATGAGAAAAAGTGTTTTATCAATATTTTGGTTGGTGTCATTGGTGATTATGGCATTTCATACAATGCTTCATAATTATACTGTATTCAATAATGGAGAGACGATAAGGGTAATTGCAGCTTTGGGTTATAAATTAGGGTTGTCTGACTATATTTTTGTAAAATCACTAGTGGTATTGTCAGTCGTCTTGGCAGGTTTGGGTTCTACTGTAGTTAGAAAAACAAATATAACAAGGCAAATTTCAATTTTTTGTATAGCAACGCTGCTGTTTTATCTTATAGGATTTATGGAGCCGGGGATATATTATATGGCTTGCAGCCTGTTGCTTTATCTTCAGTTGTGTGCTTCTGCATATCTTATTGGTGGGTATATTGGTCTTGGAAATATTGTAGATAATTCAGATGCCATTGTTAAAGTTAATTTTATGCAGGAGACAAGAAAAATTGAAAATGATGATTCCGTAAACATCCCGACCAAATTTAGCTATAACGGCAAGGAGTATGATGGATGGATCAATTGTGTCAACTGTTTCAGGGGATCAATGGTGCTTGGTACACCAGGTAGTGGAAAGACCTTTTCTTTCTATTACCATTTTATTGAACAGATGATATCCAAGGGATACTGTGGGTTATGTTATGACTTTAAATATCCGGACTTGAGTAAAATAGTATACAACATAATGCTCGACAGGGTGGGAAATTGGGGTAAGATGCCAAAATTTTATGTCATAAATTTTGATGACCCAACCAAAACCAATCGTTGTAATCCGTTGAATCCTCATTTTATGACGGATATAATTGATGCTTATGAAGCTGCATATATGGTGATGATAAATCTCAATAAGACTTGGATACAGAAACAAGGAGACTTCTTTGTTGAATCGGCCATAGTCTTTTTTACTGCAATTATATGGTACCTTAAATTGTATGAAGGAGGAAAATACTGCACATTACCTCATGCAATAGAGTTGCTCATGCAACCATACGAGGCTGTATTTAGTATGTTGCAAAAAGAGGAGGATGTGAAGAATTACATGTCTCCTTTTATTAATGCAATGGAGGGAAATGCACAGGATCAGTTGCAGGGGCAAATAGCATCAGCACAGATTCCATTGACACGTTTGTCATCGCCATCTGTATATTGGGCCATGTCCGGAGATGATTTTACATTGGACATAAATAATCCTTTGGAACCTAAGATAGTATGTATTGGAAATAATCCCGACAGGCAGACAATATATGCTGCAGCTCTTTCCTTATACACAAGCAGAATCTTCAAGATTATCAATAAACCAGGTAAACAAAAGAGTTTTGTGTTATTGGATGAGTTGCCAACAATATATCTGAAAGGGTTGGATAATTTGATTGCAACTGCAAGGAGCAATAGGGTGGCAATTGTTGCAGGAGCTCAGGATCTATCGCAGATTGTTAGGGATTATGGGGAGAAAGAAGCGGATGTAATCATCAACACTATCGGTAATGTCTTTTCTGGGCAAGTTAAGGGAAGAACTGCCAAAATGTTGGCTGAGACATTTGGAAAGATTCACGTCAATAAAAAAGGCCTGTCTGTGAATGACAGAGATTCATCGCAAAGCGTGAGTTTCAATACCAACCTTGAAGATATGATACCTGCAAGTATTATATCAACACTTTCTCAAGGTAGTTTCGTGGGACAGGTAGCAGACAATTGGGGGCAGGAAATCAGCCAGAAATTCTTTCACGCTAGGGTTTTGGCCAATCAAAATGTGTTGCATAATATGAAATACTACAAAGAAATACCACCTTTGGCAGAGGCGGAAGGTGGTAGTATGTATGATATTGTCAAGCAGAACTATCACAGAATCAAGCATGAGATAAGCCAGATGGTTGAACCTTATCTATGATTGCTGGCTCTCCATCTGGGCAATCTTCTTTTTTAATTGCATGATAGTGGCGGCTTGGTCTTCTATAACCTTATTCAATTTTCTGTTTGTCTTGATAAGTTCGCTGTATCCCTTGTCTGTGAGATCTTTGTCCACAAAGTCATATACGAAATCTTTACCTATATGATTACCTATGACTATCATCTCATGGAGAGTGAAGTCCTGATCACTGCACTTGCGACTTACCGATACGTATGCAAGATCCATAATTTGCATTATTTCCTTGCGTGTGATGCCGCCTCTTTTGAATAGCCCCATCATATACTTTGAGTATTCTTTAAGTTGGTCAGGATTTCTATTCTCTTTTATTATCTTTCTCATATCATTATTTTTGGTCCAGAGTCATATTATAACAAGCGAATACATCAAATAATTATAAAAAGAGTCAAAAGTTATAATTATATGATAAAAAATTATGTATATTTGTGTGTGTTAACTCGTTAGTCACTTTACAAATGTACGAAAATAACAGCGATTTGGAGTTTTTGAAATCCAAAATTTCAATAATCGATTATCTATTGCAAAACAATGTACATCCTGTATCACTTAAAGGTAATTATGCCTTGTTCCATGCTCCATACCGACAGGACAGGAATCCGTCATGTATAGTATATCCTGTCACCAATACATTTAAGGATATGTCAACTGGGCAAGGCGGCGATATAATTGAGCTGGTCCGGTTGATACACAATTGTGGTTTTAAGGAAGCACTTGATAAGTTACGTACTTGCAGCTGTTCTCCGGTGGAGCAACTGCCCCAGAGGAAACCATCCGAATTATCTATCATAGAGGTAAAACGTATTTTCAGTTGGCCACTGAAGAAATATATACTTAAGAGGGGTATTTCATCCAATACAGCAAACCGTTATTGCAATGAAGTGGCATTTGCCAATGGTAACAGCGGAAAACAGTATTACGCCATTGGTTTTAAAAATGACAAAGGAGGATATGAGCTGCGTAATGAACATTTTAAAGGATGTAATGGCAAATACATTACAACAATCGTCGAGAAAAGCGACAGTAAGGATTATATGATTTTTGAAGGTTTTTTTGATTATCTGTCATATAAGGAACTGTTCAGAGACAATTCGCAGTGTAATGCCATTATCCTCAATTCGCTTGCTATGTTGCCTGTTGCTCTAAAAAAACTGCATGAAGTTGGAGCCAATAAGATATTTGCTTGTCTGGATGCAGATTGTGAAGGGAAAAAAGCTTTTGTGAAAATAGCTGATATCTATGGTGACAATGCTATTGATATGTCCGGATACTACGGCCAGCACAATTTTAAGGATCTCAACGAATATCTGATGAATGTAAAAAAAAAACACTAAAAAAATGAGCCTATGAAAAATCTTACCATTAAGGCCTACAGAGAAGGACAAGGACCTGTATTTATCCTAATTATTCCTAAGGTTGATGCAGTGAAAAAAGTCGAGATAGATGGAATAATTTCTGATATCATCAACAGGATACTGTCAAATAAGCCTGAGGGCAATACATTGAAGGTTGACCTTAAAATTAAATATGAAGATACCAAAGACAATTACTCGTTATCCATGACAGATGACAGGCATTTGACTTTGCTTAAGCAGGAGTTTATGAGTGATGTCAGATTGCAGCAGATGGGTATACAACAGCATGGTTTAAGAAAAATCCTATAGCTATGAAAAAGGTGAAAACAGAAAACGGAAATTATTTGGTAATGGTAAACAGTACCATATGGATGAGCCCGGATAATCCTGAAATATTGGGAGCAATTACTGAAGACGGGCGGTATAAGGTATATAATGGAGAAGATTCAATGATGTTCAGTGTGAAAAATGGTAAAATCGAGGGGTTTTTCATCCAGTATGATGCCAATATTGGGCGTGTGGCTGAGGGGACTTATGTAAATGGCCAGAAAGAAGGTTTTTGGAAGGAAAAGGATATGGACAGATATGAGCAGCACGGATACTATAAGAACGGTAAAAGAGAGGGCAAATGGGGCACATACTATTCTTCAGGTAAGATTATGTCTGTTACTCCATATGATGAGGGCTACATCAATGGTATAGAAAGGCATTATCATAAAAACGGGAAAAGGAAATTTAAGGTGAGAATCATAAATAATAGAGCCAATGGCTGGGGGGATTTTTACGATGAAAGAGGGGAATTGATCAAGAAATGTTACTATCGGGATGGTAGCATTACAAATGAGATCAGTTATGAACACCAAAAAAAGATAGGACTATGACATATATGTTGGAAGGCAGAAATTCCTGCGCTCGAGAGGCAGCATTGAAAGCTTTGGAAAAAGTCAAGCAATTGGAGACCGTAAGGCATGCTGAAATGGTTTCCATCAGGGTGGACAATCGGACGGTAGTAAGTATGTCCTATGCAAAGGCAAAGAGAAAAAGACTTATTGAATAACTTAAAAAAATTGAGAAAATGGCAAAACTGACAATTGAGGATCTTCCATGGGAAGAGATGAAACAACTGGGAATTACCAAAGACGTACTGGAAAAGACAAATAATCTTGAGACCCTTTTGAATTATGGAAAAACGGATTTATTGGCAATAAAAGGGAAATTGCCCAATGTTGAGATAACAGGGGGACATGCCAAATTCTTTATGCGCAGCAATTCAGAGGGAAAGCCAGAACTGAGGGTGGAACTGTGCAGAAAATTCCCGAATTTCAAATCTGCAATATATGGCCAATATCTTACAGAAGAGCAGCAGAATACCATTAAGGATGGAGGATGTGCCAAGTTGACTTGCAATACATCCAATGGCGAGCTAAATCTGTTGGTGTCATTGGATAAGGATACCAACCAACTCAATCATGTGGAGGTTGGGAAGGCGCATGTCCCGGATAAAATAGCCGGAGCGGAAATATCGCAGATGCAAAAAGATATGCTACTTGGCGGTATGAAGGTAAAGATTGATGGTATGAAAAATAAGGAAGGACAAGCAATAAATGCATCCGTAGCATATAATGCTGTCACCAAGGGGCTTGTGTTTATTTTTGATAATAATGAAGGAAGGACAGTTGATAAGAGCAATAAAAGGACTGTAAAGAAAACACAGAATCTTTAAAATTACTGCAGCCTGTCGTTTTCTTTGCGGCAGGCTATTTTTATTCATATCATGATTGAACGTCTATTTTACTATACCAGTGAAAGGATTGTAGTTGCTCAGAAAATGGTCAAGGCAACTGGAGAGCAATGGATGGGTGTCCTTAATGGAAAAATAAGCAAGGAGGAGGATAAGATATTGGGACTTGAGGAATATCTCAAGAGAAATTCTAGAAATATGATTACCAAAGAGGATCTCATCGCACAAATCAAAATGAACCGTCTCCATTTGGAAGAACATGTATTGGAAGGGGAAGGAATAAATACCTTGAGATTGCAGTACGCCACACCAGGACTGACAAATTATAAGGAGATAGTTATAGCATCTCCAGATATTGCCAGATATAGGACGGATGATGTGCATTTTACTGATGTCGCTGATGACCGTACCATCTGCTGGTGCCGGTGTGCTGATATGTTTGAAGGAGATAAGAAGATACTGTTGATAGATGAGATGCAGTCATCCAGACACCAGGATGCAAGGGAATATGGATATGATACTGACTTGCAGCCGAACTATTATTCATATAATGTGATTGAAAAATTGTTGGCAGATGCTGCAGATGTAGGGGACTATATGGCGAGATTGGAGAAATATATAAATTCTGTAGTTGACTATGAAACTAAGTTGGAACTGTCTATTCCGGATGCCCCATTTCATAAATGGTGGGAGTTCCTTTCCAAAAGGATGTTGCATTATGCTGTTTATAATGGCTATGACAGCATTAGGATAGTGGGTGGGGAAAAGCAGATGAGAAGATATACATTGGGCAGTGGCAATAAAGGGTTGCAGACATTGTACGATGATGTGATTATGGGGTATTTCAAAAAATATCTGAAAAAATGGAAAATAAGGCCAGTATATACATCCGGCTATTGGAATATATACATGTCAGATGAACTCAAACATGATATTATAAATCTGTTGCAGCCTTTATTCCGTTTAGGTGCCGCAGTACGGGAGTCTGATAAATATGTCATAGATGAGGACATTATGAAAAAAATGTCAATGGCTGGGATAGAACCTCTTGATGTGGCTCAAGTACAGGATAACAGGACAATACTTGGCTTTTATGATGGAGCATATGACAAGATATATGTCATTCCAGCAAACCATGTGGATGTGAATGATTTGTCAAATACGATAGTGCATGAAGTGATAGGACACAGAGGATTGAAAAATTTAATGGGAAGCCGATATAATGCATTCCTGAATGCAATCTATCATGATGTCATGGACCCTGCGGCAAAAAAGGTATATATGAGCAGGTGCAAAAATAAATATGTAGCGGCAGAGGAGTTCTGTGCGGATGCCTTGGAGAAGTTGCCTGAAGAATCATCAATCGTGTCCAGGATAATTGGGACAATCAGACTTTGGTTGTTTAAGTCAGGTTGGAATATAAAGATGTCTGAACACGATTTATATTGCTTACTAAGTAAATCGTACAATTCTAATAGACTGTATGCAGGATACGGGAAAAGAAATGGAAAACATTTATAAAAAGAGTTATTATAATTATTGTTAATACTAATATTTTGTATTAAACGATATTATAATTACTTTTGTTGTATGATTAAAGAATCGATAAACAGAATGCCCGTTTCCCAAGTGGTAATTATATTGGGTAAACGCTTTAAAGAGTACAGACTCTCGTATAATTTGACACAAAAGGAAGTGTCAGAACAGACCGGTATCAATATTATAACAATAAGAAAGTTTGAGAATGGACAGTTGTATAATATAACTCTTCAGACATTCCTGAGGCTTCTTAAGATTCTTGACAGAATGGAGTATATAGAAGAACTGCTCCCTGAGATACCGATGTCTGCATATATGTATGATATGGTAACAAGTAACAAACCAAGAAGAGCAAGAAATGTTAAAAAATAAAATCAATGTAATGCTTTGGGGCGAGCCTGTCGGAAAGCTCTATTGGGATACCAGAGGAAACCGGGCCATATTTACATATGATCCGGCTTTTGTGGGAAAGGGTATCGACATTTCACCTTTGAAGAATTCTATAAAAGGGCCCATGGGTAGAGGTTTGCCGGTTGTGGGAAACAGGGATGAGTTATATAAGGGGCTGCCTGAATTCTTATCAGATTCTTTACCTGATAAATGGGGAAGTAAGGTATTTGAGCACTGGGCGATAAGAAATAAAATACCTCTCCGCATGTTAAATTCTGTTGATATGCTTTCTTTTATAGGAAAGAGGGCAATGGGAGCATTGGAGTTCGAACCGGATGTGGAGAATATGTCAACAGAGAAGGATCTGAGAATAGAAGAGTTGTATCGTATATCCAAAGATATTTTTGAGAGCAGAAGCCATGCTGTAATAAGGCCTGAAGATGACCTTACCTTACAGGCTTTGTATGAAATTGGCACTTCAGCAGGAGGCATGCACCCAAAAGCCATCATTGCAATCAATGAGAAAGGAGATGTAAAAAGTGGACAGATTGCATTGGGGAAAGATTTTAAGTACTATATCTTGAAATTTGCTGAAAAAGATGACTTCCCATACACCTTAATTGAGAAGACATATTATGATATGGCAACAACTGCAAATATTGTAATGATGCCGTCATCCTTGTTTAAGGTGGAAGGTGTGAATCATTTCCTTACAGAAAGGTACGATAGACAGAACGGGGAGAAGAAACATGTACAGACATTGGCGGCCATCAATCCTGGTGTGGATAGTTATGAGGGGCTTTTTGATACTGCATTTGATTTGAATATTCCGGAACAAGAGATTAGAGAACTCTTCAGACGCATGGTGTTTAATGTTTTTGCGGCGAATGTGGATGATCATGTAAAAAATTTCTCGTTCATGATGGAAAAGGATGGTACCTGGCATGTAACACCAGCATATGATTTGATGTTTACTGTAAATATTGGTGGAATGGGATATGAAAATTGCCATTCATTGACAATTGCCGGAAAAAACAGTGACATAGATATAAATGATCTGACCAATTTCGCAGGTATGTATGCAATCAAGAATGCAGGGAAGATATTGGATGAGGTGGCATCTGCTGTAGTTCAATTCCGGAATATTGCAAAGGCCAATGGTGTGGATGAATTCTGGGTAGATAAGATTGAAGGATATCTCCATGGACTTGTGCCTGACAAGTATAGACAGGAGATGACAGGATATCTTCCTACTGTAGTGGAACCATATCAAACTGAAGAGGGGTTTGAAGTTGAGCAATTCTGCTTGACAGAAACAATCAAACATGACTTCCATGTAGAAGCAAAAATTAACGGGAAATGGTATAAATATATAGTTGGCCATAAAAAGGACTTGGCTAAAGAAATCATTGCTGCAGGAAGAGATAAGATGCCAGTGGAGAAAAAGAAAGCGTTGATAAGAGAATTGCTTATCCCAAAGATGCAAAGCCGAAAAATTGGATTATAGATCAAAAACCAGAGGAGTTCTGTGCGGATGTCTTGGAGAAGTTGCCTGAAGAATCATTAATTGTGTCCAGGATAATTGGGACAATCAGACTTTGGTTGTTTAAGTCAGGTTGGAATGTTATAATGTCTCAAAGAGAATTGTATCTTATTATGAAATAGCAGACAAGAATGGACTCTTGAGAAGGATGACTGTAGCAGAGCGAAATACTTTACAAAAAACTTTGTACTTTTGAGGAGCGTATGAAAATTATTGGCCAATATTTTGAAGAGTCTGATAATTGCTGTAAAAAATATAGAAGAAATATACAATAATTGGGAGCAAACTAATTAACTTTGTTGTACGGTCTTCGGAGATGTGAGGCTTATGGATTGTTAGTAAGAATACCGTAATCAGAGCAGTACAAAGTGTGCATACATCTATGTAAAAGAAATGGGACATCAAGTCTTTAAGATTAATAAGTATTTGACGTTTATCCAAAAGAGAAAGTGCTAATAAGTGGTCGTTTTCGTATAAATATAAAGTCTTTAAAGCCTCTCCGATACCAAATCCTAATAATATATAACTATGGTTTGGGAAATAGATATTTATTAAATCTCTATATGTATAAGATGGCGATAAAAATTTAGCGCAGAAAATGCACATAAAAGCGATTAAAGTTAAGATAATATAAGATATACATGCTTCTACGATAAATCCAATGATAGATACAACTTTATAAAAACTTATATTCGTGCCTATAGGTATATTCCCATCATTAATTTGTATATCGATGTGTATATTTTGTCTGATTATAGAACAGGTTATAATCAGTAAAAAATAAAATAAACTGTGGCAGAGAAACTTTTTCATTATAGATATTTTATACAGAATGCCTCTATAATTCCAGCAAATAATAATAACATTGTGGGTATAATAAATAAATTAACATGTGGTAAAGTTCCCTTTGAAAAACTATTACGATACAAGTCCTGATACAATCTATATCCCTTTAGGCCTATTCCTGTAAATAGCACTAATGCCAAAATTTCAAAAATACCATGACCAATAAGGAATTTTAAAACATTCCATACCGAGTCAGAATTTGTGTTAAGGGTTTCTCCAATCCTAATTCCGTTGTAAAAGATAATGCATATAGACAATACTCCACATGTGATATAACCTAAAATAGAAACAAAGGCAATAATGCTAAAATTGGTTGCTAAGATATGATACAATATACTCAAATAACTGCTGCTGTTAGCAGTAGTTATTTGAGCTTTTATTTCATAAGAGGTAGAAATACTATATCCAACGACTATTCCCAAAATGAGGATTGACGCTGAAATAAGTGTGAGAAATAAATCGGTTAATGTGTAAGAAGAGATAATCTTCATTAAAGCATTCCTGCCCATCGTCCAACTATCCTTCCACCTAGATAACCTATTATTGCACCTGCAGGGCCAAAACAACTGCCAATAACAACGCCAATTTCTTTGCCAGCATATTCTCCTGCAATTGCCCCGGCTGTCAGAGCAGCGGTAGATGCCTCATAAGCATCTACTGGTAAATATTCAGTAGCAAAGTATCCAGCGATATCAACCTGGAAGTCTGTTTTAATTATTAATGCATTAATTGAAATAATTAAAGTGAGACATGTAATAAATCCTAATAATGCATGCATCTTCTTGTTAGTTTTCATGACCTTTATGTTTTTTTGAAAGAATAAGAATCAAGAAGTAAATAAATGAACAACATATAACGCTTAGTCCAGTACGTACCCAATTTATTGCACTATTGTTAATATATGAGAGTAGCATGACAACAACAATAACTGATATTGCAATTGTAATTGTTTTATACAATATTCTTGATATTGTTAAATTAGATGTTTGCTTGTGCAATTTAACCTCTTCATATGACTTAATCAGTTGATTCTTGTTGAAAGTCCATATAAGAATCCCCCCTAATCCTCCAAGAATTGTCATGATACCAATAATAATCGTAAAAACGTTCATAATATGTGAAAAAGAGCCATGCTTAATAGGAGCATATTTTGCCCCTATTAAAATAATTATGCCCATAAGTGTAATCACCCCATACTTGATATAATTGTTCATGATAAAATGTTTTGTTATCTTAGTAAGATGATAGGTTAATGTTTAGTAATTGCTTGCATTGCTAATTTAAAAATAGAATAAAAAGTATACAAATTTTTATTAGAAACTTTACAAAGATTGAAAAGATTAGAAAGATTAAAGTTACTTTTGCAGCATGTTTTGTTCGTTGATAATACTAAAGTGTAAGGCTTGAGCATATTTACAGTCGTGGCCATGCTTCATAATCATGAGGTCCCCAGTTCAATCCTGGGTCGCGCTACATTATAAAAAAAGCACTTACAGAAATGCAAGTGCTTTTTTTTGTTGGGCGATAACAAGCTATATTTTTCTCCCGTATTTCATTTCATCTCCGTTGCTGTCATATTGTTTTCTTTTTCCCTGCGGCTTGCCGTCCAGTTTTATCCTTACAACAGCAGTTATCTGCAGCGATCTGGCCACCGCATCATCAAAGGCCGCCATATGGTGGGGAAGGAACCTGGTACAGATTGCCCTCAGGGCCTGTATCTTTTCCTTTTCATCCTCCACAAGTTCTGCACGCCCCATTGCAATTGCAGATTTGTATTCCAGGGTGAAATCCCCCTCCTTGGGGCTCACAACAGGGCGGCAATAAGAAACTGCCGAAAGGCATACAACCGGATTATGCCTTATGCAATCCAGTTTCTCCCCCTCTTTGGCACAATGGAAATAGAAAGTCTCTCCATCTCCGCCCTCCGCCAATGACAACGGAACCGCGTATGGTGTACCGTCCGGGCGTGTCATACTTACTGTAACGTACGGAGCCTTCTGCAGAACCTCCAGTGCAAAAGCCGCATCCATTTCCCTGTCTTTTCTTCTCATAGTGTTATCCTGATTGTTGCCGGCAGCTAATTTACTCATTTTTATGGGAAGCCCAATGATGCCGGGATGTTTCATAGGCAACTTCCAATCATTATTTGAGTAAAATTCAAACAGTTTTCCAAAGTTGTCCTTTTAGGATTGTGACATTTGGTGGTGGCAAGGGGAGGCAGAAAGAGTATGCGTAGTATTGAGGAAAGCGAGATTGATAATATCAATAATACTATCGCTTTTATCTGTTTGATAAATATATATGATTATTTTACTTTTGTAAAAACAAAATAATTAAAACTTATTGGAATATGGCAACTATAAATTTAACTAAAGGTGGTTTTGAGAGGAGGATAGCCAGTCTTGAAACAATGCAATCGGGTATTTGGAAATTTTTGGGTGGAAAACCTGCTGTGATTGATTTTTATGCACCTTGGTGCGGTCCATGTAAAATGCTCTCTCCTGTATTGGAGGAGTTGTCGGAGGAGTATTCAGGGAAAGTGGATGTGTATAAGGTGAATGTAGATGATGAGGAAGAACTAGCCACATTGTTTGGTATAAGAAGTGTGCCAACGTTGTTCTTTATCCCAATGGAAGGGAATCCGCAGAGAGTGGCAGGGGCCTTGTCTAAGGAGCAGTTGAAAAAGGTTATGGATGAGGTACTGGAATAGGAAAGGATATGCATCCCCATAAGTTTAATTTTAAAATAAATACGAGAAATGAAGGCTGACAGAATATCTAAATATATTATTGTGGGAGGTGTAGCAGGTGGAGCGACTGCTGCTGCCCGTATAAGAAGGAATGACAATCAGGCAGAGATTATCCTTTTTGAAAAGGGAGAACATATCTCATATGCAAATTGTGGGCTCCCTTATTATATAGGGGGAGTTATAGGAGATAGGGAGAGCCTGTTTGTCCAAACTCCGGAGGTTTTTGGAAAGCGGTTTGATATTGATGTGCGGGTGAATAGTGAGGTGGTGCGCATAGAGCCGCAGAAGAAGGTGGTAACTGTCCGCAGGGGTGATGGAAGTGTGTATACAGAAACATATGACAAGCTGCTCCTCTCTCCGGGGGCATCGCCTGTACGTCCTCCATTGCCTGGAATAGACAGCAAAGGTATTTTCTCTTTGCGTAATGTTTCGGATACAGACAGAATAAAGAGTTATATGGAGCAGAATGAAGTGAGGAATGCTGTGATTGTAGGAGGTGGGTTTATTGGTTTGGAAATGGCAGAGAACCTTCATCTTGCAGGTGCTCAGGTGTCTGTAGTGGAAATGGCCGATCAGGTAATGGGGCCCATTGATTTCTCAATGGCGTCATTGGTTCACCGGCATTTGTTGGAGAAAGGGGTAAAACTCTACCTGGAGCAGGCTGTGGAATCATTTGCCCGTGAGGATGGAAGGTTGAAGGTGCATTTTAAGTCGGGAATAAAACTGGAAGCGGACCTGGTGTTGCTTTCTATAGGGGTGAGGGCACAAACGGCTTTGGCTCAGGAGGCAGGACTGAAATTGGGGGATATGCGTGGAATTTATGTAAATGAATATTTGCAGACTTCTGATGAATCTATATATGCAGTGGGTGATGCTATAGAATATCCTCACCCTGTTACCGGCAAGCCTTGGCTGAATTTCCTTGCGGGTCCTGCCAACCGTCAGGCCCGTATAGTGGCAGACAATATGGTGTTTGGCAATATTAAGGCATATGATGGTTCTATAGGAACAGCCATTGCAAAGGTATTTGATATGACTGTGGCCTCTACCGGGTTGCCAGCCAAAAGGCTGAAACAGATGGAAATTCCGTATCTCTCTGCTACAATTCACTCCGGTTCCCACGCCGGCTATTATCCGGGGGCTTTGCAGATGGCTATAAAGATTACCTTCTCTCCTGATGACGGCCGCCTTTACGGGGCCCAGATAGTGGGGTATGATGGGGTGGACAAACGTATAGACCAATATGCAATGGCCATTAAAAACAGGGCAACAGTAGAAGATCTCACATATCTGGAACACGCTTACGCACCTCCATATTCATCTGCCAAGGATCCGGTGGCAATATCGGGTTATGTGGCCGGCAACATTCTTGGAGGCAAGATGACACCGCTGTATTGGAGGGAGTTGAAGGCTGCAAATCTTTCTGATATTACATTGGTGGATGTCCGTACAGCAGATGAGGCATCATTGGGGAGTTTGCCGGGGGCGGTAAATGTTCCGTTGGATGATTTGCGCGAGAGGATAAATGAAATTCCAAAAGATAAGCCGGTATATCTGTTTTGTGGAGTGGGCCTGCGGGGTTATTTGGCATCCAATATACTTAAGGGATACGGTTATCCAGATGTCCGCAATCTGATTGGAGGGCTGAAAACCTATGAAGCGGCAACGGAACCTGTACTTCCCCCTGCAGAAGAGGTGAAACCTGCAGGAGATGTGAACGGGGGGAGCGGTATCCCTGTCCATAATTCTTCAGTATCAGAAGTCCTTTATGTTGATGCTTGTGGTATCCAATGTCCGGGCCCTATTCTTAAACTGAAGAAAAGTATGGAAACATTACAGGCAGGGGGGCAACTTGAAATCCGTTCCACTGATGCAGGTTTTCCGCGCGATGCTGAGGCTTGGTGCAACACTACCGGCAATAAATTTATAGGAACGCGGGCAGAAGGGGGGATATATTACGTGCTGGTTGAGAAATCTCTCCCATCTGCAGGTGAGTCTGCAGGTGTTGCTCTTCCCGACAGCAAAGGCAAAACTTTTATCCTTTTCAGTGACGATCTTGATAAAACATTGGCTACCTTTGTCCTTGCCAACGGAGCTGCAGCTGTTGGGAAGAAAGTATCCATTTTCTTTACATTCTGGGGGCTCAATGCAATAAAGAAGACCAACAAACCCAAGGTGAAGAAAGATATCTGGGGACGGATGTTCGGGTGGATGTTGCCTGCAGATTCCTCTGGTCTGGGCCTGTCAAAAATGAATATGATGGGAATGGGAGCCAGGATGATGCGGTTCCTGATGAGGAAAAAAGGTGTTGACTCTCTGGAGAGCCTTCGCAAGCAGGCCATTGAAAGTGGCGTGGAGTTCATTGCCTGCCAGATGTCTATGGATGTGATGGGGATAAAACGTGAAGAATTGCTGGACGAAGTAAACGTAGGTGGAGTGGCTGCCTATATGGAAAGGGCAGACAAGGCTAATGTGAATTTATTCATATAGTACAGACAGATGTCTGAATTTTGAGTGAACTAATATGACATTTCAACAGATGGAATATATTGTGGCGGTAGACAAATACCGCCACTTTGCGCGTGCGGCAGAATCTTGCGGCATTACACAGTCTACACTCTCTTCATTGATCCAAAAATTGGAGTCTGAACTGGATGTTACAATATTTGACCGCAGCACCCACCCTGTAAAACCTACTGAATTGGGGGAGGAGATTATTAAGCAGGCAAGGGTACTGCTTTTCAATATGTCGCAGATTCAGGAATTGGTGTCATCCTATAAAGGGGAATCCGGAGGTAAGGTGCGTATGGGGATAGCTTCTACCATTGCCCCATATATTCTTCCCAGAATGTTCAAATATCTTTCTGCAAAGCATCCGGATATTGATCTATATGTAGAGGAGGCTCGTGTGCCGGCCGTGATTGGGAAACTGGAAAGGGCTGAGCTTGATCTGGCATTGTTGGCAACTCCGTTGGATAATGACGAATTGCTGGAGATACCTGTTTATAAGGAACGTTTTGTGGCATATGTTTCACCTGAGGAGGGGTTGTATAAGGAAAAGGAACTGGATGTCTCTTTACTGGCATCAGAAAATGTGTGGATGCTGCAGGAGGCCTATTGCCCGAATAGCGGTACATTCCCTTTCTGCCAGTCAGGAAGGGGGAACAGGGCTACTTATGCGGCCGGGAGCATAGAGACTCTTGTGAGAATTGTAGATGAGAATGGCGGTTATACAATAATCCCTGAACTTCACGTCCCTCTGCTTAAGGGGAGCCAACAATACAATATCCGCAATTTGCATAATCCGGAGCCTGCCAGAGAAGTGGCTTTGGTAATCCGTAAGGATTATGTGAAAGAGAGGATACTCAATATTTTTGCGGATGCTTTGAAAAGTGTTATCCCTTCATATATGATTTATGAGAGAATAAAGAAATTTCCCATAAAACTTTAGAACCATATTCAGTTGAAAATTTAAACAGCTTCTTGGCGGCGCAAAAGTTTTGATATGACACAGCAGGAATATAACAGCGAGATAGAGTTCATCTTTAACCGTTTCCCTTCTTACCAGACGGTTGGGAAGGTGGCTTATAAGCCGGGGATTGAGACAATGCAGGCACTGGATGAAATGTTGGGGCATCCGCACCGCAGGTTCAGGAGCATCCACGTGGCGGGGACAAACGGAAAGGGTTCAACCAGCCATATGCTGGCGGCAGCCCTGCAGAAGAGGTATAAGGTTGGATTGTATACGTCGCCGCATCTGGTGGATTTCAGGGAGAGGATAAAGGTGGATGGCAAGATGGTGCCGCAGGAGTTTGTGTACGGTTTCCTTAAGGAGTATAAGAAGAGGTTTGTGGAACTGGGGGCAAGTTTCTTTGAGATTACCACTGCACTTGCATTTGCGTATTTTGCCGCGCAGGGGGTTGATGTGGCTGTTATTGAGTGCGGCCTTGGGGGAAGGCTGGATTCCACAAATATAATAACTCCTGTACTTTCAATCATTACAAATATAGGTCTGGACCATTGTGAGCACCTGGGTTTCTCTTTGCCGGAGATTGCCGGGGAGAAAGCGGGTATAATAAAGGCTGGTATCCCTGTTGTGATTGGGGAGAAGGGGTGCCGAGAGGTGGAGGATGTGTTCAGGGAGAAGGCTGCCAGGGTTGGGGCTCCGCTGCTGTTTGCAGAGGAGGAGGCCCTGAAGGGGGAGGATTTGTCGGGAAGATTATATAAGGTTCTTGCAGAGGCTGATATGGATCTGAAGGGGGCCTGTCAGCAGAAGAATATCAAGACGGTTTGTACTGCGCTTGGAGTGCTGGACGGGGAGTTTGATGTTGAGGGGGTTGAGGAGAACATCTGCAGGGCTGCTGCAATTACCGGGTTGAGGGGGAGATGGGAGACTTTGAGCAAAAGGCCGCTTGTGGTTTGTGATACAGGACACAATTCCCACGGGTTCAAGGTGCTTGGCCCGCAGATAGCCTCTCAGGCGGCACAGGTGAAAGGGAGCTTTCATATGGTGTTTGGAGTTGTTGCAGACAAGGATCTGGATTCAATTGTGGAGTTTTTGCCACGTGAAGCCCATTATCATTTTGTAAAGGCGCGTGGAAGCAGGGCGCTTCCTGCAGAGGTGCTTGCAGAGAGGATGGTTTCCTATGGCTTCAGGGGTGAGGCTGTAAATGGGAGCATAGGGGAGTTTCTGGGCAGGCTGGTTCCGGGAAATGGAACTGGAATTGCAGGTGAAGAAGATTTCATTTTTATTGGAGGAAGCACTTTTGTGGTGGCTGAGGCCATAGAATATTTTGGATAGACGGCCTTTGGAACATAATAAAAGAACACGCCCGGATCAAACTTAACCACTTTTTGATCCGGGCGTATTCTTTAACCTAAAATTTAACCTATGAAAAAACTATTCAATTAAGGAATATGCAAAGCGCGTGCCAAAAAAGAAAAGTAGGTTAAAATTTTAGTGAAGTATGGAAATTATTTGCTCCAGTCCTCAATTTTGTTCTTTGCAAAGAAGTAGTAAACTGCCAATCCAATCCAGCCTGTAACAAGAAGAAGGAGAGACCATATAATTTTCCAGCCTGTGCTGATATTCTTTTTGAATACGTCAAGAACAGCCATAATAGCCAAAACTGTTCCAACCAACCAAATGATAGTTCCCATAATTGTAATTTTTTAAGATTGATTAAATTTGCGTTAATTGTTACAAATATACGAAAAATATGAAACACATAGAGCGAAGAGGAACATATTCTGTAAAGGTGGACGGCCTGCAGAAATACTATGGCAGTGATGATCTTGTGCCGTTGTGGGTGGCTGATATGGATTTCGAGACCCCTGATTGTGTGAGGGAAGCCCTGCAGGAAGTGGTGGATGTAGGGGTATATGGATATAATCTTATTCCCGACAATTATTTCCCAACCATTGCCCAGTGGCTTGCAACCAGGCAGAAGTGGGAAGTGGAGCAGGAGTGGCTGGCCTTTATCCCCGGAATTGTAAAGGGGATAGGTTATGCGATAAATCATTTTACGCAGAAAGGGGATGGGGTTATTGTGCAGCCCCCTGTATATCCTCCGTTCCTGAATGTTCCAAAGGGTAACGGCAGGGAACTGGTGTTCAATCCGCTCATAAGGGTTGAAGATGGCGGGAAATGTGCCTACCGGATGGATTTTGACAACCTTAGGGAGATATGTGCAAAGGGGAACTGCAAGTTGCTCATTTTAAGCAATCCCCACAATCCTGGCGGCATTGCCTGGGATGCGGAGACTCTACGGGAGTTGGCCCTCATATGCCACAAATATAATGTGCTGGTGGTTTCTGATGAGATTCACGCGGATATGCCGCTCTTTGGAACTGAACATATTCCGTTTGCATCTGTTTGTAAAGAGGCAGTCCAGATAAGCATCACATTCGGGGCCCCTTCAAAGACCTTCAATATGGCAGGAATTGTAAGTTCGTTTGCAGTTGTTCCCAACAAGGAGATAAGGGAGCCGTTCTATAAATGGATGCAGGTGAATGAACTGAGCAGTCCTACCATATTTGCCACTTTGGGAGCAATTGCGGCATATACAAAGGGAGATGAATGGAGAATGAAAATGTTGGATTATATAGAGGGGAATGTTGTTTTTGTAGAGGAGTTCTGCAAAAATGAACTTGGCGGGCTCATAAAGCCTTTGAGGCCGTTGAGCTCTTTCCTTATATGGCTGGATTGCAGGGAACTGTGCAACAGATTGTTCGGGTGTGCTGACCAACAGCGCCTGGTGCACCTGTTTGTACGCAAGGCCGGTCTTGCCCTGAATGACGGTGCGGCTTTCGGTCCTGGCGGTGAGGGTTATATGAGACTTAATGTGGGATGCGGCCTTCAGGTGCTGCAGGATGCAATGAAGAGTCTTAAAACTGCTATAGATGAGTATTAGGAAAGGCCAGCCGGGAATAAGTGTTGAACTGCCCGAGATTAAGGCGGGGTTCCCCAGCCCTGCCCAGGATTATGTGGAGAACGGGATAGACCTCAACAGGGAACTGGTAAAGAACCCTTCCAGCACTTTCTTTGGAAGGGCCCGCGGAACCTCTATGGAGGGTGCCGGCATATATGATGGAGACTTGCTCATAATAGACAAATCCCTTGAGCCTTACGAGGGGGCTGTGGCCGTATGCTATATAGACGGGGAGTTTACCCTTAAAAGAATTCATTTTGAGCGTGAAGGCAGCTCTGTTGTTGCTGTATGGCTCCAACCTGAAAACGACTCTTTCCACCCAATAAAAGTAACTGAAGAGAACCAATTTATCATTTGGGGAATAGTAACCCATTCAATAAGAACGTTCTAGCCCGTACTCGGGGACCGAGTACAACTTAAACCTAAGATTTATAGATGTTTGCCGTTATAGACTGCAATAATTTTTTTGTCTCTTGCGAGAAGGTCTTCAATCCGGGATTGGAGGGGAAGCCGGTTGTTGTGCTCTCCAACAATGACGGGTGTGTGGTTTCAAGGAGCCAGGAGGCAAAGGACCTTGGGGTGAAGATGGGGGTGCCGGCGTATCAGATGGAGGAGCAGTTCGGCGACAGGATAGTGCAGTTTTCAAGCAATTACAGGCTGTATGGAGATATGAGCCGCAGGGTTATGGCCATATTGCAGGAACTGGTACCAAGTATGGAGATTTATTCCATAGATGAGTGTTTTGCATCGTTTGAAGGTATGGCTGTGGAACAGATAAGGCAGAAGGCCCAGGAGATTGTATATAAGGTGCGCAAATATACGGGTATACCGGTATGTGTGGGTATAGCCCCCACAAAGACACTGGCAAAGGTTGCCAACTGGTATGCAAAGCATTATAAGGGGTATCACGGCTATTGCATAATAGATGATGAGCAGAAGCGTGAGAAGGCGCTCCAATTATTGGAGATTGGTGAGGTGTGGGGGATAGGGCGCCGGTATTCAAGGTTTCTGAAGGGGGAGGGGGTACATACGGCATACGCCTTTACCCGCAAAAGTGCCTGGTGGGTTAAAAAGAATATGGGGGTGGTGGGGCTCCGTACCCAGATGGAACTCAACGGGCAGCCGGTTGCCCAGCTGGACCTTAGGGAAGAGAAGAAATCCATAACCACAAGCCGCAGTTTTGGGGAGATGGTCTCCTCGCTGGAGGAACTTGAGAGTGCCGTTTCAAATTTTGCAGCGGCGTGTGCAGAGAAACTCAGGCATCAGGGCTCTGCAGCGGGGTATGTGAATGTGTATATCCTCACAAATTTCTATCGGGAAGATCTCCCTAAATATTACAACAGCATAACCATAAAGTTGCCGGAGGCAACGGATTCCACTCTTGAACTTGTGGGGGAGGCTCTGAAGGGGTTGAAGCAGATATACCGGAAAGGGTACCTTTACAAGAAGGCAGGGGTGATTGTGGGGGATATTGTGCCCGGCAATGGGGTGCAGCAGAACCTCTTTGAGCACAAGGATGTGGAGAAGATAAAGAGCATAAACCAGGTGCTGGACAGTGTGAATGCCCGTTATGGGAGAGATGCCCTAAAAATAGCGGTGCAGGGGGGATTTTCCGGAGCCCAGGGGGAGAAGGAGAAGTGGGTGATGAAGCGGAGCAGCCTCAGCGGCAACTACACAACGGATATAAAGGATATTATAAACATTAAGGTGTAATTCTTATATTTGCATTTTTTAAGACAATTATGGAGAAAGTAAGTTACGCATTGGGAATGAGCATTGCCAACAATCTTATGGCAAGCGGAATAAAGAATTTGAACACAGAGGAGTTTGTAAAGGCCATCAAGGCTTCATTGGCAGGTGAGCAGCCTGCAATGAGCGTAGTTGAGGCCCAGCAGGTCCTTAACGATTATTTTACAAAATTGCAGGAGGAGCAGACTGCTGCAGTAAAGGCAGAGGGTGAGGCTTTCCTTGCAGAGAACGCAAAGAAAGAGGGAGTAGTAACCCTTCCAAGCGGTTTGCAGTACAAAGTGCTCAATGCCGGTACAGGTGCAACCCCTAAAGCATCAGACTCTGTTGAGTGCCACTATGAGGGACGCCTTATAGACGGTTCTGTATTTGACAGTTCATACCAGAGGGGCGAGACTGCAACATTTGGTGTAACCCAGGTTATTGCAGGATGGGTAGAGGCCCTTCAGCTTATGAAAGAGGGTGACAAATGGCAGCTTTACATCCCTTACAACCTTGCATACGGAGAGAGGGGTGCCGGAGCACAGATCCCACCATATGCAACCCTTATATTTGATGTGGAACTGGTTAAGGTGAAATAATTTCTTCATCCCGACAGAAAAGGCGGCCCGTCAATGAGCCGCCTTGTTTTTATCTCTTTATAGGCTTCACCTCTGTAACATCCAGAACTTTCCCGTTCCTGTCCAGCAATGTGAGTGTCATCTTCTTTTTGGTAACATTCATATGCATTCCTCTCACAGTCTGTCCTCCCTCGGTCCAGCGGAACTTTATCTTCTCCCCATTGCTCTCAAAAGGCTTTTCAAGGTTACAGGCCGAACCCCTCTCATTGTCCGAAGAAGGGGTCTGGATATAAACTGTACCTTTGCCCGGCTCCACAACCTTGCCTCCGTACAGAGGATGGGTGCTTACATAGATGTGGTTGTTGCCGGCAAGTGCAAGGGTAATTCCAAGTTCATCAAAAAGTTTGCTCCAGCGTCCGTATTGCGAATCATTTCCTGTAGCCCCAAAGAACCACTGGTAATGTTCGCACACCACCTTATAGCGGGCGGTAGAGTTCTTTTCCACAACCTCCCTTACCCATTTCTGTGCGGCCTCAAGCCCCTCTGCGGTCCTCATATTCTCATTATTGAGCATAATGAACAGCGCATCTCCATATCTGAACCAGTAGCATACACCCATCTCACCAGGGTACCCATTGTGCGGATATGCTGCAGCATCCCTGAAGAACCCGTTGGTGTTTCCCTTATTGGTGCGGGTCATATTGTCGTGGTTCCCGTTCACACCGGCCCACATATAATCCACAAACGGCTGTTCACGGTAAAGGTCCTTCCAGAAAGAGTAGCTTCCTCCCCAGGCTGTGATGTCGCCAAGATGGAGCACCCAACTGAAAGGATCTCCATACTTCCCTACCGTACCTATCATATCCATTGCAGATTTGGTACGTGCATACAGCGGAGCATATGCGTGGAAATCGGAAATTATACAGGCATTCCATTTCTTGGCCCCGGCTGTGCGGAAATGATGCACAGCACTGGTATCACCCCCTGCAATTACCCTGTACTTATAAAGGGTATTCTTCTTCAATCCGCCAACAGAAGCATTGTATTTGTTTATCTTCACATCCTCATAAAAATTCTTCCCATTGGCAGCCTTTGAATAGATACTGTCAAAAGTTGTACAATAAACCCCGTCAAATCTCTTCCCGATGGCTTTTCTCCATCCCTCCTCCTTGGCAGGGGCAATCTCAAGAATGGCCTCCCCAATCCCTTTGTCAGTAGCCCAGCTGAAATTCATATTGCTGCGTGTATCCTCAGATGCACAGGCAGTAATGCTGAAAATCCTTTCCTGTGCAGATGCTGCACAAGAAAGGACAATCATAATTGCAAACAGTATAGTTCTTCTCATATACAGGTTATTTTACCATACCGAACTTTTTAAGAAGAGCCTCAGGCTCCGGATCCCTTCCACGGAAATTCCTGTAGATTACATCGGCGTCCTCAATGCTACCCCTTGAAAGTATCTCCTTGCGGAATTTCTCTGCAGTCTCCTTGTTGAAAATACCGGTCTCCTTGAATACCTGGAACGCATCGGCCTCAAGCACCTCAGCCCATTTGTAAGAGTAATATCCTGCAGCATATCCGCCGCTGAAGATGTGCCCGAAAGAAGGGGAGAATGCGGTGGCAGGAACATCAGGCATAAGGGCACACGCCTTTACAGCCTCTTTCTCAAATGCAACCACATCTGCGGCAGGAACCTCTGTTACAGAGTGCCATGCCATATCCTCAATGCCGAACTGCAGCTGCCTTACACTTGAATAGCCGCTATTGTAGTTCTTTGACTCAATTATTTTGTCTATGAGTTCCTGAGGGATAACCTCACCTGTCTGGTAATGTTTTGCAAACGAAGCAAGATACTCTTTCTCTGTAGCCCAGTTCTCCATAATCTGTGAAGGGAGTTCCACAAAATCCCTTGCCACATTGGTACCGGTAAGTGAAGCGAACTTGCCCTCTGCAAGGATGCCGTGCAATGCGTGGCCGAACTCGTGCAGGAATGTTGTAACCTCATAGAAAGTGAGCAGAGAAGGCTCGGTTTCTGTAGGCTTTGTAAAGTTGCATACAATTGAAATATGAGGCCTCTTCTCTGTTTTGCCGTCTTTTGTGAAACTCTGCTCACGGAATGCGGTCATCCAGGCTCCGCCACCTTTGCTTGCCCTTGGGAAGAAGTCTGCATAGAACAAAGCCATATGTCTCCCCTGAGCATCTGTAACATCATACACGTCAACATCAGGATGATAAGCAGGGATATCCTCTGCAGGGATGAATTTAAGGCCGTAAAGGGAATCTGCCAATGCAAATACAGCCTCCTTCACATTCTCCAGTTTGAAGTAAGGTTTCAGCACCTCATCATTCAACGAGTATTTCTCCTTTTTAAGTTTCTCTGAATAATAAGAGAAGTCCCAAGGCATAAGTTCTCCGGTGAAACCCTCAGATTTTGCATACTTTTCAATTGCCTTTACGTCATCCTTTGCAAAAGGCATCGATTTCTCAAGCAGGTTCTGCAGGAATGCATTTACGGTAGGGGCATCCTTGGCCATCCTGTCTTTGAGGGCCATATCTGCATAAGTCTTGTATCCCAGCAGGTTTGCAGCCTCAATCCTCAATCCTACAATCTGTTTTATCACATCAAGGTTGCTGAACTCGCCCTCTATACATTTTGAGTTGTATGCCTTCCACAGTTTCTCCCTCAACTCCCTCTTTGCACTGTACTGCATAAACGGGCTGTAACTTGGCTGCTGCAGGGTGATCACCCAACCCTCAAGGTTCCTGTTCTTAGCCTCAAGTGCCGCCGCATCCTTTACAAAATCGGGAAGACCTGCAAGATCCTCCTCATTTGTGAGGTGCATTATGAATGCATTGGTGGCTGCAAGGGTGTTCTTGCCAAATTTCAGTGTTGCAAGGGAGAGTTCCTCCTGAATCTTGCTGTATTTTGCCTTGTCTTCATCAGAGAGGTTTGCACCGTTGTCTGCAAAACTCTTGTAGGTTTCTGCAAGAAGTTTTGCCTCTTCAACATCCAGGTTGAGGGATTCCCTCTGCTCATATACAGCCTTCACCCTGTTGAACAGTTCCCCGTTGAGCATAATTGAAAGTGAATACTCTGTCATCATTGGGGAGATCTGCTCGGCAATCTCCTGCATACGGTCACTGGTATTGGCCTCATTTATGTTGTAGAAAATGCCTGCAACCTTGTTGAGGGTGCCGCCGGCATACTCAAGTGCCAGGATGGTGTTCTCAAAAGTAGGGGCATCCGGATTCTCCACAATTGCGGCAATCTCTTTCTTGCCCTCGGCAATTGCAGCCTCAAAAGCAGGGATATAGTGCTCCTCGGTTATCTTGTCAAATGCAGGGGCTTCATACCTGTGCCCCGATTCTGTAAGTAGCGGATTTGTCATTTCTGTTTTACACGACATTAAAGAAATGGCAGCAATGGCTGCCACAATTATAAAATTCTTTTTCATCAGGTTATTTTATGGTTTTTACATCACTTGTATTACCAGGTATTTGGTCTGCTGCCAGAATTTCTCAGGGTCCGAGATGTTCAGAACCATCTCACCGTCATTCTCAACAAAGGCATATGTCCCTTTAGGATGGATTGACATCACCTTTGCCTTGCCGGCGTTGGTATTTATCTCGGAAATCTCGCGCAGGTCAATCTTTACAAAAGCATCCTTCTCTGCCTGGTATGAAACCTTTGAAGACTTGAACAGGCCACCTCTGGTCATTACACCGGCCTCAATAAGTTCTGCCTTTGAACCTACAATATAGTACACAGAGTAAATCTCTGCCTCCTGGTCTGCTACCTTTGCCTTCAGCTGCTGCCCCTCTGTGCTAAGGGTTGAAACCTCATCCTTCAGGTTTGATACAGTCTCATCCAATGTGGCAATCTGTTTGCTTTGGCGCGCAATCTGTGCCTCCTTCTCTTCCAACTGTCGGGAAATTGTTTCAATTATCTCCGATTTCTCCTTAAGTTCCTTCTGCATTGCAGAGAGCCTCTTCTTGAATTGGGCAGACTGCAGCCTCTTGTCATTCTCCAGTTTCTTTATCTCATCCTGGTAATTCTTTATGGCGCTCTTTATGGCTTCAACATCGCTCTTCAGCTGCTCCTTTGAGCCTGCTTTTATTTCAATTCCATCTGCAGTCTGTACGGCAAGGATGCTTTCGCTCTCCCTTATTGAACTCAACCCCTGTTCAATCTCATTTATTGTGGCAAAAACCTCATCAAGTTCTGCACCCTGCACATTATAACTGTTCTGAAGAGAATCCAACTGGGCCTGAAGGGCCTTGTATTTCCCCGAATTCTCAACGCATGACCCAAGGCCGATAACCATCATTGCCCCGGCAGCAAACAATATAACCTTTCTCATAACAATATATATATGTTTTAACGTCCAAATTTATGCATAATTTTACAAAGTCTGGTTACCAGCAGGATTATTTTCACGAGCCCCTTCCCCCCTCTGTTGTACATTGCCGCAATATCCTCATCAATTGAGGCTGTGATACCGGCAAGTGTATCGGATCTGGGCACCCTCCTCTTCTCATTGTTGGCATATACCCTGCATTCCGCAGAGCAATAAATCTTGTCTGTCCTCCCTGTAATCTCTTTCCTGCATACGGGGCATACCCTCCTTCCCCCATAATGAACATAACCCATATCATTTCCTCCCGATAAAGCACTTGTAAATTTATTCCTTTGAGAGCGAAGGATGGGTATAATTCCCTTCTCCGGAGAAACTTTTTCTTTTTTTGGAAAGCAGGTTTCCAGAAAAAGAAATTTAATCGTTTATACACGGATAATTTACCCTTCTTCCCGACAGATTCCGCTTGCTTTGCCCCAGGGAATTCCTCAAATATCAACAAATTAAAAAAGAAAGAGACTATGGACAGATCGCTTAACAGAGTGGAACTCAAAGGGAGGGTAGGGCAGGATGCCAGAATCCTCAAAGTGGAAAACGGGGGTATTGCGGCACGTTTTACACTGGCTACAAATGAACTCATCAAAAACAGGGATGAAACTTACAGGGAAGAGACAACCTGGCACAACATTGTGGCCTGGAGCAGGAAGGGGATGCCCGATTTCAATCTCATACGCAAGGGTACATTCCTCTCTCTGGAAGGTAAGATAAGGTATGTGAAATATACAAGCGCGGCAGGGGAGGAGAAGAACATAACCGAGATTGTGGCACAAAAGATAATAATACCCCTTGTGGAATGATGCGGAGATAGTTCCATTTTTATTATTATCTTTGTGAGTTGATAAATGCTTTGAAAATGGAAAATATAAGGGATATTCAGATTTACAATACATTAAGCAGAAGGAAGGAACTCTTCAAACCAGTTGTGCCGGGTATGGTGGGCCTGTACGTGTGCGGACCTACCGTATATGGTGATGCCCATCTGGGACACGCAAGGCCAGGTATAACATACGATGTTCTTGTACGTCTGTTCAGACATCTGGGCTACAAGGTGAGATATGTGAGGAACATTACAGATGTGGGGCATTTGGAGAGTGATTCCGACAATGGTGAGGACAAGATAGCAAAGAAGGCAAGGCTTGAGCAGCTGGAGCCTATGGAGGTTGTACAATATTATACCCTCAGGTTCCACGAGGCAATGAAGAAACTCGGCAACTGCCCTCCAAGCATTGAGCCAAGGGCTTCGGGACATATCATTGAGCAGATTGCACTTGTGCAGCAGATCCTGAAGAACGGGTATGCATATGAGAGCAACGGTTCTGTTTATTTTGATGTGAATGAATATAACAAGAGGCATAACTACGGAGTTTTGTCGGGAAGGAACCTGGAAGAGATGATTTCCAATACCAGGACTCTGGACGGACAGGGAGACAAACACTCTCCGGCAGATTTTGCCCTTTGGAAAAAGGCTTCCCCTGAGCATATAATGAGATGGCCTTCCCCTTGGAGCGACGGTTTCCCGGGATGGCACCTTGAATGTTCTGCAATGAGTGCCAAATATCTTGGAGAAGAGTTTGATATCCACGGAGGAGGAATGGACCTTATGTTCCCTCACCACGAGTGTGAACTGGCCCAGAACACTGCCAGCAGAGGCAAAGGCGGTGTGAGATATTGGATGCACAACAATATGATTACCATCAAAGGACAGAAGATGGGAAAATCTTTGGGAAATTTCATCACTTTGGATGAACTTTTTACCGGAAACAATGTTGTATTGGAACAGGCATATTCTCCAATGACCATCAGGTTCTTCATCCTTCAGGCTCATTACAGAAGTACATTGGATTTCAGCAATGAGGCATTGCAGGCTGCAGAGAAAGGTTTGAAGAGGATTCTCCAGGCTGCAAAGGATGTGAAGGGGCTTAAAGTTGCGGCGAATGCACCTGAGGCAGTTTCAAAAGAGGTTGCCCAGATAAAGGAGAATGTTTATGAGGCACTTTGTGATGATCTGAACACTCCAATTGCATTGTCACACCTGTTTGATGCCGTAAGGATTGTAAACCAGGTGAAGGACGGCAAGCAGGCAATAGGGGCACAGGAGAAGGAGACCCTGGAATTCCTCCTTTCTGTAATTGTAACGGATGTGCTTGGAATTGCCCCTGAACAGGAGGCTTCGGCTGCAGACAACGGTGTGAACAAAGTGATGGATGCACTTGTGAATATGGTCCTTGAAGAGAGGAAAATTGCCAAAGCCAACAAGGATTGGGCAAAATCAGACAAGATAAGGGATGATCTCAAAGCCATAGGGGTACTTATAAAGGACACCAAAGATGGTATAGAGTGGACATTGGAATAACATTTCAGAAATTTTTAATATGAAGAGACTTCTTGCGTGCCTTGCTTTAGTTACAGTTGCACTCCTTGCAACTGCGGGGCTTTATGTATACGGGGCAGACACGCAGGAACTCCTCTACAACAATATATCTGCCCAGGACAGCGGGTATGAAATATCGGCTACGTTCGGGCACGCCGTTGCATATGCAGAAAACGGTACCGGTGCCTATACACAATCAACAACACTTCAGAACTGCTCTCCACGCTCTGGCTTCCCAACAGTATCAATAGGGAGCAGGATTCCGGCCCCTTCATTTGAGGGGTATAATATGGAATACAGGAGTGTTCCTGTAATGGGCAAACCGTGCAAGGGCGGAAAAAGGCTCTACGTTCTAAGGGTATAGAATCCAGTTTTACAGACCAGAATTTTTAACCGCAGGATATGCGGAAGGGGATCTTGTGCAAAGGTCACCCTGTTGTGCATTTATAGCATATGCCAATTTATTTATCAATCTATAGAACTGAAAACTATGCATATAGAAGACATTATAAAGAGTGATTCACTCGTATCAGAAATAAAGGATAAACCCCTTGTAAGTACATTTATCCTTGTAGCCGCTGTGGCATTGGGATACCTTTCTGTAACATTCCCTGAAAATGAGAACCTCGGATTTGGAATGATGGTTCTTTCTGTGATAATTGCACTGATGGGTCTGAAAGGGGTGGTATGGCCAAAGAAACATCTTGAATTCAAGCCTACCAAAGAGAAAATTTCCAGAAAAGAATACTATTTCGATACCAATCAGGTTACTGCAGTACAGAAGTGCATTGCAGTGGACAACCCTATACACAGAATGGAGATGCTGGACTCACTTCCGCAGAACGGCGGTACCGGTCTTAGGGTAATTGTCTATGCAACCAAGAGCGGCAGTTATATGAAATCACAATTGCAAAAGTACATTCCGTACGAATATATCCCAATGTAGTGTTATTTAGGTTAAGTAGGGGCAGCCCCCGCAACTTCGCAAGAGGTTGTGGGGGTTGTTGTTTTGATTAACCTCTTGCATTCATTTAAATTTCATACAAAAAACTTATATTTGTAGAAATCGAAACATAAAAAACTGTACATATATGAAAAGATTTTTTCTGGCTATTCTGGCAATGATTTTTGTGGCAGAGGTGTTTGCCTGCACAAATCTGCTGGTTTCCAAAGGTGCCAGCAAGGATGGTTCCGTTATGGTAAGTTATGCGGCCGATTCGCATACCCGTTACGGCACATTGGTATATATGCCGCGCGGATTCCACAAGCCCGGCGAGATGATAGAGGTAAGGGAGTGGGGCAAGGAGCGTTTCCTTGGCCATATTCCGCAGGTATCCTATACCTATAATGTAATTGGCAATATGAACGAGCACCAGGTGCTCATAGGTGAATCCACCTGGGGCGGCAGACGTGAGTTTATGGATACAACTGCAATCCTGGATTATGGCTCACTCATTTACATTACCCTCCAGAGGGCAAAGACAGCCCGCGAGGCTATTGAGATATTCACCTCCTTGGCAGATGAGTACGGCTATGCATCAAGCGGAGAGTCAATTTCATTTGCAGACAAGAACGAGGTATGGTTTATGGACATAATTGCCCGCAAACCAAAATATGAGAATGGCAAGAACCTCAACAAAGGGGCAGTATGGGTAGCAATCCGTATTCCCGACGGTTATATCTCTGCCCACGCAAACTGCGCCAGAATAACAACCTTCCCTAAAGATGACCCTGAAAACTGCCTCTATGCAAAAGATGTTGTGGAACACGCAAAAGAGTGCGGCCTTTATGAGGGTGACGGCAGCGACTTCAGTTTTGCAGACACATTCTGCCCGCTTGATTTCTCTGCAATGAGGGCTTGTGAGGCACGTGTATGGAGCTTCTTCCGCAAGCATGGAGCAGAGGACATGGACAAGTACATTGATTTTGCACGTGGCGACAACCCTTCCAACAGAATGCCTCTTTATGTAAAGGCAAAGGAAAAACTCTCTGTAAAGGATGTAGCAGATATGATGCGCGACCACTACGAGGGTACCGAGTTTGATATGACAAAAGGTATTGCGGCAGGTGGCAATGAACTTCCATACCGCTGGAGGCCTTCATCATTTGAAATTGATGGCAAAAAGGGCTTGAATGAGCGTGCCATTGCAACTCAGCAGACCGGTTTCTGGTTTGTGGGGCAGTGCCGCAGCTGGCTCCCTGATGAGATTGGCGGCCTCTTCTGGTTTGCAGTTGACGATGCCGGAACTTCTCCGCTTTCACCATTCTATACCTGCATAAACGGCATTTCAGAGCACTATGCACTTGGCAACGGAAGTATGCTCGAGTACTCTCCAACCTCAATGTTCTGGCTGCAGAACCGCATTGCCCAGTTCGCATATCTTCGCTACAACCATATTGGCAAAGAGGTGAGGGAGAATGTGGATGCCCACGAATTTGCAATGATGGAGGCAGTAGCGGCCGCTGATGCGGCAGCCTTGAAACTCAAAGGTGGGGAAGAGGTACAGAAATACCTTACTGATTTCTCTGTTAAACAGGCCGGAGACCTCTTTGCAAAATGGAAGGCTCTGGATGAATACCTGCTGGTAAAATTCATAGACGGCAATACAAAACGCCAGAACCAGGACGGCTCATTCAAGAACAACGGCCATTCAGACCGTGTACCTCCGCAGCCTATGTTCCCTGGCTATTCAGATACCTACAAGAGGGTTGTTGCAAAATAGATATGCAAACAGATAAAAAGAAAATCCCCGGCAGCAGATGCTCCGGGGATTTATGTATAAATGCTGCAACAGATTATTTGCAGTATTTGTCAAGCCAGCCGAAGAACTCGCGGTTCCAGTGTACTGAGTTCTGAGGTTTCAGAATCCAGTGGTTCTCTTCAGGGAAGAGAAGGAGCCTGCTCTCCACGCCCATCATCCTGGCGGCGTTGAATGCCGCCATTCCCTGGTCTACAGGTACGCGGTAGTCCATCTCGCCGTGGGTGATGAGGATAGGGGTGTTCCAGTTCTTTATAAGTGTATGAGGCGAGTTGCTGTAGTGGCGTTTTGCAATAGGGTTGTTGTCCCAAGGTGCGCCGCCGTTGTCCCAGGTTGGGAACCACATCTCCTCGGTCATCATAAACATATGCTCCTGGTTGAAGATGCCTGCGTGTGCAATGAGTGCAGAGAATCTGTTCTCGTGGATACCTGCAAGGTAATATACCGAGTATCCGCCATAGCTTGCACCGGTAGCTGCAACTTTGCCTACGTATGGCTCTTTCTTCATATTGTCTACAGCCTTAAGGTAATCCTGCATATTGAGGCCAATGTAGTCACCCGAAATCTGCTCGCACCAAGGCTGTCCGAAAGCGGTTGTACCCCTTCTGTTAGGAAGGATTACAATATAGCCCTGAGATGCCATAAGCCTGTAGTTCCATCTTGTAGAGAATCCCTGGCTTATTGTACCCTGAGGGCCGCCAAGACACATCAGGATTGCAGGGTATTTCTTGGTTTTGTCGAAGTGTGGAGGGTAAAGGATCCAGGTGTGCATCTTCTTGCCGTCAACTGTTGTCATCCATCTCTGCTCCATAAGAGGTGTATCAAGTTTCTCAAGGGTTGCCTTATTCTCTGCAGTAAGTTCCTTGAACTCCCCTGTCATAGGGTTGATTGTAACAATCTCTGCAGGACGCATCATACAGGTATTGGTTGTGATGATCTGCTTAACCTCGCCAATTTCATCAGCAACAAGGGCAGGGCCGCCGAAATCATAAAGTGCCTCAGGAGAAGTGATCCTCCTTATGCCGTTTCCGTATGATACAGGGAGTGATCCTGTACCCTCATTATCCTCTATAGGGAGGCCTGTAACCTTGTTCACATCCACAACGAACAATGCTGTAAGGGCATTCACACAAGAGTTGAAGTAGATTTTGTCGCTCTTTGGAGCCCATGCAATGCCGTCTACATTGTATTTGTAGTCTGTGGTAAGTTCCTTCATGAACGGACGGAAATCCTTGGTAGAGAGGTTTGCAAGCACCTTCTCCATGTCAATTACAAAGAGTCTGTTCTTGTCGGCCTCATAACCGTCCCTCTCCATGCTCAGGAATGCAATGTATTTGCCGTCCGGTGAGAACATAGGGGCTGTGTCGTAGCCAGGCATCCCTGCAGTAAGGTTCTGGGTTGCACCGGTCTCAACATTGTAGAGGTAAATGTCTGTATTGGTAGAGAAAGCATAATCCCTTCCGGCAAGTTTCCTGCAAGAATAGGCAATGTAGTTGCCGTCAGGGCTCCAGCCCAACTGCTCAAGTCCGCCGAACGGTAGGGTAGGAAGCTCAAACATCTTCTCAGGACTCTCAGGATTTGCAGTGTCACCGGCAAGGATGTCTGCAGGCTCACCAACCTGGGTGCCGTTAAAATCAGCAACATAAGTGTGGGGAACCTCCTCTACAAAATGGTCCCAGTGGCGGTACATAAGGTCTGTATATGTTCTTCCCGACGATTTTTCAAGGTCTGGGTAAAGGTCTGTAGGCTTAACTGCAGCCTTCACACTCTTTACAAACATAATCTTGTCACCTGCAGGGGAAAGTTCAAAACCCTCCATACCCTCACCTCCGGCAACCTCTGCCTCACCTGAAAGGGTTGTACCGTTGAGTGCAGCTGTATAAAGTTTGCCTCCCCTCATATATACAATCTGGGAATCATTTATCCAGCGGGCATTTGACTCGCTCTTAGGGGTGCTGGTGATCTTTACATTGTTGGAGCCATCAAGGTTCATTACGTAAAGTTCCCTGTTTCCCTTGTTCTGCTCAATGCTGGTGTATGTTACCCCGTAAAGGATTCTGGAACCGTCGGGAGAAACCTGAGGGTCACCCACTTTGCCCAACTGGTGCATTATCTCCGGAGTAAACTGCCCGTTCTCCACCTTTATGTCTGTTTTTGTAATCATAGGCTCAGTGGCATCTGAACCACCGCAGCCACAAAGTGCAGCTGCCATAACCATAAGCGGTATAAAATGTTTTTTCATATAACTCATTATAGGGGAAACCCGGTAACCGGCATTCGCATGGAAAAGCCGGCAACCTGGTTCCAATTTGGTTAGTCAACTAATTCATATCCAAGATCAAATCCCTTTTCTGTAGCAGGACGTCCCTCCTTCATCCATTTAGGGGCAGGGGCACCTTTAAGATAATGGTCAAAGAACTGTGAAAGCCTTATGCTCAAGTCTTTTGCATTCTTCCTCTGGGTAAGGTTGTGCTCCTCGTCATTGTACTGGAGAAGCCATGCAATCTTGCCGCAGCGGCGCAATGCGGTAAAGAACTCAATGCCCTGGTACCAAGGAACTGCTCCGTCCTTGTCGTTGTGCATAATGAGTACAGGGGTCTTCACATTAGGTACAAAGAACAATGGAGAGTTCTCGTAGTAGAGGTCATAACCGCTCCAGAGATCTTTGCCAATACGGCTCTGTCCCTGCTCATACTGTACCTGACGGGTAATTCCGCTGCCCCAGCGGATACCGCCGTATGCACTGGTCATATTTGAAACAGGTGCACCCGAACCTGCAGCCTTGAACTTGTCGGTCTGGGTAATCATATATGCAACCTGGTAACCGCCCCAACTCTGGCCCTGGATTGCCATATTCTTGCCGTCAATCCAAGGATATGTTTTCTCAAGCATCTCAACACCCGGCATAATTGAACGCATTGCGCTCTGGCCAGGATGTCCGTCCTTGTAGTAGATGTCCGGAATGAATACAACATAACCGTTGCTCACAAAGTAAGGGATATTCACTGTAGAGCGGCTTGGTGCAGGGGTGCGTGAATTGTAAAGTGTCTCCGAGTTCTTCTCATAGAAGTAGATCATTACAGGATACTTCTTGCTTGCATCAAAATCCTCAGGTTTGAAGAGAAGTCCCTCGCAGAAGATGTCGTCTGCAGTCTGCCAGTTTACAAGTTCAACTGTTCCCCAGTTGTACTCCCTCTGCTGAGGGTTGATGTCAGACATCTGTTTCTGTGTCTTGAAGTTGTCTGCTGTCATATAGAGGTTGTTGCCGTCCTCAAAGTTTCCTCTTGCATAAACATATACACCCTTCTTCCCTTTGCCAGGTTTTGAGTATGCAAAGTTTGCGTATGTATAAGGGCCCTCAACAAGTTTGGTTACAACGCTCTTCTTTTTGGTAATGTCTTTTGTTGCAAGACCGGTCTCTTTGGTCTTGAAGTTGAAAGTTGTAAAGTATAGAGGATCTTTCCCTGTAATCTGGCCTGCTCCGCGGAACATTGGCGCTGCATCCGCATCAGGATCCTCAATTATTGCTGTAAGTGAAAGGCGTGTGTTGTTGTTGCGGCCGTAATTGTCTGTAAGCATAACAGGGGCTGCAACACCTTTAGGGTCAAATTTCCAGTAGTCAAAACGGTCATTTATAAGGAATGCGCTGTTGTCCTTGAACCATACTGCCTGTCCGTATGAACCCGGCAGGCTTGGGGTGTCGTGCTCCTCATCGTGGAATGCAACTCCAAGGGCACTTGTAAGGTCTTTCAACTCACCGGTTGCAATTGTATATTGGAACCAAGCCTTTGCGAGTTTGTCATACAATACAACCCACTCTCCGTTTGGAGAGACGCTCATTGCACCAAAGCAGGCTTTCTCCTGTACAAGTTTCCTCTCACCTGTCTTCACATTTACAAGATAGATGTCGGTAAAGCGGCTGTAGTCCCACTGGCTCTGTACCCTGTATGCCTTGTCGTTACCTACAAGCACCCAGTCTGCCATCTTCTTGTTTGGAACATTGATGCTTGGAACATCAAGGTCTCCCAACTGTACAAAAGGCTCCTGCAAAGAGGTGTTTATATATGCGGTGTATGTCTGTTTCAGATCCCTTGCCCTTCTGAGCAACTGTACAGGCTGAAGATAGTCATCGTGCCAAGACCAGATGTCGAGCTGTGGCTGCTCAAAGTCAACCAAGGTGGTGTCTTTCTCAAGAGGTTTTGGCGAAGTGCCAAAGAACAATCTTCCGCCATCCTCACTGAAACTGATTGAACCGTTCTCATTCACAATCCAACCCTCCTGCAAACCTTTCATCCTGTTGTTTGCAGCAACTTTCAAGTCTCCCGACAAAATATTGTACAGGTAAATCTCCACATCCTTCTTGGCAGCCTTTGAAGTGTCTGTATTTGCATAGAATGCCATTGTACCAACTTTGCTGAATTCAGGAAGTTTTATTTTAGAGCCTTTAGGGCCGCTGATAACCTCTTTGCTCTCACCTGTTGCAGTGGTGTAGAGGTACATTGCAGCCTTGCCTGTTGAATCTTTCTTGGCAGGTTCCACAACATATGCCATAAGGTCTCCATCTTTGTTGAACTTGTATGATGCAACATTCTTTATTGTGTCAATTGCACCTGTTGCAATGTTCATTACATAAAGTTCCTTTACCTCCTCTTTCTTCTGTGGTTTCTTTGCATCCTTACCTTCATCTTTCTTCTCTGCTGCAGGCTTCTCCTTTGCAGGGGTGAGTTCAAATGCTATGTGGGAGTGAAGTTTGTCGGGAAGATTATGTGATTTGTAGTTTGCAAACTTCTCCACCTTTCCTGTCTTCACATCAATGATTGCAAGGGTGTCTTTAGGCATATCATCTTTCTTTGCCTTCTTTATCTTGGCATCCCTTGTCTGGCTGAAAAGGGGTTTGATTACTGCAACAACTTTGTTGCCGTCCTGGCTCAGTTGTGCGCGTGTGGCTCTTGGGACCTCTGTCTTGAAGCCTGTGCGGACATTCTCCACTACAAGGGTGGCATCACCCTCGCCAGGCGTTACGGTATACATGAGTATATCCCCGTTCTGAGGTATTGAGATGGCTCTCAGACTGTTCCAAGAGTCATAAACAGAGTGGTCCAATGCAGGTTTCTGGGCATATGACAGAGCAACTGCAAAAAGGAGCATTAGAGTTAGGGTCAATCTCTTCATAATGGTGTATTTAAATTAAAAATTGTTTTCAAAGTCCTTTGGTTGGTAAAAATACACTATATTTGCAACTTCACAAAAGAATTGTTAACTACAAATACATATTTTAAGGTATGATTTATACTCACGAAGTACAGCACATGTGTGTTGTTAAAAAAGGTCCAAACCACGGACCTGCACCTATTCCTGAAGAGGGTAAATGGGTGAGAAGCAAAGAGATAAAAGACATTTCAGGTCTTACTCACGGTATTGGCTGGTGTGCACCTCAGCAGGGTGCCTGCAAACTTACCCTCAACGTGAAAGAGGGTATCATCCAGGAGGCTTTGATTGAGACAATCGGCTGTTCAGGTATGACCCATTCAGCAGCTATGGCAGCTGAGATTCTTGCTGGCAAGACTCTTCTTGAGGCTTTGAACACAGACTTGGTTTGTGATGCAATCAATACTGCAATGAGAGAGCTTTTCCTTCAGATTGTTTACGGACGTACACAGTCTGCATTCTCAGAGGGCGGCCTTCAGATTGGAGCAGGTCTTGAGGATTTGGGTAAAGGCTTGAGAAGCCAGGTAGGTACAATGTTCTCAACCAATGCAAAAGGTGTAAGATACCTTGAGATGGCTGAGGGTTACTGTACAAGAATGGCTCTTGACAAAGATGACCAGGTAATTGGCTACGAGTTTGTTCATATGGGCAAATTCATGGAGGAGATTAAGAAAGGTACAGACGCCAACGAGGCTTTGAAGAAAGTAACCGGTACTTATGGCCGCTTTACTGCTGAGCAAGGTGCTGTTAAACACATTGACCCACGTAACGAATAAGGAGGAAAGTAAAATGGCTATAAGAGAAGTAAAATTTGAGAGTCAGGACCGTAGAATGCCGCAGATTCTTGCTGCATTGAATGCAAACGGTATCAAGAGCATAGAGGAGGCTAACGAGATTTGCGAGCAGTATGGCTTGGATCCATACAAAACTTGCGAGGAGACTCAGCCAATCTGTTTTGAGAACGCCAAATGGGCATACGTTGTAGGTGCTGCAATTGCACTTAAGAAAGGTTGCTCAAACGCTGCAGATGCAGCTGAGGCAATTGGTGTAGGTCTTCAGTCATTCTGCGTTCCAGGTTCAGTAGCTGATGACCGTAAAGTTGGTCTTGGCCACGGAAACCTTGCTGCACGTCTTCTTAGAGAGGAGACAAAATGTTTCGCTTTCTTGGCAGGTCACGAGTCTTTCGCTGCTGCAGAGGGTGCAATCAAAATTGCTGCAAAAGCTGACAAAGTAAGAAAAGAGCCTCTACGCTGTATCCTTAACGGTCTTGGTAAAGATGCCGCTATGATCATCTCAAGAATCAACGGTTTCACATACTGCCAGACTGAGTTCGACTACGCAACAGGTGAGGTTAAAGTTGTAAACAAGATTGCTTACTCAGACGGTCCACGTGCAAAAGTCAACTGCTACGGTGCAGATGACGTACGCGAGGGTGTTGCAATTATGCACCTCGAGGGTGTTGACGTATCAATTACAGGTAACTCAACCAACCCAACCCGCTTCCAGCACCCAGTTGCCGGCACTTACAAGAAAGAGTGCATGGAGATGGGCAAGAAATATTTCTCAGTTGCATCAGGTGGCGGTACAGGTAGAACCCTTCACCCAGACAACATGGCTGCAGGTCCTGCATCATACGGTATGACCGACACAATGGGCCGTATGCACTCAGACGCTCAGTTCGCAGGTTCTTCATCAGTTCCTGCACACGTTGAGATGATGGGCTTCCTTGGCATCGGTAACAACCCAATGGTAGGTGCTACTGTTGCTGTTGCTGTGGATGTTGCTACTGCACTTTCTAAATAATTGACCCATAAGAAAAATTATTGTATAAAGCCTCTCTGCCTGATGGTGGGGAGGCTTTTTATTCCCAATGATTCTGTCGGGAATAAGATATGGAAGTGGTCTTTGTGTCCACCTTTTTTGTGTTTTGTTGTGCGGGGCGAGCGGATGCGGGAGGCTGTGCAGGTGTATGGATGCGCTATGTTGTGCAGGTGAGTGAATGCGGATGGTTCCACAAGACAGTGGCGCGCTGAAGTTGTGCCAGAGGGCTCTCAGGGGTGTTTTTGTGCACCACTCATAGCATTTCTTTATGGGTAGCGCAGCAATTGTGGCTTGGAGGTGTGTTGGGAGGGGGTTGGGTGCGCCACTGTCTTGAGAGAAAAGAATGCATACGTTTTTTTGTTAATTTTGAAGTATGAAAACAGAAGTAAACCCACAAGATACTACCAGGGCGGAGGCGTTCCAGATGTGGATGTCTTCCCCTATGCCAATGGTTACCCTTACCAAAACCTTTGATGTGAGCCGTCTGCTTAAGGCAAGCCGGAAGCAGGGAGTGAAATTCAATGCTCTCCTCTGTTGGTGCATTGGAAAGGCCGCAACCCAAATGGAGGAGTTCTATCTTCTTCCCGATAAAGGCAAACTGTACAAGTTCAGCAGCATAGCAATAAATGTAATTGTAAACAACAGCAAAGGGGAAATCAATTCGTGCGACATCCCGTTTGCCGGGGATAAGACAAAGTTCCTGGAGGCATACAACACTCTTACAGCGCAGGCCTCTGCCGAGTGCCGGAGCACATTCCTTGAGGATTATATGATTGTGGGAACTTCTGCAATGGTGCAGACAGAGTTGGACTGCATTGTGAACCAGTACACCGACAAGTTCTGTAACCCAATGGTAATGTGGGGCAAATACCGCAAGGGATGGTTCAGGACAACACTTCCAATCTCTTTCCAGTTCCACCACTCCCAAATGGATGGCGTACACGGAGCCATGTTTCTGGAGCTGCTGCAACGGGAGATAAACAGACTTTAGCGGGCTATAAAACAAACCCCACAACCTCATCCCGAGACTGTAGGGCTTGCCCGACTTAACCTAACTTAAAAAACTATTTCGTATATATAACAAGGGAGACTGGGAAAGGTTTATGGGATGGTTGGCCATATTTTTGTGGCTTTAACTCTTTAAAAGAAAAATTGTTATATTTGTAGCAGTATCAAAATTGCAATTTAGGAATATGGATAAAAGAATGCTGAGTATAATACAGAACTATTTCACTACACAGCCTGTGGTGAAGGCTTGGATATTCGGTTCTTTTGCCAGAGGAGAAGCTGATGACCAGAGTGATATTGACATTCTTGTAACGTTGGATAAGAATGCTCATATTGGATTGATGGGTTTTGCTGCAATGTCAGTTGATTTGGAGGGAATGTTGAATCGTCCTGTGGATATTGTTGTGGATGATTGTGTGAAGTCTTTTGCAAGGGAAAGTGTTGATGCAGATAAACAGTTGATATATGAGAGAGCAAGCTAGGGACAAAGGAAGATTGCAGGATATGATTGAAGCAGCAAATAATGTGGAGGAATTTGTTGCTGGTGTTGCGTTTGAACAGTTTGTAAGCAATAAAATGCTCTTCTTTGCTGTGATGAAGAATATTGAGATTATAGGTGAAGCTGCCTACATGCTTACAAAAGAATTTCAGGATTCTCATTCCCAAGTCCGTTGGCCTGTCATTATAAAAATGAGACACGTTATTGTTCATGGTTATGCAAAAGTGTCTCCTGAAATTTTATGGGATACAGCCATAAATGATGTCCCTAAATTGAAAGTCCAGATTCAGGAATTCCTTTCGGAATAGTCTTTTTGCGCCTTATATGCCGCCACTTTTTTGAGATGGTCCCAAAATAAGCTGCTCCATCAGGGAAAGGTCCATTTTTACCTCACCCTGCATAAGATATTCATTCTGTCGGGAAGAGACAGAATCCATTATTTCACGGGCGCCGGCAGGGTCCCCTTCCATGAGAAGTTTTATGGCAAACATTACCCTTTCTTTGGAACTCATCACTTTGCGGTGCTGGGAGATGTAGGTCTGTATCTCTTTGGTGTACAGCTCACGGGCCCTTTCTGTAAGTCCTGTGGCCAATGAGGTGTAGATGAGTTCACACACTATTTCATTTACAAACAGCGGGGCAATGCTCTCCTTGTGCGAGTATGCCTCCTCAAGCATCTGATGGGATTTTTCCATATCCCCACAATCCATAATGTATGAAGCCTCCATAAGCCTTATTGAGAGCTGCAGAGGGTCTTTCCAGTTGAAGTCATCCCCTTGTGGCGTGGTGAACCATTCAGAAGGCATCGCATTTGGCCTTACCCCTTCCTGCACAAGTGCATTTACACTAAGCTGTGTGCACATGGCTTTCTTGCTCTCCAGATTATGCCTGAGCATCTTCATATTATAGCCGTCATTGGGCATCCCTCCAACCTTGAAGGGAATGCCGTTGAGCAAGGCAAAGAAAATGCCTGTAAGGGCAAATATGAAAAGGAAAGTCTTTGCGAGAGGCCCTCCCACAAAGAACAGTCCGCATAATGCTCCTCCCGACAGCAGCAGATTTGCCAAAAAACCGCCGGCATTGTACCATACGGCATCTATCTGCTCAAGAGGCTTTTCTGGAGGGGCAAGGAGACATTGTCCCCCCGTACCGGCAATCTTGAATCTTTTTATACAAAGTTTTCCTCCCGATTTAAGAAGGGTAAAATTGAAAATCCTGAATGATACAAATCTGTACCCTGTGAGAAGTCCGGCTATAAGATGTCCCCCTTCGTGGAACAGTACGTGCACTACAATTGCAACCAGAAAACTGAGAACGGAGAAGAGGATTACCCCTCCCATTTCCAGCAATTCCACATTCCCGAATTTTCTAATGAATTCTTCAAAGGTAAGGTCTGTTGTAAGTATGATGAACAGGGTTGAAATTCCAAAACCCAGTGCCGCGCCAATAATGAGCGATCCAATAATCTTTAAAACCTGCTTCATAATGGTGCAAATTTACGTTAAAATTCAGCAGGTGTTGTTTGTAATGCCACTTTTTGTGGCGGTAGGTTTTTGTTAGTGAATAGCAGGAAGGGATAGGGAGTATTCTTCCGGGAGAATGTTAGTGTGGATTTGTCGGGAAAAATGTGGTATATTGCGCTGTAAATTCCGGAGTTTGATGAAAGCAAAAATAACTGACAGGGAGATTTGGGGCATTGCTTTGCCCATTATGCTGGGGAATATGGCCCAGACCGTAATCAATTTTACCGATACGGCGTTTCTGGGGCATCTGGGTGTGGTGGCTTTGGGTGCTTCAATGCTTGCCGGACTGTTTTATTTTGTTTTCACCACGGTGGCTGCCGGCTTTGCAATAGGGATACAGATTATTGTGGCGCGCCGTTTCGGGGAAAGGAACTATGGCCGCATTGGTGTAATTTTCCAGCATGGGGCATTTTTTGTGCTGTTGTTGGGGCTGCTTCTGTTTTCAATATTGTATTTTTTTTCAGACCAGCTCCTGCTGCGGCTCATAGATTCTCCAAACATATATGAGGCATCTCTGGATTACATAAAATACCGCCGGTTTGGAATTGCCTTTGTGTGTTTCAACTTCCTGTACAGGGCTTTGTATGTTGGCATATCCAATACAAAAGTTATTACATACTCCACTGTAATAATGGCAGTTGTGAATATATTGCTGGATTATTGCCTGATATTCGGCAATTTAGGCTTTCCGCAGATGGGCGTTGGCGGCGCCGCTGTGGCATCTTTATGCGCTGAAATTTCTGCCTTCCTGTTCTTTACGCTATACAGTTACATCACATTAAGGAAAAAGGATTATGGAATGTTCAAGGCCCACAGGCCGGAGCCGGGTCTGATGGGAAGCATATTGAAGATATCCACCCCTACAATGGTTCAGAAACTCTTCTCTTTCAGCGTATGGTTCATCTTTTTTGTTCTTATAGAGAAGATGGGGGAAACCGCCACAGGAATCTCTTCAGTTACAAGGAGTGTGTATATGATTCTGATTACCCCTTGCTTTGCATTCTCCACCACAACCAACACATTGGTAAGCAGAATCATAGGAGAAGGGGACAAGGAGCAGGTCTTCCCGACAATAAACAAGGTGCTGAAGAACTGCATGTTCTGCACACTGCCCATCCTGATGATTGTTGCAATATTCCCCGTGCAGATTGCAGGCATATACACAGATGACCTCAGTTTCGCACACCTGGTTGTCCCTTCCATTCTGGTAATATGCAGCGGAACAATCTTCCAGGGGATTGGCAACGCCTACTTTGAGGCGGTTTCCGGCACCGGCAATACTTCTGCCGCCCTGTATCTGGAGACAGCAATCCTTGTGGTATATATCCTTTTCATTCTGGCAATGACACATCTCACAACAAAGGTTGAGCTTGTCTGGACTGCAGAAATCCTGTACGGAGCACTGCTTGGAATCCTGTGCTCCCTCTATATGAAATTTGCCAGGTGGGACAAGAAGAGGATATGATGCTTACAAAAAGGCCTCCCCGCCAGGGCGGAGAGGCCTGTAAAAAATTCTAAAGATTGGTCTAGAACTCCACAAGTCCTGCCTCTTTCAGCATTTCAACATATTTGGTGATGGCCTCAAGGGTATCAGGGTTAGGGAACTGGGTGGCAAGCATTTTCTGGATGTCCAGGATGCTGTTGGTTCCGGTAGTGGTGAGTTTTGCAATCTCGCCGCTGTGGTTTACGGAACCGCGTTTGTCAAAGCCGTATTTTGCAATAAGCTCTCTTGGAACAGTGCGGAGTACGCCGTAGCCGGTCTCAAGTACTTTGGCAGTGCTCTTAGGGTATACTTTTGAAGCGGCTTTCTCTTCTGCAGAAAGTACAATTGCCTTAACAGGGGCAACACCAAGTGCTGCAGCTTTTGCCTTCATTGCTGCATCAATGTTCTTGCCGTTGGCAGTCCAGTTTGCTTTAACACCCTCCTGCATTGCAGCAACAAACTCCTTGAGAGATGCTGAAGCAGGTGCAAGCTCAAGTACTGTAGCAAGTGTTGCAATCTCATTGTTGAGCATTGCATCCTGATGCCATTTTGCATCTTTGTACAGTGCTGCAAAATCTGCTGCGGTTGCGCTGTTGAGGGCAGCCAAATCCTGTTTCATCTTAATTGACATACGTTTTGCAGCATTTGCAGCAACCTCTGAGGCAATTTTAACTGCATCCTGTGCATCAGCCTCTGCAATTGTATAGGCAGAAGCGGCGGCAAGAACAATTGCCCTGTGGAGCTGGGTAGGGTCGCAGATCTCAGGTCTGTCTCCCGATGTATGGTAGTAGTTGTCCGGCCAGGTGATCATAATCACGCCAGGAGCCTGTACGCCCCAGTCGCTGAATACCTCGTGGTCAGATGCACCATAGTGCGCATTTATAGAGTAGTAGAAAGGATCCCTTGAACCGGTAACGCTGAATACAGGTTTGGTGGCATCAGGCCTTCCAACACCAGTTGCAACAAAAGATTTGTTGGTTGCACCCATATAGTGGTAGAAACTCTCGGCAACATCATTAAGGTAATGAGGGTTACCCATTGTGGTTCTGTGGAGGCAGTAGAAAGACTGGCTCTTGCTCAACCACAAGCCAACCATATCAAGGTTTATGTTGCAAAGAGTCCTGCTGAGGATCTCCTTGTTCTGCTGTGCCCAAGGAATGGAGCCCTGGAACTCAGGAATCCAGATGAATCTGATTGAACGGGCAGGTCTCTCAATCTGGCCTGTCTCAATAAGGTGGTTGAGGGTGCGGGCAACCTCAATAAGGGCTGCAGAACCTGATATGTTGTCATTTGCACCAAGTTTTACATATCCCTCAAACAGGTGGGCGCAAAGGATAACCTCCTCTGCATTCTCCTGTGAACCTTTAATCACACAGGTAGGGACCTCTATGTTTGTCTGCTCTGTTTTGGTCTCAATATCTGCCTTAACAGTAATCTTCTCACCTGCAAGGAGCCTGTCCCTTAAAGCATAACCGTCCCTTGGGGTAAGGTTGATGCAGAATGTTGCATTCTCACCGCCACGGATACCGCTGTTTGGAATCTGGATAGGGTCTACAAGCGGACGTGGAGAGTAATAGGTCATAATGCCAACGGCACCTGCCTTTACAGCAGCATCGTGCACTCTGCTGGCAGAAGCCTCTGTAACTGCAATCTTGCCCTTAAGGTCTGCAGCGGCAATCTCAGCGGCAGTGCCACGGCCAATCCAAACAAGGTCTGCAGTAACGTGGGCACTCTTGCTTCCCTGTCCAAGAACAGCAGCAAGATCCCTGTAATCTGCAATCTTTGCAGTATTTGGAGCAACCTCCCAAATCTCTGCGCTAACGCCGTCCCAAGTCTGGGTTTTACCCACAATCTCTGTCTTAGCATCAGCAAAACCATAACTCTTAAGTTTATCCACAACATATACAGACTCCATAAAAAGACCTGCATAATCTGCACTCACACGGTCCCTTTCGTATGGAGCAATGTCAAGGATGTAATTGAAAGCCCTGTCTCCCGACGATTCACCTACAATAAGGTCATAAACTTTCTCACTCATAAGGCTGTGAGTGAAAGGGCCTGTGTACTCTTGTCCCATCAAACTGGTAATAAAGAGGGACAAAACCAATGTAAGGGTTAATTTACACTTCTTCATAATTTAAAAATAAGGTTAATGAAAAAGAGAACCTCCAAGGCGGAGGCTCCCGATGTTATTTTGAGTTTTTATCTTTTTCTTTCCTGCAAATTACTCCATATAGCTGCTGTTGTCCCAGCAGTGGGTGCAGAGTTTGCATTTTGGCAACCCTATGGCAGCCACAAGGTCATCCAGCCTCTGGAATTTGAGGGTGGTAAGCTGCAGATGTTTGCGCATTGTCTCCACCATCTCATGGTGTTTTGCATTGTCGGGATCCACATATTGCTGCAGAATCTCATCAGAAAGGTTCTCAGTACCCTCAAGGTCCCTTATTATCCTTCTGGCGTACAGGTCAAATGAACTGCGTGATGAAGAGAAATTAAGGAACGGACAAGGGAAAACAAGAGGCGGGCAGGCTATCCTCATGTGGATCTCCTTAACTCCTGTATCCAGCAGTTTTACAATATTGTCCTTCAACTGGGTCCCCCTCACAATGCTGTCATCCATAAAGACTATCCTCTGGTCTCTGGTGAACTGCTCGTTTGGAAGCAGTTTCATCTTTGCTACAAGATCCCTCATCTTCTGGTTCTGCGGCATAAAGCTGCGTGGCCAGGTAGGGGTATATTTTACAAACGGCCTCTTGTAAGGTATCCCTTTTTCGTTTGAGTAGCCAACCGCATGGCCTACACCTGAATCCGGAATGCCGGCTGCAAAATCGGGTTCAACATCCTTGTCCCTGCGGGCCATTGCTGCACCGCTGCGGTAACGCGATTCCTCAACATTCACCCCCTCGTACCAGGCACTCGGATATCCGTAATATACCCATAGGAAAGAGCACATCTGCATCCTCTCCTGAGGAGGGGTTACAACCCTTATCCCATCTGCACTCATCTGTACAATTTCTCCCGGACCAAGATCCCTCACGTGGCTGTAGCCAAGGTTGTCGAAACTTGAACTTTCGCTGGCACAGACATATCCTTTATCATTCTTGCCAACAACAATAGGGGTACGGCCGAATTTGTCCCTTGCCGCATATATTGCGTGGTCTGTAAGTACCAGCATAGAGCAGGAACCTTTTACTTTCTTCTGTACAAGCTCAATGCCCTCCTTAAGGGTATTGCCCTGTCCTATGAGGATTGCAACCAGTTCGGTTGCATTTATTTTTGAATCGGAGAGTTCTGCAAAATGGTGCCTCTTTTCCAGCAATTCGCGGGTAAGTTCCTCAATGTTGTCTATCCTGGCAACAGTTACAACTGCATATCTTCCCAGATGGGATGTGATTGTTATAGGCTGTGATTCGGAATCTGATATTACTCCTATACCCATATTTGATTCCCCGAACTTGGGGAGGTCATCTTCAAACTTGTTCCTGAAATATCCGTTCTCAAGGGAGTGGATGGACCTTATGAACTTTTCTCCGTTGTAGAAAGCCAAACCGGCACGTTTGGTTCCCAGATGGGAGTGGTAGTCGGTACCATAAAAGACGTCATTGACGCATTCATTGCGGGAAACGCAACCAAAAAATCCAGACATAAGTGCTTGTTTATGTTTATCAGTCTGCAAATATATAAAAAGGTATCTTTTTTCCCTGCAGGTTTTTCAAGATATCGTGCATTGTGCTGAAAATCTGTCGGGAAGATGAAAATTTTTTTGCTGTTTTGGGATTTATTCGTACATTTGCAGCCCCGCAAAATATGTGGGGAGTTGTAACCAGTTGAATCTCAGCGCTGAGAAGCGGAAAAGACAAACTGAAAAAATCGCTGGCAATGCAACTTATGTTTAACTAAAACAACTGATTAAAACCAATGTCTGGATTAATTGGAAAAAAAATCGGAATGACTTCCGTTTTCGATGCAGAGGGTAGAAATATCCCTTGCACCGTTATTGAGGCTGGTCCGTGTGTTGTTACGCAGATTCGTACAGAAGAAACAGATGGTTATGCCGCTGTACAGCTTGCCTATGACGAGAAAAAAGAAAAACACACCAGCGCCCCACTTATGGGTCACTTTAAAAAGGCAAATACCACTCCTAAACGCAAACTTGTTGAGTTCGCAAACGATTTCAACAAAGAGTTGCAGCTAGGTGATACCATTACCGTGGCAGATCTTTTCGCTGAGGGCGAGGATACATGGGTAGATGTAACAGGTATCTCAAAGGGTAAAGGATTCCAGGGTGTTGTAAAACGCCACGGCTTTGCCGGTGTAGGCGGTCAGACACATGGTCAGCACAACAGGCTTCGTGCTCCAGGTTCACTTGGCGCATCTTCTTGGCCTTCAAGAGTATTCAAAGGCATGAGAATGGCCGGCCGTACAGGTGGTGACAGAGTTAAAATCCTGAACCTTAAAGTTATCAAAGTAATTCCTGAGAACAACCTTATTCTTGTTAAAGGTTCAATCCCAGGTGCTAAAGGTTCTTATGTAATTGTGGAGGAGTAATGTCTATGGAATTAGCAGTATTGAAAATTGACGGAACAGAGTCAGGCAAAAAAGTGACTTTGAACGAGCAGGTGTTCGGCTTGGAGCCAAACGACCACGCAATTTACCTAGACGTTAAGCAATACCTTGCAAACCAGCGTCAGGGTACACACAAGAGTAAAGAAAGGTGGGAGGTTGCCTACAGTACCAAGAAGATCGTAAGACAGAAAGGTTCTGGTGGTGCACGTCACGGAAGTATCAAGTCAGGCACCTTTGTAGGTGGTGGCAGAATTTTCGGTCCACAGCCAAGAAACTATGGTTTCAAACTTAACAAGAAACTTAAACAGTTGGCACGTTTCTCTGCTTTGTCTTACAAGGCTAAAGAGAACGTAATTACAGTTGTTGAGCCATTTGCTATGGAGGCACCTAAAACTAAAGAGTTCATCAGCATCTTGAATAACATCAAGGCTAACAGCAGAAGAGTTCTTTTTGTGCTTCCTGAGAATTCAAATAATATTTACTTGTCGTCACGTAACTTGGAGAACGTTAAAGTTATCAATGTTAACGAAATCAACACTTATGACATTATGAATGCATACAGCGTTGTATTCGTTGACGGAACTCAGGACGCTCTTTACACTGAGTATGGACGCTAAAAAACCGGAAAACGATGGGAATTTTAATTAAGCCTTTAGTAACAGAGAAGATGACGATTCAGGGCGAAAAATTGAATCGTTACGGTTTTGTAGTAGATCGTTCAGCTAACAAACTGGAGATCAAAGCTGCGATTGAGCAATTGTATGGTGTTAACGTTAAAGATGTAAATACCGTTAACTACCACGGAAAGAAAAAGAGCCGCTACACTAAAGCGGGTTTATTGACAGGCCGCGCAAACCACTTCAAGAAAGCGTATGTGACTTTGGCCGGTGAAGATAAGATTGATTTCTACAGCAACATTTAAGAGATGGCAGTACGTAAATTTAAACCGGTTACTCCCGGTCAAAGAAATAAAGTAATCAGCGCATTTGACGAGATTACATGTTCAGTACCTGAGAAATCACTGTTGGCTCCACTTAAAAGAACTGGTGGACGTAACAGTTCAGGTAAAATGACTATGCGCTACATTGGTGGCGGTCACAAGAAAATGTACCGTATCATTGATTTCCTTAGAAACAAAGATAACTATACCGCTACAGTAAAAACTATTGAGTATGATCCAAACCGCAGTGCAAGAATTGCATTGGTGGTATATGGTGATGGTGAGAAACGCTACATAATTGCCCCTAAAGGCATTCAGGTAGGTCAGGTTATCGCTTCAGGTGCAGGCGTTGCTCCAGAGGTAGGTAACACTCTATTCTTGTCAGAGATTCCGTTAGGAACATTTGTACACAACATTGAGTTGATTCCTGGTCAGGGTGCTGCTATGGCACGTTCTGCAGGTTGCTATGCTCAGCTCACTGCACGTGAGGGTAACCACGCTATTCTAAGATTGCCTTCAGGCGAGACCAGAATGGTATTGGTAACTTGCCGCGCTACAGTTGGTGTTGTATCAAATGGCGATCACAACTTGGAGTCACATGGTAAGGCTGGTCGTAAACGTTGGTTGGGCCGCAGACCTCGCGTGAGAGGTGTTGTAATGAACCCGGTTGATCACCCTATGGGTGGTGGTGAAGGCCGTGCTTCAGGAGGTCACCCTCGTTCAAGAAAAGGCTTGCCAGCTAAGGGTTATAAGACTAGAAACCCTAAGAAGACTACCAAGAAGTTTATCATTGAAGGTAGAAAGAAATAACGGATTAAACTGAATAGAGCATTATGAGTCGTTCAATTAAAAAAGGTCCTTATATTGAGGCTAGCCTAGAGAAAAGAGTTCTTGCCATGAATGAGTCAGGCAAGAAAGATGTAGTGAAAACCTGGTCAAGAGCCAGCATGATTTCGCCAGACTTTGTTGGTCATACTATTGCTGTTCATAACGGAAACAAGTTTATTCCGGTATATGTTACTGAGAATATGGTAGGACACAAACTCGGAGAGTTTGCTCCGACAAGAACCTTCAAAGGTCACTCTGGTAATCGTAAATAGTATAATGAAACACAGATTACAGTAAAATGGGAGCTCGTAAAAAATTAATGGCCGAAAGGCAGAAAGAGATAAAAAGACATACAGCTATAGCAAAGCTGAATGATGTTCCTACCTCTCCCCGCAAAATGCGCCTTGTAGCGGATATTATCAGAGGTGTTGAGGTTAATCGTGCTTTGGATATTCTTAAATATTCAAAGAAAGAGGCTTCAGTTCGCTTGGAGACCCTTCTACGTTCTGCAATTGCAAACTGGGAGGCTAAGAACGAGGCAGACAAAAAAGAGTTGGAGAATGGTAACGTTGTAGTTAAAACTATCATGGTAGGTCAGGGTCGTTCTCTCAAGAGAATCAGAACCGCTCCTCAGGGTAGAGCTGCAAGAATCAGAAAACGTTCTAACCACGTTACTATCATTTTGGATAAAAAAGCCGTTAAATCAGAGGAGAAATAATCATGGGACAGAAAACTAATCCAATTAGCAATAGACTTGGTGTTATCCGTGGCTGGGACTCTAACTGGTACGGTGGAAAAGACTACGCAGCAAAGATTCTTGAGGATACCAAAATCCGTGAGTATCTTAATGCACGTCTTGCAAAAGCAAGTCTTTCAAAAATCGTTATTGAGAGAACACTTAAACTAATTACCGTAACTATCCACACTGCAAGACCTGGTGTTATCATCGGTAAAGGCGGTCAGGAGGTTGACAAACTTAAAGAGGAGTTGAAGAAGATCTCAAACAAAGAGGTTCAGATCAACATCTTTGAGGTAAAACGTCCAGAGGTTGATGCAAACATCATTGCAAACAACATCGCAAGACAGGTTGAGGGTAGGGTTTCTTACCGTAGAGCCATCAAGATGGCTATCGCTACCACTATGAGAATGGGTGCTGAGGGTATCAAAGTACTTATCAGCGGTCGTTTGGGTGGTGCTGAGATGGCACGTTCAGAGCTTTACAAAGAGGGAAGAACTCCACTTCACACTTTCCGTGCAGATATAGATTACGCTTTGGCTGAGGCTCACACTAAAGTTGGTGTTCTTGGTATCAAAGTATGGGTTTGCAACGGTGAGGTTTACGGTAAGAGAGATCTTACTCCTAATGCAGGTGTTAATGCCAATGCAGGTGCTCAGGGTAACCAGGGCAACAGAGGCGGTAACAGAGGCAGAAGGGACAACCGCAAAGGTGGAAAACCACGTGCTAAAAAAACTCAGGAGTAATTTGAATTACACCATATAAAAAAGGGAATCGGAAACGGTTCCCTTTTTTTGTGCATTCCAGTACAGAAAATGGGCATTTTTTGCGCCGGAAGTTGTGGCGGGTGGGTTTTGGTGCTGGAATGGGGTGTTTTCTGCACCGGAAGTTGTGGCGGGAGCATTTTGGTGCGGGGATGGGGTGTTTTCTGCGCCGTAAGTTGTGGCGGGTGGGTTTTGGTGCAGGAATGGGGTGTTTTTTGCGCCGGAAGTTGTGGCGGGTGGGTTTTGGTGCCGGAATGGGGCATTTTCTGCACCGGAAGTTGAGGCGGGAGCATTTTGGTGCGGGGAAGGGGCTTTTTCTGCACCGTTTGTCGGGAGAATGATTATTTTTGTGCATATATACGTGTGTTATGTTTAAGGTTCTGGCAATTACATTCAGTGGCATTGCATTGGGGTATCTTTTGCGCAGGATGGCCTGGCTGGGCCATTTGGGCAGGAGCATTACTTATACCATCTGGCTCCTTCTGCTGTTTTTCGGTCTGCAGGTGGGGGCAAATGAACAGGTTGTAAATAATCTGGGAACTTTGGGGGTGAAGGCACTGGAAATTTCGGTTGCAGGTGTATTGGGAAGTTGTGTTGTTGCCTGGATACTTCTGAAGTTCTTTTTCCGTGGAAGAATCATTGCCGGCCGGCAGATGCCCCGGGAGGATAATAATGATGTAGGTGGCAAAGATGCACCGGAGCAGGAAAGAAGCATTATGGAGACATTGCAGGGATTCATAGTGGTGGCTTTCTTTGCCGTGGGGTGTGTTGCCGGATGGCTTGGCCTTTTCCCTGCTTCCCTTACAGACGGTGATTTTTCAATGTATGTCCTTTATGCACTTATGATACAGGTAGGAATGAGCATAGGCAGTGACAAGAAACTTAAGGAGATACTCTGCAGCCTCAGACCCAAACTGCTTCTTCTCCCTTTGGGAACCATTGTGGGAACTTTGATCTTTGTGGCAGCGGCGAGCCCCTTTATAGGTGGAATCATCCTTCCCGACAGTCTTGCGGTTGGGGCAGGGTTCGGGTATTATTCCCTCTCATCTGTCCTCATCACCCAGATAAAGGAGGCCTCTGCCGGAGCATCCTTTGCCGCCCAGTTGGGCACTGTAGCCCTTATGGCAAACATAATGAGGGAGGTAATCACACTCCTTTTTGCCCCGGCAATATGCAGGGTGTTCGGGAAGTTGGCACCCATATCTACAGGTGGGGCAACTTCAATGGATTCCACCCTCCCTGTAATTACATCGGTGTGCGGCAAGGAGATGGTCTTCATCTCAATTTTCCACGGGGTGCTGGTGGATTTTTCGGTACCGTTTCTGGTTACATTTTTTGCATCGCTGTAAAGAAATTTCATTAACTTTAGCAATCGTAACGGACAATAACCATTAAAACATATCTTATGAAGAAATTATTCAGAGTTGTAGCAGTAGTTGCTGCTGTATTTGCAATCTCTTGTGCTCCGCAGGGTTCTTCAACTGCCGTAGCACAGAGTGGTATAGAGAGGGTAAAACCTGCAGAGGTGGGAATGGATGAGGCCCGCCTTGCAAAAGTTGATGACATCATCAATGCTTCAATTGCAAACAAGGAGATTCCAGGTGCTGTGCTTTCAGTTGTAAGGGATGGAAAGATTGCATATATGAAGGCATACGGAAACAAGAGCGTTTACCCTGAGGTTGTTCCAATGACAGAGGATGTTGTGTTCGACCTTGCATCCTGCAGCAAGGTTGTGGGTACAGCTATGAGTATGGCTCACCTTCTTGAGAACGGCGGATACAGGCTTACAGACCGCGTGGATATGTATATCCCAGGTTTCCAGCCATATGTAGATCCAAAAACAGGAGAGAAGATAAACATAAGGATGATTGATGTGCTTACACACTCAAGCGGACTTCCTTCATACGTTTCTCCTGAGGTTGTTATAAAGGCTAAAGGCAAGGATGATCCCGACAGCCTTATGAGCTACATTGCAACAATGAAGAGGATTTACAAGCCTACCACAGAGTTTGAGTACAGCTGCCTGAACTTCATTACCCTTCAGAATGTATTGCAGAACATTACAGGAATGACACTGGCAGATTATGCACAGAAGAACATCTTTGATGTGTTGGGTATGAAACACACAACCTATATGCCTAAGAACAAGCCTGAGATAATGAAACTTGTTGCCCCTACAGAGAAGAAACCTGACGGAGAGTGCTTCCTTGGCGAGGTACACGATCCTCTTGCAAGGGTAATGAACCACGGCAATTCAGGGAATGCAGGTGTATTCTCAAATGCAGAGGACCTTTCAATTCTTGCTGCTGCACTTATGAACGGCGGTGAGTTCAACGGAAAACAGGTTCTTGGTAAACTTACAGTTGAGACTATGACAACTGTTCCTGCAGGTTTTGAGCACCTTGGACGTTCACTTGGCTGGGACAACTATTCACCATACGCTTCAAACAACGGTAATCTGTTCCACCCTACAAAGACTTTCGGACATACAGGTTATACAGGAACATCAATCATTGTTGACCCTGTTTCAAAAACTGCTGTAATCCTCCTTGCCCACAGGGTACACCCTGCAGACAAAGGAAGTGTTGTAAGACTCAGGGCATTGGTTGCAAATGTTGTTGCCGGTGCAGTAGTTGAATAAAGAATAAGAGTTTGATAACTCAGAAAAAAGGGGGAACAAATTCCCCCTTTTTTGTATATAATGGGATAAAAATCCTTATATTCGCATTGTATTAAAATTTCCGGGGCGGGGTGGAAGTCCCCACTGGCGGTAAAGCCCGCTACCCTGAAGGGAAACTTTCAGGTGGAACCGTTGAAACTACGGTGCCAACAGTCAAAGTCTGGATGGAAGAAAATTTTAAATGTCATGTTCAAAACTTTTTACACTCAGCTATGCGCTGCGGCGCTTTTATGTTGTGTTGCCATTACAGATATCCAGGCAGCACCTTCAATTTCAAAAGACAATAACAACAAACCCTCATCTTCTGCACTGAAGGGCGGGGATTCATTTGTGGAACCTGAAAGGCAGCTTCCCGACACATCTTTCCTCATTAAGGAGGTTGTAGTTTCGTCGGGAATGAAAAAGAGGAATGTATCTCCCCTCCGCCTTGTGGATATAGATGAGAAAACCATTGCAGTGCAGGCTGCAGGGCGCACCTATCCCGAACTCCTTAGGGATATTCCGGGCATTTATGCAACTGCAGAGACCGGAAGTTACGGCGATGCCAAGATAAACATAAGGGGATTCAAGCAGGAGAACATCTCCGTTCTGCTCAACGGTATTCCAATATCTGGCCTCACCAGCGGAAGCATGTACTGGAACAACTGGCTGGGACTTACAGATGCAACAGCAAACATACAGGTTCAGAAGGGAGTGGGAGGCAGTATGCTCAGCGACAACTCTGTTGGCGGCAGTATAAACATCATTACCAAGAGCCCTGGTGTGAACCCTTCTTATGGCGTGGGCTACAATTATGCAGGTGGCGGCACCTCAAAGGCTTTTGTAAATTACAACAGCGGTGAACTTGGAAACGGATGGGGTGTTTCAATGCTCCTGTCAAGGGTATGGGGAAGCAGTTGGGTTGAATGTACAGATGTGGATGCGTGGTCATACCTGGTCTCTGTGAGCAAAAAAATCAATTCAAAACACTCATTGCTCTTTACTGCAATGGGCTCGCCCGAGAAGCACAGCCAGCGCTCTGCCCGCCTGAAACTTGAGGAGGTGGAGAAATATGGCAGGGACTACAGCAAAAACTGGGGATATATTACTCTTCCCGACGGATCCCGCGAAGCCCGCAGCATAAGCCGCAACAATTACCACAAACCATACTTTACCCTTAACCACTATTACCATTCAAAGGTAGGGGAGAAACAGAGGAACTTCTCCTTGAACAATGCCCTTTATATGGCCATTGCCCACGGAGGCGGTTTCTGGACAGAGACAAAAGGGAAGAGTATTGCTGCACACCAAAAAGACGGCCACGTTGATTGGGATGCTGTAGTGGCAGAGAACAAGGAGGCGTACAGGAACGGAACAACAGAGAAGGAGCGTTCTGCCCAGAATGCTTTGAGCGACTACATAGCCGGGCATACCCAGATAGGGGCAAAGAGTGCCTTTGAACTGGATCTCTCAGATAAGTTCACTCTTGGTGGCGGCCTCCATTACCAGGGATACCTCACTTGGGAGAAGGAGCAGATTACTGACTTGCTTGGAGGCGAGTACTGGTATGAGGATTATGCAACAAAATCATTGGCCGGGGAGGCGGGGAGAAACCCTATAAAGAAGGTAGGGGATTATATCCGTACACGCAACGGCAAGAATACCCATTTTGGGACTCTGTACACTTCTTTGGCATTCAAGAACACCAGCTGGAATGTGGAGTTGGGTGCATCACTTAACGGATCAACCACCCAGAGGTGGGACAAATACAATTATGTGGATGACATCTACAGCGATTGGGCAACCGGTATCGGCGGTGCCGTAAAGGCTGGTGCCCTGTACAGGATAGGTGCCGCACAGAATGGTGGAAAGAGCGCATCAAGCCTGTATCTTAACGGTGCATATTACAGCAGGGTTCCGTATTCAAGCGTATTCTTTGCAAGCGGCAACAACCAGGTTTCGGAAGGGGTGAAGAATGAACAGAACTACCTTGGAGAGTTCGGCTTCCGTTCGGTGCTCAACCGTGCAGGAGTGGAGGCAACTTTCTACGCAAGTTACTGGAAGAACAAGTCCATTATGAGTTCCCCTTACAAACCGTTGGAAGAGGAGGCTTACAAGTATATGATTACAGGTCTGGATGCCTTCCATTTTGGAATAGAGGTGGATGCCTATTACAATTTTGCCCGTTGGGGCAAGCTTGCAGGATATGCTTCTGTAGGAAAATGGGAGTGGAAAAATGATGTGAGTGCCAAAATCTATGACAACTACACAGGCCAGGTGGCACAGGAGATAAATGTATACAGCGACGGACTTCCTGTAGGTGATGCCCCTCAGACCCAGATTGGGGCAAGCCTCTCATTCAATCCTATTGCAGCTCTTGGAGGATACTCTTCAGTTGATCCGCACGGGGCAATTTCATATGCAAAAAGCGGTGAACTGAATGTGCAGATAGGCTGGAACTACAATGCCCGTTATTGGGCAGATTTTGAGCCCAACACCAGAACTGATGCCCAGGACCGCACTGAGCCTTACAAACTTCCGGATTACCACCTGGTAAATTTGAGCGTAAATTATATGCGTCATTTTATTATGGGCAACAAGGCTCTTGGGGTGAATATGTTCTTCAATCTTAACAACCTCTTTGATGAGTGGTATATAGAGCGCGGAAAAGATGGCGCAGACCATACAATAAAGACCTTTACAGGTTATTGGGGTCAGGGAAGGAACTGTGCCTTTGGTGTGAAACTTACTCTATAGCAGTGTAATGCTGTCGGGAAGAATAAAGGGGCCTTTGGAGGACCCCTTCTTTTTTATTGTATGTGTTGTGCCAGTGCAATTGCCGCTATTGCCTCTACAATTACAGGGCAGCGGAGTGCTATGCAGGCATCGTGTCTCCCTTTTACTGAGAATTCTTCAATTTCTCCGGTAATGAAGTTTGCGGTGTGCTGTACTTTTGATATGCTGGAGGTTGGTTTTACTGCAATCCTGAACACAATAGGGTTGCCGTTGCTTATCCCGCCGTTTATCCCTCCTGCACCGTTTGTGGCGGTGTGGCCGTCTATGTCTGTGAAACAGTCGTTATGCTCGCTCCCTTTCATTGCGGCGGCTGCAAATCCGTCTCCGAACTCAATTCCCCTCACACCTGGAATTGAGAATGCCAGATGGGCAATTTCAGATTCAAGCGAGTTGAAGAAAGGTTCTCCCAATCCTGCAGGAACCCCTGTGCAGGTACACTCAATTATGCCGCCTACAGAGTCTCCCTCAGCCATTGCCCCCTCTATTGCGGCATCCCATTTTGAAGGGTCTGCAAGCCCTGCAATGGCGGTAATCTGTGCATTTATCCTTATGTTCCCGAGTATTTTCTTTGCCACAACCCCTGCGGCCACAAGGGCAAGAGTAAGCCTTCCGGAAAAATGTCCTCCACCCCTTATGTCGTTGAAGAAGTTATGCTTCACCTGGGCGGTGAAATCTGCGTGTCCTGGGCGTGGTATCTCCCTGAACAGCGAGTAATCCTTTGAGATTGTATTGTTGTTCTCAAAAACCACTGTAAGTGGGGCCCCTGTTGTGCATCCTTCAAATGTGCCGCTCACTATGTGCGGGATGTCGTCCTCTTTCCTTGGTGTTGTACCCCTGGCTCCGCTTCTGCGGCGGTTGAGGTCTGCCATAAAATCCTCTTCCGAAAGGGATATTCCGGCAGGGACACCATCCATTGCAACACCAATGAGTTTCCCGTGGGATTCCCCGAATATGGAGATTCTGAAGTTTGTTCCGTAACTGTTCATACTACTGTTTTTTCAGCCTTTCCAAAAAAGATGGAAAGGATTTGCCAATACACTTTATATTGTCCAACATTATCTCTCTCTCTCCAAGCAGGGCTGCAATATGGTGCATCATTGCAATCCTGTGGTCATTGTAACTGCATCCCAGAATAGTCTCCCCGGCTTTTTTCTCCCGGTCTCCGCAGATATACATCCTGTCCCCCTCAATCCTTATGCCATATCCCAATTTTGTGAGTTCCGTATAGATGCTCTCCGCACGGTTGCTCTCTTTCTGAGCCAGCCTTTCCGCCCCCTCCAATATGGTCTCTTCCGGTCCCGGAATGGTGCATGCCAAAAGTGCAACAATTGGAAATAAATCCGGACAATCCCGCAGGGAAACACTTCTGGCCGCGATTTTTTCCTGAACTCGGTCTCCGACTTTCCCGGAACCCGGTACCCGACTTCCAATAAAAATATTATATAATCCGTTGGAATTCATTTTTTTAACCGGCTGGATACCAAGAAGAACTTCAAGTATTTCCAGAATCCTTTCATCTGCCTGGGCAGAGCATAACGGCATCTCTTTCAGTTCAATGCCTCCAAGCAGGGCTCCGGCGGCGGCAAAGTTGGCGGCGGAACTCCAGTCGGAATCAAGGTATATGCGGGCTGGGGAGTATTGCTGCCCTCCCGGTATACGGTAAACAATTTTGCGGGGCAGGTCATTCTCCTGTTCCACAACAATACCAAACTGCCCCAGTACCCTTAGGGTAAGATCAATATATGGTATGCTGGTGGGTTCGGTAATGGTAAGTGTGGAATCTTTCTCCATAAGGGGCAACATCATAAGGAAGCCCGATACAATCTGGGAACTCTCCTTTCCGGAGAATTCAATTTCCTGTACAAGACCTCCATTTTTTCTTCCCGACAGTCCTTTCCCATCCCCGCAGGAAACCTTGAAAGGGAGGAATCCCCCGTTGCTGGTGCAATGTGCCCCGGCAGCCTCAAGTGCCGCAACAGATTCTCCCATATTGCGCTTTAAAATGCTTCCGGTACCGGTAATCTCAATCTCACCGCCATCTGCGCAAAGATATGCCGAAAGGGGAATAAGCAGACGGGTAAGAAGTCCGCTCTCCCCGGTAAATATCCTGGAAATGCCCTTGAGGGAACCGGCTCCTGCACTCTCAATTCTCAGGACATTGCCCTCTGCAGAAACTCTTGCTCCAAGCCCCTTTATCACCTCCAATGCCCCTGCAGAGTCGTTGCAGGGCTCAAAATTTTCCAGTATGGTAGTGCCGCAGGCAAGCGCTGCAGCCAGAATTGCCCTCTGGGCTATGCTTTTTGAGCAGGGAATCTGCACAGAAGGTGCCTCACCACCACAGAAAATGCTCTCTTCCAGCCCCAATGCCCTGTATGGATAGTTTGACCGGTTCAGAAGTTCCTCCATTTGTGCAACTGTATATTGGCCTGGGGCTGTAGCACTCTCCGCATCAAGTGCGGCATATGTGTAGGGTGCCCCAAGATGCAGGCACAGATGTCTGGTGAACTTTCCTGCCTCACCCATACAGAATGCCACAAGTGAAGCCTCCTCTTCCCCAAAGCTGTTGCTCAATGATCCGCTCTCCTCCCCACGCTCCATAAAATTGTCGGGAACAAGTTCTGCATCACTCTTCCTGTATCTGTACAGCTGCATCACCCTTGCTGCATCAGATGTATTGTGTGCAGTGGTAACTATCTTTACAATGTCGGCCCCTTTGCGGCGGCAGATGTCATATATTGTCTGGAGTTCCTCCAAAGATTGTGTACCCTCAAAATTGTGGTAGGATATTATCAGTTTGCAGCCGTTTGCCCTGGCATATGCCTTTATATAGTCGAGGTAGTCTACAGGTGCCTCAATCTCTATATCCACATATTTTGCACCCTTCATTATGGCGGCTGTAACCTGCTCGCGGGCGGTTGCAAGGGAACTTCCGGCAAGCCTGTGGGTATAGAGCAGGTTTGGGTGGCCGTTCACCAGTTCCCCAATCTGTTGTGTGGTGAAACCGCACAGATCCCCCCTGAGTTCCGCCATCCTGCACCCGGCAAGAACCTGGCGGCATCTGGCAAAATCCTTTTCCTGAACACTAACACAAATCATTGGCAATCTCCTTTATCTTATTGAGCGGAACAAGAATATCTTCCACCTCCTGCAGCCCTTTTGGCAGGATGAAATGGATACTCTCTCCAGTAACTTTCTTGTCTTTTTTTACGGCATCCACCAGGTCTCGCACCTTAAGATGCGCAGTAACCGGAATGTCCTGGAGTGATGCAGGAAGCCCCACACTCCTCAGATCTGCAGCCAGCATTTCCGGGAACCCTCCGCAGGCATATCCCAGGGCTTCAGCAAAAGAGGCGGCAATAACCATACCCATACTTACGGCAAACCCGTGCGAAATATCCCCATCCGTAAGTTTCTCAATTGAGTGGGCAAAAGTGTGTCCCAGGTTCAGCACCCTTCTCTCTCCCCTTTCAAACTCATCCCTCTCCACAACCCCCAATTTATACTCTGCACATTTCCCCACAATCTCTGTAAGGAGCCCCATATCCAGAGCCACAGCAGCCTCTCCATATTTTCTTCCCGACAAATCCTCTCCCCTTACGGCCTTGAAATAATCCACAGCCGTGCGGTACATCTGCCTGTCAAACAAAATGAATGTCTTCAGCACCTCTGAGATGCCAGCCTTGAACTCATCTTCCGGAAGAGTGGCCAGGAGTTGCGGGCAAATGAATATCCACTCAGGCTGGTTTATTGTGCCAAGGATATTTTTATAAGAGAGGAAATTCACCCCGTTCTTTCCACCAATGGATGCATCAACCTGTGCAAGCAGGGTGGTTGGTACAAAGGCAAACCTTACCCCCCTCTTGTATATTGAGGCGGTAAAGCCGGTAATGTCTGTAGTGATTCCTCCGCCAATTCCAACAATGAGGGCATCCCTGTCTGCCCCCTCATCCAGCAGCCACCGGGAAATTTCCTCCACCCTCTGCAGGGTCTTCTCCTTCTCGCTGAAGTTTAATGAAATTACAGGAATATCTTTAAAATGTTCCGCCAGATGTTGCAAATTGTTATCAATTATTACAAAAGTACGCCCCTTTTCCAACGGCATTTCCTGTAATCCTTTGATACCCTTGCTTATGTGAATTTTACTGGTCATTTACAGTTTGTTTGTTATGCAGACAAATTTATAAATTATTATCAGTATTAAAAAAAATCTTAAAACCTTTGGAACTTGCGGTAAAATGGATAAATTTGTGCTCAGATATGAGACAACACCGATTTACATACTGCTTCTTCTATTACTTTTATCAGGAAACCAGATAAAGGCGGGAGCTTGTATGTAATGAATTGATAAAGATTTATGAACTCCTGCCGTATTGGCGGGAGTTCTTTTTTACAGGATATGAAAAGGAAAGTGGCAATACAGGGAATAGGGGGTTGCAACCATTACATTGCAGCCAAACTGTTCTTCAAGAATGACAACATACAGACCATAGATTGCGATACCTTCAAGGAATTGGCTGGGCACGTGGTGAAGGACCCTTCTGTATTGGGAATTATGGCAATAGAGAATACAATTGCCGGCAGCCTTCTGCAGAACTACAAGATACTCAAGGAGAACAAACTGGTGATTGTGGGGGAGTACAAACTTAGGATTACACACGCACTTGTGGCTATGCCGGGTGTGGAAGTGGGGGATATAAAGGAGATAAACACACATCCAATGGCATTTATGCAGTGTGAAGAGTTCCTCAATACCTTGCCCAATGTAAAACTTGTGGAGAAGGAGGATACAGCCGGAAGTGCAAAGTGGATTAAGGAGAACAATCTCAGAGACCACGCGGCAATTTGTCCGGCAGGTGCCGCGGAACTTTACGGTATGAATGTGCTGGCAGACAGTATAGAGACAAACAAGAGGAATTTTACCCGTTTCCTGATTCTGGCAAACAAGGATGTGGCGCCGGAAATACTCAGGGAGTTGTGTGTGGAGCAGGAGGATATAAACAAGAGTTCAATGGTATTTACGCTCCCGCATACCAGCGGAAGCCTTTCAAAGGTGCTTGCGGTACTATCATTCTATGATATGAACCTCTCAATGATACAGTCAATGCCAATAGTGGGGGAGGAGTGGAGATACCAGTTCTATGTGAACCTCCTCTTTACAGACTACAAGAGGTACAGGCAGGCAATAGATGCCATACTGCCGCTTACAAAGGATTTTGAGATTCTGGGAGAATATATGGAGGGAGAACAGTCGGTTCAATAAAGGAGGAAATTATGAAACAGATAGTTCCAGCAGAGAGGATAGGCAATGTACAGGAGTACTACTTTTCCGTTAAACTTAAAGAGATTGCACAGATGAATGCCCAGGGGGCGGATGTGATAAATTTGGGTATAGGAAGCCCCGACCTTCCCCCTGCAAAGGCGGTTACAGATACCCTTGCCTGTGAGGCTGAGAACCCCAAGGCACACGGTTACCAGCCGTATGTGGGTACACTGCAGTTGAGGGAGGCTTTTGCACAGTGGTACAGGAGATGGTACAATGTGGAACTCAACCCTGCAGATGAGGTGCTCCCCCTTATGGGAAGCAAAGAGGGTATAATGCACATCTCAATGGCATTCATAAATGAAGGGGATGCCGTACTGGTACCAAATCCGGGTTATCCTACATATTCATCGGTATCAAAACTTGTAGGGGCAAAGATCATAAATTACAACCTTTCTCCCGATAACGGCTGGCAGCCCGATTTTGATGACCTGGAGGCACAGCACAGGGACGGTGTGATAAATCTGGAAGAGGTAAAACTGATGTGGTGCAACTATCCCAATATGCCTACAGGGGCAAACGGCTCTGTGGAATTGTTTGAGAAACTCGTTGCGTTCGGGAAGAAGTACAATATAATAATCTGCCACGACAACCCTTACAGTTTCATCCTGAATGACAAGCCTCTGAGTATTCTGAGTGTGGAGGGGGCAAAGGATATCTGCATAGAACTCAATTCAATGAGCAAGAGCCACAATATGCCTGGGTGGAGAATAGGAGTGCTTGCATCCAACAGTCAGTTTGTGGAGTGGGTGTTGAGGGTAAAGAGCAATATGGATTCGGGAATGTTCCGTCCTCTTCAGTTGGCTGCAGTTGAGGCACTCAGCCAGCCCAAGGAGTGGTATGAGAAGATGAACAAGGTATATGCGGCCCGCAAGGCCCTTGCACAGGCAATCCTGGAGAAGGTCGGTGCAGAGGTGGCTCCGGGGCAGGTGGGGCTCTTCCTTTGGGGAAAAGTTGCCGGAAAAGGGGTTGATGTGTGTGATGATGTGCTATACAAGGCAAAGGTTTTCATTACCCCGGGATTCATTTTCGGGTCAAACGGGGAAAATTATATAAGGATATCCCTCTGTGCCAATGAAGAGACTTTGGCAAAGGCACTTGAGAGGATTGAAAAAGAAATTAACTGATTATCGGGAAGAAAAAACTAAGGATATGGAAATTGAGAAATTGGTTTTACCTGGGATTGACGCTTCTGAGCGTCCCATTATAATTGCCGGCCCTTGCAGTGCAGAGAGCCGTGAGCAGGTGCTTAATACGGCACAGGAACTTGCAAAGAATGGAGTAAAGATATTCAGGGCTGGAATCTGGAAACCGCGTACCAAACCGGGGGGATTTGAGGGGGTAGGTACTGTGGGTCTCCCTTGGCTGAAAGAGGTGAAACAGAAGACAGGGATGCTGGTGGCTACAGAGGTGGCAACTGCAGCGCACGTGTTTGAGGCAATAAAGGCAGGTATAGATATCCTTTGGATTGGTGCCAGAACAGCGGCAAATCCGTTTGCAATGCAGGAGTTGGCAGATTCACTCAGGGGCACAGATATACCTGTGCTGGTGAAGAACCCTGTAAACCCCGATCTTGAACTCTGGATAGGGGCCCTGGAGAGGCTTGTGAATGCAGGGGTAACCAATGTGGGTGTGATTCTGCGCGGATTCAGTACGTACGACCAGAAAATGTACAGGAACCTTCCGTTGTGGCATATTCCTATTGAACTGCGCCGCAGGTACCCCAACATTACAATGTTCTGCGACCCAAGCCATATAGGGGGAAAGAGGGAACTTGTTGCCCCAATCTCGCAGCAGGCAATGGATCTTAAGTTCGACGGCCTTATGGTGGAATCACATTGTAATCCCGACGAGGCGTTGTCCGACGCCAAGCAGCAGATAACCCCGCAAGTATTGGATTTTACACTAAAAATGCTGGTTTTGAGAGAGAATGTACAGACAACAGAGAATATCTCTGTATTGCGCAAGCAGATAGATGAAATTGATGAACAGCTCCTTGCAATCCTTGCAAAGAGGAACAGGATTTCCAGGGAGATAGGCACATACAAGAAGGAGAACAATATGCCTGTGCTTCAGACAGGGCGTTACAACGAGATTCTGGAGAAGAGGGCCTCTATGGGTGAGGCAATGAATCTGGACAAAGAGTTTGTCTTTGCCATAATGAAGGCAATCCACGAGGAGTCTGTAAGGATACAGCTTGCCTTGTAGATTGGAGAATTTCTGTCGGGAATAATATAGGATTATGAGGATACTTATTCTGGGGAATGGAAAGATGGGTTCTTTCTTCTCCGATCTGCTCAGCTTTAATCATGAGATTGCGGTTTTTGAGAAGGATCTCAAAAGAATGCGTTTCATATACAATGCCTTGAGGTTTTCCACTGTAGAACAGGTGCAGGAGTTTGCCCCTGAACTTGTCATAAATTGTGTTACCCTCAGTTACACCGTAGAGGCCTTTAAAGAGGTTATCCCGTATCTTCCGCAAGGATGTATTCTTTCAGACATTGCATCTGTTAAAACGGGCCTTATGGAGTTTTATGAGGGGTGCGGGTTCAGGTATGTATCTGTGCACCCTATGTTCGGCCCTACATTTGCCAATTTGGGCAACCTGCAGACCGAAAATGCAATCATAATAAATGAGCCTCAGCAGAAGGACCCTGACGGTCAGGTGCTGGTAAAGGGTACAGACTATATGGGAATGATCTTCTACAGAGACCTCTTTGCCTCCCTCAAACTGAATGTGCGTGAATATACATTCCACGGGCACGATGAAGTGGTGGCATACTCCCTCTCAATACCTTTTGCCTCAACACTTGTATTCGGTTCCATAATGAAACATCAGGAGGTTCCGGGAACCACTTTCAAGAAGCATCTGGCAATTGCCCACGGGTTGCTTAGCGAGGATGATTATCTCCTTACGGAGATACTCTTCAACCCTAATACAAACGGACAGCTGCAGGGGATAATAGACAAACTGAATGAACTTAAAGGAATAGTGGAGAAGAAAGACAGCGAAGGTATGAAGGCCTTCCTGGATGGAGTAAGGGAACGGGTGAAGTAGTTATGCTTCACCCGTTTCTTAAGTGTACCTTGTAAGGCACTTTTAAATGACCATTCTCTTTATAAACGGCGGCAGTGTAGAAATACTGCATGGAGATACAAAAAAAGATGCCTTTTGTGAAGGCATCTTTTTTTTATTGTGTGGTGTTAAAATTAGTCGTTCAATGAGAATCTCTTGAATGCAACAACTTTAACATCTTTGTCTACTGAAGCCAAGAAATCTTTAACGGTCTGTTTGCCGTCACCCATCTGGTATACCTGCTCAACAAGAGTGTTCTCTTTGAAGAATTTGCCAAGTCTACCTTTTGCGATGTTCTGGATTTTAGCCTCCTCAGCGCCAAGACCTGCAGTTTTCTCTGCAGTAACTGTTGCTTTGATCTCACGTGCTTTTGCAGCATCCTCAGCAGAAATCCAACCTTTTGCCATATTTGACTCAATGTGGTCCTCGCTGTCTACGTGTGAAGGGTTGATGCCGGCTTTCTTAAGTGCAGCCTCAACTGCTTTAAGAACAAGCTCCTCTTTGGTCTTCTCAACTGCAACTGCAAGTTCGTTGTTGATAACCTCCTGTGGAACTGACTCTGCATCAAGGGCAACTGGGTTCATTGAAGCAACCTGCATTGCAATTCCTTTACCAACCTCTGGTGCAACCACTTTGTTGAAACCAACGATAGCTGCAAGTTTGCCGTTGATAACGTGCATATATGATGCGATATAAGGAGCCTCAATGCTTGCGTAGAAAGGAACAGCGTGTTTCTCACCGCTCTTTCCAGTCTGCTGTGTAATTGCATCCTCTACAGTCTGGCCGTTGAATGAGCAAGCCATCAAACCTGCAAGGTCTGCTGGGAAGTTCTCAAGTGCAGCTTTGGCAATGTTGCCAGCCAACTCCTGGAACTCTGCATTCTTGGCAACGAAGTCGGTCTCGCAACCAAGGGCAGTAATGATAGCTTTAGTATTGTCTGCGTTTACAAGAGCTACAACTTTACCCTCTGTAGTCTCTCTGTCTGAACGTTTTGCTGCAACCAGTTTACCTTTCTCGCGGATGATCTCCTGTGCTCTGTTGAAGTCGCCTTCAGCCTCTACAAGAGCTTTTTTACAGTCCATCATACCTGCGCCGGTCATCTGGCGTAGTTTTGCAACGTCTGAAGCTTTAATTTCCATAATGTCTACTTCTTTAAAAAATAATTACTCAGCACTCTCAGCTTTCTCCTCTGCAGCTGCAGCAGGTTTGCGTGAACGAAGTTTTTTAGCTACCGGAGCATCGCCCTCTTTCTCTGCAGATGCCTCTTTCTCTTTCTCCTTCTCAATCTTTCTCTCCTGAAGACCCTCAGCCACTGCACCGCAAAGTGCATCCATTACAAGGCCGATAGATTTTGCAGCATCATCGTTTGCAGGAATTACATAATCAATAGGGGTAGGATCGCAACAAGTATCAACCATAGCGATAACCGGTATGTTAAGGCGGTTAGCCTCTTTAACTGCGTTCATCTCTTTCTGAACGTCAACTACAAATAGAGCAGAAGGGAGACGGTTAAGGTCAGCGATTGAACCAAGGTTCTTCTCCAATTTTGCTCTCTGACGGGTGATCTGAAGTTTCTCTCTCTTTGCAAGAGTGTCAAAAGTACCGTCTGTAATCATTTTGTCAATGGTGTTCATCTTCTTAACTGCCTTACGGATAGTAGGGAAGTTAGTAAGCATTCCACCTGGCCATCTCTCTGTTACATATGGCATGTTAACAGCAGCAGCCTTCTCGGCAACAATTTCTTTTGCCTGTTTTTTTGTAGCAACAAAAAGAATCTTTCTGCCTGCACGTGCAAGCTGTTTCATCATATTTGCTGCTTCGTCTATTTTGACAACGGTCTTGTGCAGGTCAATGATATGAATACCATTCTTCTCCATAAAAATGTATGGAGCCATTTTTGGATTCCATTTTCTTTTCAAGTGACCAAAATGCGAACCTGCATCAAGTAAGTCTTGGAAATTTGTTCTAGGCATTTCTTAAGTTTTTTCTTTTTTATAAATCTCTTTATGTCAATTTGGGGTAGCGGCTGTGCCGGTCCTCAAATTTTCCGCAGCTGAACAATTTTCAGGGTAGTTCCCAAAAGGGATGTTTCCCAACCGGGAAGTCCCAAAAAATTTAAATTCAAACTGTGCAATAATGTAAGCAGTTTCCTGTAAAATACTAACGTTTGCTGAACTGGAAGCGTCTGCGTGCACCTGGCTGTCCTGGTTTCTTTCTCTCAACCTCTCTAGAGTCGCGAGTTAGGAAGCCTGCTGCTTTAAGAGCTGGTCTGTACTCAGCATTGATAGCGCAAAGAGCGCGTGCAATACCAAGACGAAGAGCCTCTGCCTGACCTTTGATTCCACCACCGTCTAGGTTTACTTTGATGTCAAACTCTGCCAAAGTGTTTGTTACCTCAAGTGGCTGTTTAACGATAAACTGAAGAGTCTCCTCTACAAAATAAGAGTTCAACTCTTTACCGTTAATGGTAATATTACCTTTTCCTGTGTTCACATAAACGCGAGCAACTGCTGTTTTACGTCTTCCAAGGGCGTTGATTTGTTCCATGCTCTGTGTTTAAATTTCGTTAAAAGTAACTGTTTTTGGTTGTTGTGCCTGGTGAGGGTGCTCAGGACCTGCATATACATGAAGGTTACGAAGCAACTCTGCTCCAAGTCTGTTTTTTGGAAGCATACCTCTTACTGCCTCCTGAAGTACAGCGGTTGGTTTGCGTACCAGCAACTCCTTAGGGTTTGCAAAACGCTGTCCGCCGGGATAACCTGTATGTCTTACATACACTTTGTCGGTCAACTTTTTACCTGTAAGGCGGATTTTCTCTGCGTTGATAACAATTACGTTATCACCACAGTCCACGTGTGGGGTATAGTTGGCCTTGTTCTTGCCTCTTAGAACCAATGCGATTCTGCTGGCAAGTCTTCCTAATACTAGATCAGTTGCGTCAATCACCAACCACTCTTTGGTTACGGTCTGTGCATTTGCCGACACTGTCTTGTAGCTTTGATAATCCACTGTGTTGATTTTTAAGTTAATACTATATTTTGTTGCGATTTTCCCCTATATAAGGGGGTGCAAAGGTAGCAAAAATTTTTAAAGTGCCAAAATATGAGCAATTTCGTATAAGTTTTTATTTATCAGATTGTGTCTTGTGCACGCCTGATTGAAAGGAGTATAGGTTATCCCGCCGTTTGTCTGTCCTACCATAACTCCGCTCCATCCCTTCATCAGAGCCTCTACAGCCCCGTTTCCAAGGACACTTGCAAGAACCCTGTCGTTGCAGGTTGGGGAACCTCCGCGCTGTATGTGACCAAGAGTTGTAACTCTGGTGTCATAATGCGGCAGCCTCTCCTTTACCTGTGCCGCAACTTCGTGTGCACTTCCGGCATCATCCCCCTCGGCAACCACTATTATGCCGCTGGTTTTGTTTTTCCTCCTTTCATTAACCAGATATTGGCACAGTTTGTCAACATCTGTATGGTATTCCGGAATCAGGCACTGTTCCGCACCTGTGGCAATACCTGTATACAGCCCTATGAAACCGGCATCGCGCCCCATTACCTCCACAAAAAATAGGAGGTTGTGTGAATCTGCCGTATCCCTTATCTTGTCAATGGCTTCAACTGCGGTGTTTATTGCAGTGTCGAACCCTATTGTAAAATCTGTGCCATATATATCATTGTCTATGGTGCCCGGTATCCCCACTACCGGAAAATCAAACTCCTCATACAGGGCATTGGCCCCTCTGAACGAGCCGTCACCACCAATTACCACAAGTGCTTCAATACCGGCCTCATTAAGGTTGCATATTGCCTGTCTGCGCACCTCTTCTTCCTTGAACTGCGGGCATCTGCTGGATTTGAGCATTGTGCCTCCTTTGTTTATTATTTTTGAAACGGAGTGGGACTGCATCCCTATGAACCTCTTGTCCAGAATTCCCTGATAGCCCCTCATAATCCCCACAGGCTCTATATTATGGTATATGCAGGTCCTTACAACCGCCCTTATTGCCGCATTCATCCCCGGGGCATCACCGCCTGAGGTGAGCACCCCTATCCTTTTCAGTTTTCTTGGTTCCATCATAATTTTGTAGATTTGCGTCTTTAATAGAGAACAAAGATAATGAAAATAGGTAATCTGGATTTGGGAGAAAAACCGCTTTTCCTGGCACCGATGGAGGATGTTACAGATGCATCGTTCCGTTATATATGCAAGGAGTTCGGGGCGGATATGATGTATACGGAGTTTGTCTCGTCTGACGGACTTATAAGGGATGCCAAGAAATCATTGGCAAAACTTGTTACGTTTGAATATGAGAAACCCATAGGAATCCAGATTTACGGCCATATCCCCGAGGCTATGGTTGAGGCGGCCCGGATGGCTGAGAATGCCGCACAAATAGCGGGAGGGGCAGGGCCTGACATTATAGACATAAATTTCGGATGCCCGGTAAGCAAAATAGCAGGAAGGGGGGCAGGAAGTGGAATGATGCGTTTTCCCGACAAAATGGTGGAGATAACCAAGTCTGTTGTGGAGGCAGTGAAACTTCCCGTTACCGTAAAGACCCGCCTTGGATGGGATGAGGATTCCAAGATAATTGTGGAATTGGCCGAAAGGCTGCAGGATGTGGGGATTGCCGCCCTAACCGTACATGGCCGTACAAGGTGCCAGATGTACAAGGGGGAGGCGGACTGGACCCTCATAGGAAAGATTAAGGAGAATCCCAGGATGCATATACCTATAATAGGTAACGGAGACATTACAGACGGCCCGGGTGCAGCAGCTGCATTTGAACGTTATGGGGTGGACGGCATAATGATAGGGCGTGCAACCTACGGACGTCCGTGGATATTCAAGGAGGTGAAGCATTATCTGCAGTACGGTGAAGAGATGCAGCCCCTTACCGTTCTGGAGAAGGTGGAACTGGCCAAGAAGCACTTCGCAAAATCAATCTCTGTAAAAGGGGACAGGGTGGGGGTGCTTGAGATGCGCCGCCACTTGAGCAATTATTTCAAATGTCTTCCCGATTTCAAAGAGACACGTCTGAAACTCGTTACAGAGAACGATCCGGCAAAAGTTGTTGAGTTGCTGGATTATGTTGCTTCCCGTTGGGGAGAATTCTAACCTCTATAGGGATATAGAACAGCCTCTTTTTAAGGTCTTCACTCAAATAAGGGTTGCCTGAGAGGCGTTTGCTGTCCTTTTCTGTGGTGAATACAACAGCAGTAGGGTGGAGTGCGGCCCAGTTGTTCAGATCCTTTATGTTGTATTTTGTAAAGTTGTAGTGGTCGGGGTACTTTATTGAGCTCTGTATCTTGTATGAGCTGCTTATGTGGTCCCTGAACTCTTTGTCATTGGCTATTCCTGTAAAGAATATGGCGTTGCCGGAATATATGTAGCGGCTGTCTGCCGCTGCAGGCTCCACGCCGTGAGGTTCTCCGTAACATATATATGAGAAGCAGAGTTTCTGCCTGTCACTCAGGCCAAGTTTCCTGCGCCACACTTTTTCCACCGGGGCAATCTGTTGTGCTGCAAGTTCTTCGTCAATTATACCATCGTGCTCACCAAAGCGGGGCGATTTGGTAACTATCACTGTATCGGCCCTGCGTATCTGCTCCGGCAGGTCCCTCAGGCGGCCCAGAGGGAGAAGGTTGTCGGCGAAGATGGGCCTGTGCCAGTTTATGAGCACTATGTTGTGGGAAGGCTTCACCCTCCTGTGCTGGAATGCATCATCCAGAATTATGAGTTCCGGACGGCAAGGGGTATCAGAGCCTCCGGCAGGTGCCTGGGGAAGAGCCAGCAGTTGCTCTATTCCCTTGCATCTGTCTTCACATACCGCCACAGTTATGTTGGGGAATTTGTGTTTTATCTGAAGCGGCTCATCCCCTATTTCTGCAAATGTGCTCTCTGGGGAGGCAATCCTGAACCCTTTTGTTTTCCTTTTGTATCCGCGCGAGAGTACTGCAATGCGGTATTTCTCCTGCAGCATCCTTATTATCATCTCTGTATGCGGGGTCTTGCCTGTGCCGCCAACGGTAATGTTCCCTATGCATATTACCGGAACAGGGAATTCCCTGCTCTTCTTTATCCCTTTGTCATAGAGGAAGTGTCTGGCCTTGAGTGCAAGCCAGTAGGGAAACAACAGTATTTTGCTTTTAAGAGGTAACATCCGCTCCTTTTTTTAGGGTTCCTGCAAATGTAGCAAATGTAAACTAAAGTATCTGAATTTTGTTTGTAACCTGTATATTAAAAAATTCAACCTATGTGTGATTCAAATGGTTACAGAGCCGGGCAGAAGAGGGCGCCCGGAACCGGGCATGCGGCACTCAGGTGGCTTGCGGTGCTTGGATTGTTTGTTTTCCTGGGTGTCCCAACCCTGTATGGGCAGGAGAAGATACCGGTAAAGGGAAAAGTTACGGATACAGGCGGTGAGCCCCTCATTGGGGTTACCGTTATGGTAAAGGGGGATGCATCCCATGTGGCGGTTACAGATACTGACGGTCTTTATCTGATTGATGCCCCTGCAGACGGTGTGCTTGAGTTTTCACTTGTCGGGATGAAGAAAGTTGAGGCTCCTGTAAACGGCAGGGGTGTTGTGGATGTTGTGCTTGCAGATGACAATATGCTGCTGGATGAACTTGTGGTGGTGGGCTTCGGTTCCCAGAAGAAGGAGAACCTTACAGGTGCGGTGTCAACAGTGAATGTGGGGCGTACAATGGAGGGGAAACCTTTTACAGATCCTGCAAAAGGGCTTCAGGGTGTGGTTCCTGGCCTTACCGTAACTTTCTCAAACGGCGCAATTGACCAGGCTCCTGCCATAAACATAAGGGGTATGGGCTCGCTCAATGCCACAGACGGGGGAAGCCCGCTAATTCTGGTGGATAACGTTGTTGTAAGCGACATCTCTCTTGTGAATGCAGATGATATAGAGAGCATCTCTGTTCTTAAGGATGCCGCCTCCACATCAATCTACGGGGCCAGGGCAGCTTTTGGAGTTATCCTTATAAAGACAAAGAGCGGCAGAATGGGCTCAAAGTTTACAGCCACTTATACCAATAACTTCTCTTGGGGTACCCCAACCGTGCTGCCCCAGTTCCCGGAGGATGCTGTTGCAGAGATTGCCGCAATGGATGCTGCTATGGCCCGTGGCAAACAGGCATTTGATATGTTCGGTATGAAGGCGCAGCCCCTTATGGAGGGCATTGAGAGATGGATTGCAAATTATTCCCATAACCGCAGAGGGAACAATATGATAATGGGGGAGGACTTTGAGATTCTGGACGGTGTAACCTATTTTTACCGTCTGTGGGACCCTGTAAAGGAGATGTACCACAAATGGACACCCCAGCAGAGCCATAACCTGCAGGTGTCCGGTGGCAGTGAGAAGATAAGTTTTGTACTCAGTGGAGGATACCAGTATCAGGAGGGAATCCTTAAAATAAAACCGGACAAACTGAACAAATACAACCTCTCGTTGAGTGTAAATGCATCCCCTTCCCGATGGGTGGATATGGAGGCAAGGCTCAATATGAGGCAGCAGGATTATGACTCACCATACACATATCAGGACCCGTTCTATTATATGTGGCGTTGGGGAACCTATTTCCCATACGGAACATATACAGATGAAGGGGGAACCACTGCATACTTCAGACACATACCGGGGTATCTGCACAATGCCTCCTACAACACAAGCAGGGAGACCTACCAGAATGCCCAGGTTGCAGCCACATTCCATATAGGGGATCTTGTAGACCTCAGGAGCGAGTTTGCCTACTCCACAAGACACCGGGACATCCACAAGACCGGCGGTTATGTTGCCTTGTGGGATTTCTGGGGCGGCGGACTTGCATACAATACAAAACTGCCGGGAAGTTCTTATGATGAGGTGGATTTCACCTCTTCCAGAACAACCCAGGTGACATCCAACACCTATGCAACCTATGAGCAGGCATTCGGAAGCCATACAATAAAGGTTACAGCAGGCCTTAATGTTGAGAGCGGCCAATACTCACAGCAGTTCTCCAAGAAGATGGGGCTTATGGACAAGGAACTTGGACAACTCCCATTGGCCTATGGTGCGGCCACTGTAAACGGTGATGCGAGTGATTGGGCAGTTGTGGGGTGGTTCGGCCGTATAAACTGGAACTACAAGAACAAATATCTGGCAGAGGTGAACGGCAGGTATGACGGCTCATCAAACTTCCCCGCACACAGCAGATGGGGATTCTTCCCTTCATTCTCTGTAGGCTACAGGATTTCTGAGGAACCTTTCTTTGCCCCTGTAAAGAGAGTGGTCTCTGATATGAAGATAAGGGGGTCCTACGGTCTTATAGGAAACCAGAATGTGGGAGCAGACCGCTTTATCCCAACAATGTCAACTGCTTCGGCCTCCTGGCTTGTAGACGGGGCAAGGGTGCTCTATACCGGACTCCCTGCAAATGTCTCCTCAAACCTCTTCTGGGAGGATATTGCAACTTTGGATATAGGTGCAGACATAAGATTCTTCAACAACAGGTATGGAATAACCTTTGACTGGTTCCAGCGCGAGAACCGCAATATGCTTAGCGTGGGTGAAACCCTTCCGGAAACATTCGGCACCTCTGCTGCAATGGTGAATGACGGCCGTCTGCGTACCAGGGGCTGGGAGGTTACAATAGACGGAAGCCACACATTCCAAAACGGGCTCAGCCTCTATGCCAATGTAAATGTAAGTGACTACAAGAGTGTAATAACAGAGTGGAACGCCAACTCCGGCAATCTCCTTACCTCAAATTATAAAGGGAAGACAGTAGGGGAGATATGGGGTTTTGAGACAGACCGTTACTTTACCTCAGACGAGGATGTGGCATCTTCACCAAGCCAGGTGGGGCTGCAGACCGGCAACTTTGTATACGGTCCTGGAGACATAAAATATAAGGATCTGAACGGAGACGGAGTTATAAATGCCGGCAGTTCCACCCTGGCAGACCACGGAGACCTTAAGAAAATAGGCAACACCACCCCGCGCTACCAGTACAGTTTCAGGATAGGCGGTGCATGGAAGGGGTTTGATGTGGACCTCTACTTCCAGGGAATAGGGAGCCGCCAGTTGTGGGCAACAGGCAACGAGGCCATCCCATACTTCCGCGGTGCGGATGTGATGTACCAGCACCAGATGGATTTCTGGAGCCCGGAGAACACCAATGCCAGGTATCCGCTCCCATACACAGGCAACGGCACCTCTGCAATAAGCGGAATGAGGTATATGGCAAATGCTGCGGCCAACAGCGGAAACAACTTCTACCCGCAGACCAAATACCTCCTCAACCTCTCATACCTGAGGCTCAAGAACCTTACAATAGGATATACTCTTCCCGACAACATTACCCGGCGTGCAAACATTTCAAAGGCAAGAATCTACTTCAGCGGAGAGAATCTGATGGAATTCTCCCAGAAAAAGATACCTATAGATCCGGAGATAACAGCAGGCTCATCAACCTCAAATTTCTACGGACGTACAGCACCGTTTGAGAGGATACTCTCTTTTGGCGTTCAATTGACAATGTAAAATGTTAAGGCAATGAAAAAATATATAAACTTTACCCTTGCGGTTCTGCTGGCGGGAGCATTATCTTCCTGCTCAAAGGATTTTTTGGACAGGGGTTCCAAAGTGGTGTTCAGCGATGACAACTTCTGGACCAGCGGGAACAATGTGAAGTCTTACTGCTGGGAGTTCTACAACCTCTTTACAGGGTATGGGACAGGTACAAACGGGGATTTTTATTTCACCACTTTCACCGACGACCAGGCTGCACGCTCAATGGACCTCTTCCCCACAGCGGCACCTGCCTCAAACTCCCATTGGGACTATACATATATAAGGAAGGCAAACCTGCTGCTGCAGAGGGTTCCCCAGATGGAAATGCTCACCACCGAGGAGGCAAACCATTACCTGGGTGTGGCCCGGTTCTTCAGGGCATTTGAATATGCCAACCTCATAAGGCATTTTGGAGATGTACCTTATATAAACGAGTATTTGGACCAGAGCAATGTGGAGGCCATCTATGCCCCACGTACCCCACGTGCAGCTGTGGTTGACAGCATAATGGCAGACCTGCAGTTTGCTGTGGCGAATCTCCGTACCATAGATAGGAGCAAGGCCCTTGGGGATGTGAATGTCCTCTCAAGGGAGGTGGCTCTGGCTTATCTGGGAAGGGTGGCCCTTTATGAAGGTACATATGCCACATATGTTGCTGGTGATGAGGGGAGGGCAGTTCCCCTGCTGCAGGTGGCTGCAGAGGCATCGGCAGAAATTGTCGGGAGTGGGATGTTCTCACTTACCCCTGTGTACCACGAACTTTACGGTTCATTGGACCTCTCCAAAAACCCTGAGGTGCTGCTCTACAAATCTTATGTTTCCGGTATCCTTACCCATTCGGTAATAGGATACACCAACAGCAGTACAATGATGAGCGGACTTACAAAAGATGCAGTGGATTCATTCCTGTGCACCGACGGACTCCCTATCTCACTGTCCGGTATGTATGAGGGCAGTGCGGACATCTCCCAAACCCTGGCAAACAGGGATTTGAGACTTGTGCAGTCTGTGGAGGATGAACTGGCATACATAGGCAACCCTAACGAGAAAGGGTTCACCTCCAGCACAGGATACATTATAACCAAGTTCAACAACCCTTCCTTGGGGGCTTCGGAGATACTGGCCCCAAACAACCCGACCGATGCCCCAATCTTCTGGCTGGCAGAGGTGATGCTCAACTATGCAGAGGCTGCGGCAGAACTTGGAACTTTGGACCAGAACATTGTGGATGCCACAATTAATATGCTCCGCGCCAGGGCAGGAGTTGCCCCAATGCTGTTGGCTTCTCTTCCCGATGACCCTGTTCGTGATTCCGATGTATCCCCGTTGTTGTGGGAAATCCGCAGGGAGAGGAGGAGCGAACTCATTATGGACGGATTCAGGGAGTGGGATATCCGCAGATGGGGGAAACTCTCCTACCTCGATCCTTCTGTGAAACCTGCAATTTTCCAAGGGGCCAGAATTGCACCGTCCTCAGTTCTGCCTGTATCCTTAGCAGACGGTCTTTCTGTTGATGCAGAGGGGTATATCCTCCCATATGGGGTTGGAACTGGCAGACCGGTGCAGATCCCAAGGGACTACCTTGATGCAATCCCAACCGGGCAGCTTACCCTGTACCAGTTGAAGGGGGTTGATTTCCCGCAGAATCCGGGATGGTAGAACTGTAATAAAAAGAGGAGGTCCTTGCGGGCCTCCTCAGTTTTTGGGGGTTATATTAGAATTGGTTTATAACCTCTTTTTTTATTCCCAGCCTGGGTTCTGCTCAATTGAGTAACCTCTTGTAGTGTACTGGGAAATAACGTCTGTACAGATTGGCTCAAGGTAATGTCTCTCCTCTATTGAGTATCTTGCAGATACTGAAGTAGGGATTCTGAATCCTACCATATCAGCAGCATTTGAAGAAAGGATGTTACCATCTTCGTCAGCCTCACCGTCAAATGTTACAACTGTACCGTCAAGTTTCTGAACTTTAAGTTTGCCGAACTGTGCAGCAGTAAGGTGGTCGAATTTCTTCTGAAGATTCAGAGTATTGTTGTGGTCTACCCAAGCGCCAACCATAATCTCTGGGTTAAGGTCACAATCCATCAACTCAAGTTTACCCCAACGGCGAAGGTCAAGGATACGTGTCTGCTCAAGGAAAAACTCCATACGGCGCTCTCTTCTGATCTCCCAAAGAAGTGGAGTGGCAGTTACACCTGCAAAGGTTGCAGCCTCAATTGAAGAAGTACGTGCAGGATCGTCTACAAGGTCAGCCAATACAAGTGGTGCAGTCTGTTTTACACCTTTAGCCTCAGCTTCTGCATCAAGTGGACGAAGACGGATAGCGTTGATTGATTTGTTGATGTCATCCTGAGTTACCTCAGCACCGCCGTGGTGGATGAACAACTCCTCTTTAGCCTCAATCCAGTTAAGAACTACCTCAGCCAAACGGATGATAGGAGCACCGTTGGTGTTGGTTGAAGAACCGTATTTTGCTGGTCTTGCCTCACCATCCCTGTAATCCAAACCGTAAGTTACACCCTCGCGGTCGATGAATTTGGTACAGTAGATACCTGTAGTACCTGGAGTTGGCTCTGACCAGAAGGTAGCCTCAAAACGAGGGTCACGGGTTACAGCCATATCCTGGATTCTCCAGCTCTCCACGTTGTCAACTGTAGATGAAGTGTAGGGCTTGCCGTCATTACAGATCCAAGCTTTAAGAGTTGTAAGGTTTGCACCGTGGCTCTGGTTCTCATCCAAGTTAGAGTAAGAAGCAATACAGTGAGTTGCTTTACCCTCAAGGTATGACCTGTAAAGAATGGTCTCAGTGCCTTTCTGTGTGAAAGAGCCGAACAATGAACGGAAATCTGTGTCAAATGCATAGTTGCCGGAGTTCATTACTACTTCAGCAAATGATACAGCTTTCTGAAGGAACTGTTTTGCAAGCTCTGCAGAACCTGAACCTGGGTGGTAGTTATACCAGGTACCCTCAAACAACATGAATCTTGAAGCGAATGCTGCAACAACATATTTGTTGATGTAGTTTGCACCATCGTTAGCCCTTACATTTGCAACTGCATAGTCAAGATCCTCCATAGCTTTGGTCATAACCATAGTACGAGGGTCTCTTGATTTGTACTGGTTGTCAAAATCCTCAGCTGGAACAACAAAGTCATAATAAGGAACGTCACCGAATGACATTACAATACGGTAGTACTCATATGCTCTCAAGAAACGTGCAACACCCATCCAGTGGCCGTAAGCCTCGTCAGTAAGTACGCCGTTCTCTTTCATCATATCAAGTCTGTTAATCATAAGGTTCCATTTACGGATCCATCCGAAGTTCCAAGGACCTGCACCGGTTCTCTGCAACCAGTAAGTACCCTCAGCCCTGTACCAGTTGTCACCAGGTACAGCAGTAAGAAGATTTGACTGCATACCAGTCTTAGTAGCATCATCACTGATCTCACCACGAACACCAGGGATGTAAGCTGTACCCCAACCTGAGTTGTAACCTACGAAGTAAGTTGGATATGCCAAGTTTACAAAATAACGTAGATTACTCTCAGAGGTCCAGAAGTTCTCATCGTTCATCTGTGTTTTAGATGTACGATCAAGGTAACCGTTACAACTTGCCAAGGCAAGAAGTGCGATTGAGAATAATATGTATGTTAATTTTTTCATTTTCATTTACCTGAATTAGAATGTTAGCTGAACACCGAATGAAGCAGTCTTGAAGGTAGGAGTACCTACACCGGCTCTACCGCTGTTATAGTTGCTTGAGTTGAAAGAAGAGTAACCTGAAACCTCCTCAACGTCAATTGGAAGACCTCTCAGATTGTCAAATGTCAAGAAGTTCTCCAATGAAACATATACGCGAAGTTTGCTGATGTGAGCCTTGTTAAGGATCTTCTCAGGGATTGAGTAACCCAAAGTCACGTTCTTAAGTCTCAAGTATGACATATCCAATAGGTATCTGTCACTTGTCTGCATGTTGAAACCGGTTGAGCTTGCTCCCAAGTTTGCAGCACGTGGATAGAATGCATCATAATTTGCGTCAACAACTTTGCCGTCTACGATAGTCTCATACCAGAAGTCGTCTGCAATGGCAGCAGCCATAGAACCGTCACCTGAGCTGAAACCAGGAATTGTCATTGAAGATGAACCCCACATATCCCTCTGGCCTACGCCCTGGAAGAATGCAGAGAAGTCAAATCCTTTGTATGCCAAATCAACGCGGAAGTTGTACTCGTAACGAGGAGTTGTGTTACCGATAACTGTAAGGTCACCATGGTTCTCTACAGTACCGATACCATACTCTTTGTTCTTAGGATCACCATTGTTGATAACGCCGTCACCGTTAAGGTCTTTGTATTTTACGTCACCAGGGCCGAAAATCAATGAACCGCTGTTGTATTTACCCTGGGTAGGCATATTAGGGTCAGAGAACTGGTAAACGTTGTAACCGTCTTTAGATTTTACAGTAACAAGGTTACCGTCTGCATCGTATACGAAGTCATCTTTGGTAAACAATCTGTCAACCTCAAAACCCCAGATCTCACCGTAAGTCTTGCCGTTGTACCAGCTGCCTACGCTTCTGCCTGTACCGTACTCGTCAATTGTAGTCTTGGCATCAGCAATACCTGCAGTAACATTGATGCTGAAACCGCTCTCAAATACGTGGCCATAATCCAAAGCCAACTCCCAACCTGAAGTTGTAAGGTTACCGAAGTTGCCCTGAGGAGCTGAAGTACCGAAACCGTAGCCAACACCCTCCATAGGAACAATCATGTTCTCAGTCTTTCTCTGGTACCAGTCGAAAGTAACACCAATCTTGTTGAACAATTTGGCATCCAAACCGAAACCAAGAGTGGTGATGTCCTGCCAAGTGATAGTTGAAGCAACTGCTGAAGGTGTAGCAAAATAAGGGTCATTTACTTTACCGTTGTGAACCCAAGAAGTTGTGCCCTGGCTCATAGTAGGGATATACAATGAACCTGAAACTGACTGGTCACCGATAGAACCCCATGAACCTCTGATCTTCAAAGAAGAAAGTACATCTTTTGCGCTTTCCATCCAAGGCTCCTCAGTTACACGCCAAGCAGCAGAGAATGATGGGAACCATCTCCATTTAAGGTCGCCAGGGAATTTTGAAGTACCGTCATAACGGAGGTTAGCCTCTACAAGATATTTCTCTTTGTAGTTGTAGTTGATACGGCCGAAGAAACCAAGCTGTGAGTTCCAAGAGTGGCTACCGCCAGAAGTCTGGTCACCTGTTGCAAGGTCAAACTGCGGATTGTTAGGAGTAAGAAGATCCTTTTTGTTTGCCCAATGGCTTACATACTCATAGTCAACAGCCTGTAGACCCAACATAAAGTTGAATGAATGGTTCTCATTTATCTTAAGGTCGTAAGTTGTCTTTGCGTTGAATGTCTGACGCTCAGATGTACCTGCAGTTCTGTAAACTCTGTTGAATGAAGAAGCCGAAGAAGTGTTCACATACTCATAAGGAGCAAAATATTTTGCCTGTAGCTGTGATCCCAACAAGTTGTACTCAGCCCACTCATTGTTTACCATATGACCGTCTGGATAAGTTGAAGCACTGTACCAAAGGTGACCGCCATAGAAGCTTGAACCAGGGTAGAAAGTTACACCCTCGTTGTTTGCAAATGTGTAGTCAAAGTCAATATTCCAGTCTTTTAGAGGAGTAACAGTTACACCTGCATTTACACTGGTATATTTGTTTGTTGTAGAAGCTTTGTTTGCAATAGAAGTCTCGTAAGTTGCATTGTTCAAGTTGTTGCCGTACTCGTCAACTGGTACAAGTGGATAAGTAGGTCCCCAACGGAACAGGTAGTACCATACGTCAGCAGTTGTAGAAGTACTTGAGTATGCCCAGTTTTTCTCAGTCTTTGAGAACATCAAACCTGCACGTACAGTAACCCAGTCATTAACTTTTGTGCTCAAACGTACGTTTGCATTGTAACGGCTGTATTTATCATAATCAGTGGTCTTCATCATACCGCTCTGGTCAAGGTAACCCATGCTGATGTTGTAGTTGGTGTTGCCTGATTTGCCGGCCACTGACAAGTTGTGTGTCATTGTAGGGGCATTGCTCCTGATCAAATACTCGTATGGATCATATGTACGTACACCAATCTTGCGGTTGTTGCCGTCAAGATACCAGTCACGTCCGTAAGTCATAGGAGACATTGGGTCCAAGTCAGCATATCTTTCTTTCCAAGCTTTTGCTGCTTCATAACCTGCGCGGTCAATCAACCAGAATGCACCTGTAGGAGTAAATGTACCGGTACGCTCAGCTGCCTCTACTGTATAGTGCAAAGCCTCAACATCACCCATTTCATAGTTCTTTGCCATGTTCTGGAATGCGAAGTTGCCTGAATAGCTTACAGAAACAGACTCAGTTTTGGCACCTTTCTTTGAAGTGATAAGGATAACACCGAATGCAGCCTTTGCACCATAGATAGCTGATGAAGCGGCATCTTTCAATACAGAGATAGACTCAATGTCATCTGGGTTAACCATAGAGATTGAAGGGATCTCAACGTTGTCCAAAAGGATAAGTGGCTCAGAACTACCTGAAGCGGAACCAACCTGACCACGGATACGGATCAAAGCCTCAGAACCAACCTCACCTGAACCTACGCGAACGTTCAAACCAGGAGTCATACCCTGAAGACCACGTCCAACGTCAGCGATAGGACGGCTCTCCAAAGCCTTTGAAACGTTGACTGATGCTACAGCACCGGTAAGGTTCTCTTTCTTCTGAGTACCGAAACCGATAACCACAACGTCATCCAACATCTCAGAATCCTCCTGCATTGTTACGTTGATTACAGCTTTTCCATTTACTGGAACTTCTGAATCTTTCATACCCACCAAGGTGAATACTAGAGTGCCGTTTGATGCCACGCTGATCTGGTATTTACCGTCAACGTCGGTAGAGGTACCGTTAGAAGTACCTTTAACCAATACATACGCACCAATGATTGGCTCTCCATTCACATCTGTAACAGTACCTGAAACAGATATGTTCTGTGCCCAAGCGCTTACTGAAAACGCCACAGCCACAAGTGTCATCATTGCAAAACGCAATGCACGACCAAGATTTTTGTGAATGAACATAAAATAAATTTTAGGTTAATAATTAATTGTTATAAAGTTTAGTTTTAGTTTCTGGGAGCTTTATACGAACATATAAAATGTCCATATTATCAGACAAAGGTATAAATTATATTGGGATTTCCGTACCTCAAATCCATTTTTTTAGCAAAATGCACCCCATTTGCCAAAAATCCGTCAAGTTTGTCTGATAAAAGGTTCCTATTTATTGACAGAAATTGCAGATTTGAATATTTTTTTAAGGATTTATGCAAAAAAATCGCAGTAAAGGAGTTGGGATTATGATATTTTTTTACCTTTGCTCGGAAATACCCGTCACATTTGTGGCATGTTTAACAAATGAACGGTTATTCATATAATTTAAAATAATAGACAAGACTAAAACAAACCTAAAAACATTATTACTAACCTAAAATTTTTTTTATGTTCACTCAAAAAAATCTAAGTCGCTCGCTACGTCTTGTAGTGATGACACTTGCTTCTTTGATTCTTACCACAGGAGCAATTTGGGCACAGAATGTAAAAGTTAGCGGTACAGTATCCGATGTTAACGGAGAGCCACTTATCGGCGCATATGTATTGCTACAGGGTACCACAACCGGTACCTCTACCGACGTTGACGGTAAGTACGTTATTGATGTCCCAGCAAATGGAACTTTGGTATTCCAACTTATGGGTATGCAGGATGTAGTAACTCCTGTAAACAACCGTTCAGTTATCAATGTAACTATGGAAGAAGACGCAGTTATGTTGGAGGACGTAGTTGTTACCGCTTTGGGTATCAAGAAAGAGCGTAAATCTTTGGGTTATGCGGTTTCTGACATCAAAGCTGATGAGCTTATGAAGAACAAGACTGCCAACCCTATCTCTTCACTTTCTGGTAAGATTGCCGGTGTAAACATCACTCAGGCGGGTGGTGCTGCGGGTTCTGGTGCACAGATCATTCTCCGTGGTGGTACTTCTGCTGCTGAGGGTAAAGACAACCAGCCTCTTATCGTTGTGGACGGTATCGTTTATGATAACTCTTCTTCAGTTGTAGGTAACTCTGCATTTGACGGTTCAATGAAATCTGCAACAACTTCTTCTAACCGTCTTATGGACTTGAATCCTGAGGATATTGAGAACATGTCAGTTCTTAAAGGCCCTGCCGCTGCTGCACTTTACGGTTCACGCGCTGCAAACGGTGTTATCCTTGTTACTACCAAGAGCGGTAAATCAGGTTCAGTTGAGGTTAACGTAAGTTCAAGATTCTCCACTTCATGGGTTACAAGTCTTCCAGAGGTTCAGAACCAGTACAAGAGAGGTTATATGGAGGAGCAGTACGATGCTGACGGCAATTATATCGGCACTTTGTTCAATGATTTCGCTTATACCTCTTGGGGTGAGAAATCAAACGGAAAGACTTACGACAACATCGGAAACTTCTTCCAGAGCGGTTATGTATTCGATGAGAGCGTAAGCATTGCCGGTGGTACAGAGAACAGCAAATACTATTTGTCAGGTTCATACTATGACCAGGGCGGTGTAGTTCCTCAGACAGGTTATACCAAATACACTGTACGTTTCAACGGTGAGCAGAAAGTTGGTATCTTCACTTTCAATGCCAACGTTTCTTACTCAGAGGCTCATACAGACAGAACCCTTACCGCTGCAGGTCTTTACGGTTCATCTGGTACAGGTGCCTTGAACGCTGTTTACACTTGGTCTCCATTTGATGACATGAAACATTACCTCAACGAGGACGGTACACGCTATCAGATGTTCGGTGACAGACTTGATCCATGGGATGAGAAAGACAACCCTTACTGGATCATCAACAAGAACAACTTGTTCGATGACACTCAGCGTTGGACAGGTTCAGTAAAAGCAAGGGCTGACATTGCAAAATGGTGGTTCATCTCTTACAGCCTCGGTTTGGATACATATACTCAGACCAACTCTAACAGAATTGCTCCAGGCGGTGCAATCAAACAGTTGTGGCAGAAAGGTATGATGTCTGACAACACCATGAGATTCCGTTACATTTCACACAACTTCATGTCAAACATGAACAAACAGTTCGGTAAATTTGACGTGAACTTGATGTTGGGTGCTTCAATTGAGGATACTTCTACAGACAGAACTTCAATGATGGCATACAACTTCTCAGTACCTGGATTCTTCTCTTATTCAAACACTGATGCAGGTAACAAGCAGTTTGCTCACTCAGCAAGCCAGAAACGCCTTGCAGGTGTATTCGGTGAGGTAAGGGCATCTTGGAACAACACAGTATTCTTGACAGTTACAGGACGTAACGACTGGACTTCAACTCTTCCTAAAGAGAACCGTTCATACTTCTATCCATCAGTATCAGGTTCATTCGTATTCACTGAGCCTCTTATGAAGGCCGGTATCCTTGACAACAACAGTGTTATTACCTTCGGTAAGCTCCGTGCATCTTGGGCTGAGGTAGGTAAAGATACAGGCGTATACGAGACAAGTACTGCACTATGGCCAGTAGGTACATATCTTGAGGGCTTGGTTGGTGTTGGTAACAACTGGGAGCGTGGTAACCCTTACTTGAAACCAGAGAAGACCAGATCAACTGAGTTGGGTATTGAGTTGGCAATGTTCAACAACAGATTGCGTTTTGACTATGCTTACTATACCAATGACTCATACAACCAGATTTTGAGCCCACGTGGTCCTCAGTCTACAGGTTACATCTTCTGCTCTATCAATGCAGGTAATGTATATAATAAAGGTATGGAGCTGCAGATTTCAGGTACTCCAGTAGAGACTAAAGAGTTCACTTGGGATATGGGCTTGAACTTGGCAGGTAACCGCGGTACAATTGACGGTCTTCCAGAGGGTCTTGACGTTATGTACTTGACAGATGTACAGTACGCAGGTGCTCAGGCTGCATCATTCAATGGCGGTAACTTTATGGCAATTGCAGGTAAGAGCTGGAACAGAGACGAGAACGGTAACGTTATCCTTGACGGAAACGGTATGCCTACTTACGATACAACTCTTAAAGAGATCGGTAACCGCGAGTCTAAACTTACCGGTGGTTTCAACAATACACTTTCTTGGAAAGGATTCTCATTCAACATGTTGTGGGAGTTCCGCCTTGGTGGTGACGTAATCAACGGTACACAGTATGCTATGGATGCAGCAGGTACAAGTAAATTCTCTGGCGATGTACGTAACCAGACTTTGACTATCAGCGGTGTTGATGCTGACGGAAACCACGTAAGCAACAGCTGGTCTGCAGACCAGACTTATATGTTCTCTGGTAAAGTAACCAGCGGTTACAATATCATCAAGAACTACTACAACAGCTATTACACTCAGGAGACCATGAACTACATCACAGACGTTAACTTGTTGAGATTGCGTTCATTGTCACTTTCATACAATGTTCCTAAGACATTCCTTAAGAAGATTGGTGTAATCAAGGCTGCTAACATTTCAGTTGCTGCTAACAACTTGTTGTTGTTCACCAACTACGAGGGCGACCCTGAGGCTGCTGCTGCAGGTGCCGGTGTTGGTGGTTCATCTTCAGTTGGTTTCGACTACTGCGGTGTTCCTGCAACTTCAGGTATGACATTCGGTCTTAACTTGACATTCTAAACTAAACAATAAAATTCAAGAATTATGAAATTTATCAAATCAATTATATTGTGCGGTATTTGCTTGATGGGGCTATCGTTGACATCTTGCGACAAATGGTTGGATGTCAATGTTGATCCTGAGAATCCATCAGATATGACCGCTACATATGAGGCACGTCTGCCACATATCCAATTCTACACTAATAGTGCTACCCAGTTTGCAAACTGGCGTACATCTATGTCAATGGGTGACTGGACCCGTTTCTCATCAAACGGAAGTACTTATTATCATATGTCATACTGGAACCCACAGACTGGTGCCGTTACTACAGCATACCAGTGGTGGTTTGTAGGTGCTGCTTGTAATATCAAAGATATGTACGACAAAGCTATTGCCGCTGAGGCTTGGCATTATGCCGGTGTTGCAAGAATCATCTATGCATACGGCTTTATGCTTATGACAGACCTTCACGGTGAGATGCCATTTACTGAGGCTTTGGGAGAGGATGCAACTCCTGCATATGACAATGGAAAGACCATTTACCTTGGCTGTTTCGCAGCTTTGAACGAAGGTCTTGAGCTTCTTGCAAAATCACAGGATCCAAGCCTTCCATCTTTGGCAGAGGGTGACTGGTGGAACAAAGGTGATGTAAGCAAATGGATCAAACTTGGCAACCTTCTTAAAGCTCGTTGGATCAATAAATTGAACAAGAAAGGTGCTGGTTCATACCTTGAAGGCAAATATGATGCACAGGCTATTTTGGACGCGCTTGCAAAAGGTCCTCAGAGCAATGCTGACGGTACAATCATCAACCATCAGGATGAGGGAACCAACACAACTACTGACGTTTTGGGTTGGTCAGAGCCTGTAACTTACAGCCCATTGTTCTCAGTTTGCGGTATGAATGCAGGTTACGCAGTAACTGATATGCTATACCAGAACTTGACCAACTTTGGCGGTTATGGCGTAGAGGACCCACGTGCTGATGCTATCATTCCTTGGGCTTACTCTCCAAACGCAAAAGAGGGTGACTACAAACTTGAGGCTGGCTGGAGAAGGTCTATCGGTATTGATATGACTTCACAGAACTCTCCTACTTTGACAAACGGTACATACAGATCTTCATTCAGCGCTGAGAAAGGCGGCTGGTGGATTGATACCGATGTTGAGGAGTGTAAAGGTGATACAGTTTATGTAGAGTGTACAAGCTACTCAAAAGGTTATCACAAAGGTGTTGATATGTTCGTAAGAAGAGCAGCCGGTGATGACAATTCAAGAGAGTCAGGTTCATTCTATACAAGAGCTTCTTCTCCTACTTACGTAGGTACATATGCTGAGGCTTGTTTCATCAAAGCTGAGGTTCTTTACAACCAGGGCAATACTTCAGGCGCTTATGATGCTTACAAAGAGGGTATCAAAGCTTCTATGGAGCTGATGAACGAGAAACTTGCAGTATGGTGCTCAGAGGATGAGAACCTTGCAAAATGTCCTTCATTCCAGGTTATGCCACAGGACGAGATGGACAACTTCCTTGCTAACGGTATCGGTACTGCTGCTGACCTTACACTTGGTCACATCCTTACCCAGAAACGTATTGCTCTCCACTTCTCAGTTGAGATCTGGAACGATATGCGCCGTTACGACTTCAACGAGGATTTGTTCTTCCATTGGGGTATCCCTGCATTGCATGATATCAATGCTTCTGCATTGAAAGGTATTCCTGCAGGCAAACATTTCCGCAGATGGAAACAGTGCTCACACGAGACTAACTACAACTCTGCAAACCTTCACGCCATCGGTAACGAGGTTCCAGGTGCAGATATGTCAAGAGACCAGTGGAACACTGCAGACGATGCATGGACTATCCACGTATGGTGGGATTCAGACCAGCAGTAATTCTCGGATAGAGATATAAAAAATAATTATATATTTTTTGCAGGCAACTTTCTGGTTGCCTGCTTTTTTTATGCCCTATAAAACCTTGTGGATGGATGTTCAAATTAATTGTTCAATTAAGTTGTACAGTTGGAGGAAAAACTAAAACTAAACTTTATAACAATTAATTATTAACCTAAAATTTATTTTATGTTCATTCACAAAAACCTTGGTCGTGCATTGCGTTTTGCAATGATGACACTTGTGGCTGTAGCGTTTTCAGTAAGCGCTTGGGCACAGAACATATCTGTTACAGGTACTGTTACAGATGTGAATGGAGAGCCAATCATTGGTGCGTACGTATTGGTACAGGGTACTTCTAACGGTACCTCTACCGACGTTGACGGTAAATACCAGATCAGCGTGCCTTCGAACGGTACTCTTGAATTCACTTTGGTGGGTATGAAAGATGTGGTTGTTCCAGTTAACGGAAAAGCTGTGATCAACGCAGTTATGGAGGAAGATTCAGAGATGTTGGATGATGTTGTGGTTGTAGGTTTCGGTACTCAGAAGAAAGAGAACCTTACCGGTGCCGTTGCATCTGTAAACACATCTAAACAATTGGCAAGCCGTCCTATCGCAGATGTTGGACGTGGTCTTCAGGGTGCTACTCCTGGTTTGAACGTCCGTATAGGTTCATCTGATGTAGGTGCTGATCCGGTTATGAGAATCCGTGGCCAGTATGCTTCAATGCAGGGTTCAGCTCAGCCACTTATCCTTTTGGACAACGTTGAGATTCCTTCAATCTCTTTGATCAACCCAGATGACATTGAGTCTATCTCTGTATTGAAAGATGCTGCTTCATCATCTATCTACGGTGCAAAAGCTGCATTCGGTGTTATCCTTATCCAGAGCAAGAAAGGCTCAAAAGAGAAAGAGAGGGTTTCTGTAACTTATTCAGGCAACTTCGCACTTCAGAACCTTGCAGAGGATCTTGATTATGCACGTGTTAACGGTATGCATTATACCGTGCAGGCATTTGAGAGGACAGGTGGTGTAAGAGCCGGTTATCCTTGGTATGTGTCACGTGCAAGTTATGAGGCTGCAAAAGCTTGGGAGCAGCAGTTCGGCAATATGGATCCACAGGAGCCAATGATGTATGGCCGTGACTACTACTATGACGGATCATTGGTATATGGTGTTCGTACATATGACCCTACAGACTATATGGTAAGGAAAAATGCTCCTACACATAGCCATAACGTATCAATTGCAGGTAACAAAGGTAATACAGACTATAATATCAGTTTGGCATATTTGGACCAGAGCGGTATGATGAAACCTGCAAAACACGATGACTACAGCCGTTACAATGCAAACGTAAGGGTAAGCACAAAAATCAACGACTGGTTGAAAGTGAATGCCGGTTTGATGTACTCAAAGACAAACAAGAGATGGGCATACAACACAGCTGTAGGTAATGCGGATATGTGGTACTACCTTTACCGTTGGGGACCTACAATTCCTACTATCCTTGCAGATAACAACGGTTATGAATTGAGAGGCCCTACATTTGAGTCATATGCTTCAAATACTGCAAACAATGCAACATATTATACCAGTGCAACAGCAGGTGCAACTGTTACACCTATGAAAAACTGGAACATCAACTTCGACTACACATTTGCAGCAACCAATGGCTCAAGTGTACGTCCTGGTACAAGATTCTATGCTGGTGATACATGGTCTACACCTGCCATCCTTACAGATGAGAACGGCAATGCCAGAATGACAACCAACTACTGGGCTCAGTACAACGGTCTTCCTGCAACATTTGAGGAGAGGGCATTTGTTCCTGATTATTACACTTCAAAGGGTTCAGGTATTGACCATATCAGACAGTCTTCTTCTGCGGCAGAGCGCCATACTGTAAACTTGACAACCACTTATGACTGGAATTTGAATGATAACCACAAGTTCAATTTCATGGCCGGTATGCAGAGCGTTTCTTATGAGTCTGTTTCTCATTGGAGCCAGAAGATGGAGTTGATGGACTACACTAACCCTCAGTTCAATCTTGCTACCGGTACCCAGACTTCAGGCGGAGACTTCGCTTGGAACTCACAACTTGGTTTCTTCGGACGTCTCAACTATAACTTTAAAGAGAAATATCTCTTGGAGGCAAATATCCGTTACGATGGTTCATCAAAATTCCCTGGCCATATGCAGTGGAAATGGTTCCCATCATTCTCAGCAGGTTGGCGTGTAACTGAGGAGCCTTGGATGGAGGGTGTCAAAGATGCTCTTACATCTTGGAAACTGAGGGCTTCTTGGGGTTCTATCGGTGACCAGTCAGTAGGTTCAAGCTTGTATATCCCTACAATGAGTGCTACAACTTCAAGCTGGATCCACAATGGTATGAAAGATACTTATTATGGTACTCCTGCTGCGGTTTCTGCAGACCTTACTTGGCAGAACATCGTTACACTTAACGTTGGTACAGACATCACTTTGTTCAATAACCTTAACTTGACATTCGACTGGTTCCAGAGAGATACCAAAGATATGATTGTTCCAGGTGCAGGTGTTGGTTTCTCATTCGGTACTACAGCTCCAGAGGTTAACACCGGTTCTTTGAGGACTAGAGGTTGGGAGGTAGCTGTCAATTACGGCCACATGTTCCAGAACGGCTTCAGCATTTCAGCAACCGCTACTTTGGCTGATGCAGTTACCAAGATTACAGAGTATGGTACAACCCAGTCTATCAGTTCTTGGTATGTTGGCAAGACTTATGGTGAGATCTGGGGTTACAAGGTTGACAGACTATATCAGAATTCAGACTTTGAGAGGGATGCAAACGGTAACCTTATCATAATTGAGGCAAATGATCCAAGCAACCCTTCTGATTACCAGTACAGACACTACAAATACTCAGATCCTAATGCAACTCTACAGGGCAGATTCAATGCAAGCAACACTGTTATGTTCGGTCCTGGTGACGTTAAATATAAAGATCTTGACGGTGACGGCGTAATTACTCCAGGTGCAGGTCTTGTTGGTGATACAGGTGACCAGACTATCATTGGTAACACTACACCTAGATACGAGTACAGCTTCCGTGTAGATATGGAGTACAAAGGTTTTGATTTGGGTATTTTCTTCCAGGGTGTAGGCAAGAGAGATATGTGGGGTTCATCTTCTGTAACTCTTCCTGGTTTCAACTCTTCAGATGGTGCAATGGCAAATGCATTTGCTGATGACTTCTGGTATGAGACTATCGTAGACGGCAAAGTTGTTGATGCAAATTATGATGCATTCTATCCAAGAGCTTATAATATGGGTAACAGTACTTCTGGTTTCAACTTGTTGACAAATGACAGATATTTGTTGAACATGGCTTATTTGAGACTTAAGAATGTAACTTTGGGATATACTCTTCCTGCAAAACTTACCAAAAAGGCTCAGGTAAACAAACTTCGCTTCTATGTTTCATTGGAGAACTTCTTGACATTCGACCACTTGGACGGTATGCCTGTAGATCCTGAGGTTATTGCAGGTTCATCTGCACTGACCAGCAGCTACAACTCTTCAAGGGCCGGCGTTGGTGCTCCAGCATTTAGGACAACTTCATTTGGTGTACAGCTTACATTCTAATAACAGAACCTATTATGAGAAAAATATTTAATTTACTAACAATTCTTACAGTAGTTGTTGCCATCACTGGTTGTGACGGTTTCTTGGACAGACCAACCAAGACTGCACTTACCGATGAGAACTACTGGAATAACCCTGACAACATCCGTTTGTTTGTCAATGGTGGTTATAACTACTACTTCACTGGTTACAATAGTGGCTGGTCAGGCACAAAAGCAACCAGTGTTTTCGGTGATAAAGAGATAAGTGATGATGTTACTACATCTGGTGTTCAGTCTGATATCCTTACCGTTACACCAAAAGACAACTGGTACAGAGCAGAAGGTATCTACTGGTTGGCACGCAGAGGTGGTGCTCCATGGAACTTTGCTTGGGTAAGAAAATGGAATACACTTATTGAAAGGATTGAGGCAAGAAAGGATATTTATCCTGTTGCTGTTTACAATCACTGGATGGGTGTTGCACGTTTCTTCAGAGCTTGGGAGTACAGCAAACTTGTACAGTCTTTTGGAGACGTTCCTTACTATGATGCAGTTGTAAAAGATAACGATAAGGACAATCAGTTCAAGGCTCGTGATCCTCGTTCTTATGTAATGCAGAAATGTATGGAGGACTTTGATTTTGCAGTAGCAAACATAAAAGCTGATGATGGTGTAGATTACCTTAACAAATATGTAGCAGCTACTATCGCTTCGCGTTGTATGTTGTTTGAGGGTACCTGGTATATCTACCACAAGAACGACCAGGCTATGCAGACCAATACAAATATTGATGGTCTTGCAAAGACTTTCCTTGAGAAAGCAAGGGATTATGCAGAGGTTGTAATGAACTCAGGCAAATATAAATTTGATACTGATTTCAACTCTTTGTTTGCATCTGAGAGCAAACCAGGTAACGAGATCCTTCTTTATAGAACTTATAGTTCAGCTCTTTCTGTAAGACACTGTACTGCTTCATACAGCAACTTGTATGAGGGCCCAGGTAACTTCGGTAACCTTTCAACCCTTAAAGCATGGTTGTGTGCAGATGGTCAGCCTTACACTTCATCAACTGTAGAGAATGCTGATTCATTCAATATGAAGGATATGATTGCAAGCCGTGACTCACGTTTTGAGGCAACTTTCTGGGGTGAGACCACTTACCACAACTATGCTACCGGAATTTATGCTACCAAGTTCTGTTTCCGTGAAGGTCCGCTTCTTTGGGATGTTGCAACAAACTCATCACATCCTCATTTCAAATCAAACACCAACACTAACGGTGCTCCTTGCGTACGTTATGCAGAGACTGTTCTTAACTGGATTGAGGCTAAAGCTGAGCTTGCTGACAAATTTGGTGGTGCTGCTGTAACACAGGATGACCTTGACAAATCAATCAATGCTATCCGTAACCGTCCGCTTGCTCCAGAGGCAATTGAGAAAGGTGTACAGAAGACTGCTCCTCTTATGATTGCTGCTATTCCAGACGATCCTGCACGTACTTCAGCTGCTGAGGTTGCAACTCACGCAGGTGTTGTAAACAGCCCGCTTATTTGGGAGATCCGCAGAGAGCGTAGAATGGAGTTCTTCTTTGAGCACGTAAGAACCCGCGATATCCGCCGTTGGGGTAAACTTGAGCTTATGCAGGGTGCAACCAACCCAGATATCCTTAAGGGTGCTTGGATGAACCTTGAGGAGGCAAAAGAGCAGTTCTATCCAGTGAAACTTACTGCAAAAGATGCTGGTCTTTTGAAAGTGGAGCTTGCTGATGGTACTATCTTGGCTTACGAGTGTACAGTAAATGAGAATAATGAGATTGTTTCAGATAACGCTGCCCAGATGAGAGGTTTCGTACTTCCAAGAAATATTGGTGACAGAGGCCCTATCGGTGGCGAGAAACAGTATCTTGAGCCTATCTGTACAGATGTTCTTGCAGATTATAAAGACAATGGTTATGATGGCGTTATGATCCAGAACCCAGGTTGGGAGGGTCTATAATAACCAGATTGATCTACAAATGCACGAGAGGGTGACCCAAATGGGTTGCCCTCTTTTTTAGTATTATTTACATTGGACCTGCATCAATTGAACTGATGATTCCTTCCCGCAGATTTGTACGTAAAATAATTACCTTTGCGTAATCATACCAGAGTAATTAAAACATATTATGAAAAGATTTTTCTTGTTTCTGATAGTTACTGCCATATCTGTAGTGGGGTATGCCAGGGAAATTAAAGGTAAGGTTGTACATTCCAAGAAGGGAGTTCCACAGGTTGTGGTTTCTGACGGATTCAATTTTACAGTTACTGATGCCCAGGGCAATTATACCCTCAATGCAAGTGATGAGGCTGATTTTGTATTTATTGTAACTCCGTCGGGATATATGCCTGCCTGTGACAAGAGTACCCCAAAGTTTTACAGGAGCCTTAAGGGGGATGATTTTGATTTTGAATTGTTCAGTTTCGGTGTGCCGGGGGGAACCTACAGGATGCTGGCTGCTGCAGATCCGCAGCCAAGGGGTGACAATGCCTTTACCCGTCTGAGGAATGAGGCTTTTGTGGAATTGAGGAATATGGGAGAATATTGTCGTGAGAAAAATATTCCTGTGTTCAGCCTGTTTTTGGGGGATATCCTGTATGACAATCTGGATCTGCTCCCATATATGAAGGGGTTGATGGAACAGATAAAGATGCCGGTATGGCCTGTTATAGGCAATCACGACCACAATAAGAGTGTGCCTGAGGATGAGCACGGTTCTGATTTGTACAGTGAGTATTTTGGTCCTGCAGATTATGCCTTTAATGCGGGTAAGGATTATTATATTGTGCTGGACAATATCATATACAACGGTGTGAACAAATATAAGGAGGGGTTGAACAGCAGACAGATGGAGTGGATAAAGGGGTATCTGAAGTTTGTCCCTAAAGGGTCCCATATTTTTGTGGCTATGCATGCCCCTGTATATTTTTATCAGTGGAAAGGGTACAAGATGGCTATGATTGATGAGCTTGAGGAGGCGATGAAGGATTATAAGGTTACAGTTATTACAGGGCACAGCCATATGCAGTACAATTATGAGATTAACAAGAATATGAGGGAGTATAATATAGCTTCAATTGGCGGTGCCTGGTGGTTGTGGGATATTGAGTACAACAGGGACGGTACTCCAAGCGGTTATCAGGTGTTTGATTCAAATCATAAAGGGATTACTCATTTCTGGAAGTCTACAGGGAAACCTGAGGATTATCAGTTTAAGGTGTATCCTCTTGGCACTATGGAGGGACATTTGGAGGATTTGTGTGTTAAAGTGTGGAACTGGGACAACCGCTGGAAGGTTGAGTGGTATGAGGACGGCAAGTATAAGGGTGCAATGAAGCAGTTCAGTGCCAAGGATCCGGATTATTATAGTGCACTGCAGTTGGGGTATATCCTTGAGGGGAAGAAAGGTGGTGCATCGGCAATTGAAAACGGATATTTCTATTTTTCTGCAACCCCTTCTGCCGGAGCCTCAAGCATTAAGATTGTGGTTACAGATGCATATGGCAGGGTTTATTCAGAAGAGGTGGCCTTATAGTGTGCTGTGGTGCTGTTTTGAGTTTTACAGAATTAGTGCTATCTTTGGTTAAACACAAAAATATCATACATTATGTTTGCAAAAGAGATTTATATGAGCAGGCGTGAGCGCCTGATGAAGAAGATAGACAATGGCCTTATCCTTTTGTTGGGAAATAGTGAGGCATCAAGCAACTACCCTGCAAATACTTATAAGTTCAGGCAGGACAGTTCTTTCCTTTATTTCTTTGGCCTCAATGAGCCTGATCTGGCAGCGGTTCTGGACCCTCAGAGCGGTGACCAGATTCTCTTTGGCAATAATGTGGATATGGATGACATCATCTGGATGGGTCCGCAGCCTACAATTGCAGAGAAGGGCGCACAGATAGGGATTACCCACACAGAGCCGTTTGCAGCCCTTGCAGATTGTCTTAAGAGGGCTCAGGAGCAGGGGAGGAAGATCCATTTCCTTCCTCCATACAGAAATCATAACAAGATATTGTTACATACAATGCTTGGCCTCCCTGTGGCTTCCCTTAAGGAGCAGGCTTCTGTGGAACTTATTAAGGCAATTGTTGATTTGAGGATAGTGAAGGAGCAGTGTGAACTTGAGGAGATACACAAGGCTTGTGATATTGGCTACGCAATGCATTTTACAGCAATGAAACTTGCAAAACTGGGTATGGTGGAGCAGGAGCTGGCCGGAGTGATGGAAGGGATAGCCCATTCACAGGGTGCAATGACCTCATTCCCTACAATCCTATCGCAGAACGGAGAGACCCTACACAACCACTCGCATCATCAGATCCTTACAGAGGGGCGTCTTATAGTTATTGATGCAGGAGCAGAGAACAATATGAACTACTGCTCTGACTTTACCCGTACAATTCCAAGCAGCGGCAAGTTTACACAGCAGCAGAAAGAGATATACAACATTGTGGCTGCGGCCAACAATCTGGCACAGGGAATGGCACGTCCGGGACTAACTTACAAAGATGTACACCTTGCATCTTGTAAAGTGCTGGCAAAAGGCCTTAAGGAACTTGGCCTTATGAAAGGGGATGTTGATGAGGCAGTGGCTGCAGGAGCGCACGCATTGTTTATGCCTCACGGTCTTGGCCACAATATGGGATTGGATGTTCACGATATGGAGGATCTGGGCCAGATTTACGTAGGTTATGATGATACCTACCGCCCTTCAACCCAGTTCGGCCTTGCAAGCCTCCGTATGGGTAAGATGCTCCACGCAGGGCACGTACTTACAGTTGAGCCCGGCTGCTACTTCATACCTGCCCTCATAGACCAGTGGAAAGCAGAAGGAACAAACAAAGACTTCATTAACTTTGACGCCCTTGATGCTTACCGCACATTCGGCGGCATAAGGCTGGAGGATGACATTGTAATAACAGAGACCGGATGCAGGATGCTGGGCAGCAAGAGACTGCCTATCACACCGGAGGATGTGGAGAAAGAGATGCAGGGATAATCCTGAATCTGCAGAGACAAAAAGGGAGCCTTGGGGTTCCCTTTTTTTATTGTTTTTGTAAATTTGCTTCCCGATAAATTTTTGCCCGAATGGTTACTTTTACAAAAGCGGGGTTGGAGGAGACACCCCTGATTGAGCAGCTTGCTCAGGAGATTTTCCGTGCAACATACAAGGAAATGTTGTCGGGAGAACAGATAGATTATATGATGGATTGGATGTATTCACAGGAAAACCTGCACAAGCAGATCTCCCAGGAGGGGCACATTTACCACATTGTCCACTATGACGGGGTACCTGTTGGGTATGTTTCCTTGCAGCAGCAGGGGGAAAGGCTGTGGCACCTGCAGAAAATCTATCTGAGGCCCGGACTCCAGGGAAAATCTGTCGGGAAGAGGATGTTCCAATTTGCTGTAGACTACATCCGCCAGAACTCCCCTCTGCCGGCCGTTATGGAACTGAATGTGAACAGGGACAATGTCCGCGCCTGGCAATTCTATGAACATATGGGTATGCACAAAGCTTCCCGGGGCGACTTCCACATTGGCAACGGCTTCTACATGACCGACTACATTATGGCAATGGAGGTGCGGTAGGTGGCTTTGTGGCCAAGAGGTTAAGAGACCTCACCTTGCATATATGTCCTGTAGAGGTGGTGTGCTTGCTTAACCTCCAGTTGCAAGTTGAGGTTTAGACGAGCGGACCGGCCCCAGAAGTGCCTACAGGGCAGGTTGCCTACTCCAATCTCTTGCATTCTTCCACTTGCTGCCAGTAATAGGAAACAAGAGTGATTCCTTAATCTCCCAACATAAACTCAATGTATCCATAAAGAAAAGCTCCCTGGCTGCGGACCTTACCCGCCCGGGAGTGGTGCTCAACCGCACCACCAGTGAAGAAGAAATCCGACCACTGCACGAAATTGCCTCATCCCACCTGGCCCGCAGATGCTTCATTGGGAACCTTTATAAACAAGTAAAAGATCCCAACCTTGTGGGAGTTCTCAGCGGCCACAAAGAAGGCAGCAAAGCCTTCTCCAGATATAGGGAGATTGATGAGCAGATGAAGAAGGATTTGGTGGGGATGTTGGAGTAATGGGACATTGATGGATAATAACTATATTTACAAGGATAAATTATACTTGATATGAACAAAGAGATGAAGTTTTTGATGTACAGCACACCGCAGGGAGATGTGAATGTGGAGGCTGTTGTTAGGGATGAGACGTTGTGGCTTACTCAAAAAGCTATGGCTCAGTTGTTTGGAGTGCAGGTTCCAGCGATTAGCAAGCATTTGAAGAATATTTATGCTGAAGGAGAATTGTTGGAGTCAACGACTATTTCCAAAATGGAAACAGTCGTTCAAAGGGGCTTCAGGGGAGGTGTAGAGGAAATGGTAGATTTTTATAACCTTGATGCAATTATTTCTGTGGGTTATCGTGTTAACTCTGCAAAAGCTACTCAATTCCGTATATGGGCTACCAATGTTCTAAAAGAGTACATGATTAAAGGTTTTGTGCTGGATGATGAGAGATTGAAGCAGGGTGGACAAACTTTCGGGAAAGATTATTTCCGTGAATTATTGGAGCGAATCCGTTCAATTCGTGCAAGTGAGAGACGTATATGGCAACAGATAACAGATATTTTTGCAGAGTGTAGCCTTGATTATAATCGCGACTCTGATATCACAAAGGAATTTTATGCAATGGTTCAGAATAAATTCCATTATGCTATAACAGGACAAACTGCAGCAGAAATTATATATTCTAAAGCTGATAGTACCAAAGAGAATATGGGACTGACGACATGGAAATATTCACCTGATGGTAGGATATTGAAATCTGATGTTATGGTAGCGAAGAATTACCTTCCAGAGCAGGATATAAAGCGTTTGGAGCGTGCTGTAACAGGTTATTTTGACTATATAGAAGATCTTGTTGAGAGAGAAAATACTTTTACGATGGAAGAGTTTGCAGCAAGTGTTAATGAGTTCCTCTCATTTAGAAAATATCAGATTCTTACAGATAAAGGGAAAGTTTCAAGAATACAAGCAGAACGTAAAGCTGGGAAGGAATACGAATTATTTAATAAAACTCAAAAGATTGAATCTGATTTTGACAGAGTTGTAAAAAAATTGAAAAAGTAATTGTAAGGATAATGGTCAGGTTCATTTTACTTGGTGGGCTTATATTATACTGAAACGGAAGTGAGACAGATCTCAGAGGTGACAAGAAGAGATATAGCAAAGCTCTTCATTGATGGCTATTATGATTATTCTGGTTTTTGGCCGGATTCAAAGTATAGCTCTCCAGATGATGCCAAGATATTATATGTGTATTACGGCAATCTGACGGAAATAGAGTTTTTAAGAAAGTTGTATCCATTAGATGAAATGCCCAGTATGGATTCTCGATATCCCAATGCAGTAGGTGATATATGTCAGCATACAATAAATAATGATGATTGGGAGTTTGGCTGGGTCTTTAGAGATTCAAGATTCGGCCTTTTGGATGGAGATGATAAGATACTATTAGAATTTTTATGCGCTGTATTCCATCCGGCAATTAGGAAAGAAGATGGATATTGGGACGAATATCTGAGAAAGATACAGATGTTGTTGCATCCAGATGGGTATGAGTTATATGTGTCTACCAGGTTGTCGGGTAGAAATGTGTATAGCTGGAGAGTGTTGACTAATGCTGAAATTGCAAGCAAGACTTTTTTACCTTTTTCCGTACGATATAAAGATGATAATATTTCAGTCCCCAAAATTGGTAGAGCCAAGCGGTTATCTTTGGTTAGATTAATGACGTGTAAGGAGGATAATGAGTATTTGACAACAGAGACAGGATTGAATTATAATTTACCTACTCGTAAGGCTGTATTAGAAGATCTTAAAAACTTTTATACTCCTAAGGCATATAATGAATCGGGAAAATATTCAGAAGAGACAGATTTTGACAAGTTATGTATGAAGACATCTCGTAAGAGTGTGTTCGATATAATTGAGTTGTATGCATCATATAAGGATGAAAGCTTTGAAGTAGAAGTTAATGCCATAATACAAGATATCGGGTATAAACTTATAGATGGTAAATTAATGTCATCTCAACCTCAGATAAGAGTGGAGTTGCCATTGGAGCCAAGTCTGAGAGGATTGATTCAAACAGCAGAGAGGTATTTCGTAAAAGAAGATGCTGAAAGTAAACAGTTGGCATTAGAAAAGTTATGGGATGCTTTTGAGAAGTTGCGTACCTATTATTCTCCAGATAAAAAGAAATCTATGGAAAGGTTAATTGATAAAATTGCTGGTGGAGATGCTTCTTTAGCGGAAAAGTTTAGCACAGAGTTTATGGGATTAGGGGAAGTAGGAAATAAATATCAGATTAGACATTTTGAAACTGGTAAGATTCCTATATCAGATGTGAGATTGAAAGAATATTGGTATCAGCGTTGCTTATCTCTCATTAATCTCTCAATTAAGTTTATTGAAGATAATAGAAAATAGATGAAGCAATTGGCTTGCGAGGTTAATATAAAAATAAGCACGCTCAAGCGTGCTTATTTTGAATAGTGTCTATATTGTGTTGTATATTAGATAGTTGTGAAGGTAAAAATAAGAAGCGGAATATCCTCAAAATGGAGGATTTCATTGTTTATAGACAATAAAATCCCCTCTCCCCACAATTTCATTGTCTATAGACAACGAAATTTCTCTCAGCAATGATTCCTGTTAAAAGGATCATATGTTGCCTTTAATCAACAATATTTCAAAAAACTGTAGGTTGTAAAGACAATGTGACGGAGGGGTTAAGTTGGGGGTCAAGTCAGAAAAAAAGGGCACAAGTCAAAGCTCACGTACCCCATGTTTTTGCATTATAATTAGCGGAATCTGTCAAAAAAGACATGATTCCGCTAATTATCTTTTATCTCAAGTGGGCATTTCTGCCAAATTGCCATTCAAAAAGTGTGATCTTTATGAACTGAACAAAAGGGTGCTAAAGGTACTTTTGAAGGAGAGGGAGGGGATTATTAGTAAATACTGAGAATTGTGTAAATTTGTTTATGCGAAAATTCAAACCTGTCATACTCATTTTCTGCCTGGCTGCCTTAATGTATGGCCTCAGTTATATCCCAACTCTTCATTGGGCCCATGAAGGGTTCACACAATCATTATGCAGGGGAATATCTTATTTCCTTTTGGGATGTGGGATTTTGATGATAATTATCCTCCTGGTTCATAAGAGGAAATGAGTTAAGGGTGTTAGGTTTAAAGAGACTTTTGTGTAAAAGGCCAAGAGGTTAAGCACATTCTAAATAATAAAAACGGTTCCAGAAGTGTCTGTGAGCAGGGTTTGATTATGTGGAATATATCTAACCTCAAGATGCAGCTGTAGGTTAGGCAGGCTGATGAGCCCGGGAGATGCATAGGGGAGTGGTAGGCGTGCTTAACCTCTTGCGGGGGCGAGCGGCAGTACCAAAATACAGCCAAACACAGCCAAAATACAGCCAAAAAGCAACCCACGTGGTGCAACCAAAATAAAAAACCCTCTCAGAGATATCTCTGAGAGGGTTTCAAGTACCCAGAGCCGGGGTCGAACCGGCACGGGTCGCCCCACTGGTGTTTGAGACCAGCGCGTCTACCGATTCCGCCATCTGGGCTTTTCATTTGCGCTCCCCAAGGGTTTCCTGAGGTTTGCAACACAAAGGTTAAGAACTTTGAGAGCGCAAATGTACAAACTTTTATTTAAAATCCAAACTTTAGTAGTTAAAAGTTATTGATTTTTTGATTTCAGGGTGAAGGCTGTTGTATACAGGGCATGATTTTGCAGCTGCTTCAATAACCCTCTTCTGCTGAGGAGTGTAGTTGTTGTCTTTAGGGAATGTGATGTCCAATTTCAACTCTACAACTCTTCTTGGGTTGGTTCCCATTATTTTCTCTGTTTCAATTACAGTGCCTTCAAGGTTGTAGCCGTATGCTGGGGCAGATATGCCCATAATTGTAAGCATGCAGCTGCCAAGTGATGTGGCCAACAGGTCTGTAGGTGAGAATGCCTCGCCTTTGCCGTTGTTGTCCAGAGGTGCATCTGTAATTATTTTGTTGCCTGATTGCAAGTGCTCAGCCTCGGTCCTCAAATTGCCAAGGTAAACGGTTTTCATTTTTGTCATAATCTGTATTTTTTAAGTGTTGTTTTATTCCACAAGTTCTGCCATAAGGGTGGCCGAGGTGCAGGAGGTTACTTTTACAGTAACATAGTCCCCAATTTTGTGCCCTTTGCCGTCAAATACACAAACCTTGTTCTGCGGTGTGCGCCCGAACAATTGTTCGGCAGATCTTTTTGATGTACCTTCAATGAGCACTTCATATTCTTTGCCTATGCATTTCTGGTTGCTGGCCAGTGAGAGGCTGTTCTGCAACTCAATGATCTCATTCAGCCTGCGGGTCTTCTCCTCCAGAGGTACATCATCCACAAAATGTCTGTGGGCTTTGGTGTTGGGCCTCATTGAGTACTGGAACATGAAGGCAGAATCATACTGCACAGCGCGCATTATTGAGAGGGTGTCTGCGTGGTCTTCAAGGGTTTCGCCGCAGAATCCTGCAATTATGTCTGTGGAGATTGCACAATCCGGGAGTATCTCCCTTATCTTGCCAACTCTGTAGAGGTATCCCTCGCGGGTGTATTTCCTGTTCATCTTCTCCAGCATAATGTCGCTACCGCTCTGTACAGGCAGATGTATGTGGTTGCAGATGTTCGGATACATTGCCATTGTGTAGAGCACTCCGTTGCCCATATCTTTAGGGTGCGAGGTGGAGAACCTTACCCTCAGTTGCGGGCTTACAAGTGCCACAAGTTCCAGAAGCTGTGCAAAATTCACAGTGTCCGTAGTGTTGTCGGGATTAACCCATTTGTATGAGTCCACATTCTGGCCAAGGAGGGTCACTTCCTTGTATCCTGCATCAAAGAGTTCCTGGGCCTCCCTTACAATGCTGTGAGGGTCACGGCTCCTCTCTGCACCTCTGGTATAAGGTACAACGCAGTATGAGCACATATTGTTGCAGCCCCTCATGATTGAAATGAAGGCAGATACACCGTTCTTGTCCAGTCTTACAGGGGAGATGTCGGAGTAGGTCTCTTCGCGCAACAGTTTGGTGTTTATCTGTTTCTCACCTGTATCCAGGGCCGCTATTAGGTCTGCTATCTTTCTGTATGAGTCCGGGCCGGCAACAATGTCAACTGCAGGGTGCTGCAAAAGTTCCTCTTTCAGCCTTTCAGCCATACATCCCAAAACTCCCACAACCACATTGGTTCTCTTTTTCTTCTCCTGAAGGAAAACATCAAGCCTTCCCCATATCCTCTGCTCTGCATTGTCCCTTATGGAACAGGTATTCACAAGTATCACGTTTGCTGTAGAGAGGGAGTCGCACAAGGCGTATCCCGCTTTCTGCAGCACAGAAAGCACAACTTCGCTGTCGTTCACATTCATCTGGCATCCGTAGGTTTCTATGAAAACCTGTGGCAGCGAACTGTCCTTTATTGGTTTAACGGAACAATATTTGTTTGTCATCTGTAAATTATTAATCTGCAAATATAAGTTTTTTATAAGTTTTTTTACCTTTGCCGTATGAAGAAATTTCTATTGATATTGTTGGCGGCAGCCTCTGTGCTCAGCGGTTGCGCCGGTTACAAACAGATTAGTCTGGAAGATGTGCAGATGAAGAATTTCAAGATGTCTGCACTTACATCTGCAGATGTCACTCTTGCCCTGCAGGTGAACAACCCTACCAAAGCGGCATTCAAGATAGATGGCGCCGAGGGTGTTGTGTACAAAGATGGCGTTGAGTTTGCCAGAATCTCACAGGTTAAGGATGGAATTGCCGTAATTGAGCCCGGTACCCCTGCCAGAACAGACATTACCTTAAGGGTATGGCTTACAGATCCTTTTTCTGCAGTTTCCGGAGGGTTCAATCCAAAAGACTGGAAACTTGACAACTTTAAGGCAGATGCAACAGTGTGGGTAAAGAAGGGTAAGTTGTCCAAGAAGTTGAAATTCAAGGATATGCCTGTAAAGGAACTTGTTGAAAAATTGCAGTAGAATTATGAGACACTTTTTCTGTACAATAGTAATGTTGTTTGCGGTGGCGGCAGCGGCACAGGCCCAGGAGGTTCCGCAGCAACTGAGGAATCCTGGAGATACCATAAGTTTCCAGAGGGCCCCTCTTGCAGATTCCACCCTTGTGGGAAAAACAGTCTTCCAGCTTCTGGAGGGAAAAGAGGTTACCCTCAACCAGCCGCAGGAGATGGATCAGGCGTATGCAAGATATATCCAGGCAAACGGGGAGAGGAAAATGAACGGTTACAGGATAAGGCTCTTCTTCAGCAACAAGCAGTCTGCCCGTACAGAATCTGAGGAACTTGAGAAGGAGTTCCAGCTGCAGTTTCCCCAGATTCCAACCTACCGCAGCTATACCAACCCGTTCTTTAAGGTGGTGGTTGGGGATTACCGCACAAAATCGGATGCAATTAGGGAACTCAACAAAATACTCCCTTTCTACCCCAAGGCAATTGTGGTGAAAGAGAACATCTGGTTTCCTGCAATTTAATATCATCTTCCCGACAAATTCTGTCGGGAAGATTTTTTTTGTATAAAAACTTGGCAGTTAGGGGAAAAATCTTTATTTTTGCGCGCCTTTTCTCGAGAAGATAAGGAAGTTATAAATTTATCACAATTAAAACTTTATTTAAAGATGTCTGTAAAAATCAGATTGGCACGCCACGGTAAAAAGAACTATGCTTTTTTCCACATTGTTGCTGCCGACAGCAGAGCACCACGTGATGGTCGCTTCATTGATCTAATTGGAACTTACAATCCAAACACTAACCCTGCAACCATTGTTCTTGACAATGAGAAAGCTCTTAATTGGTTGAATAACGGTGCACAGCCTACTGAGACTTGTAGAAGAATCCTTTCTTACAAAGGTGTACTTCTTAAGAAACACCTTCTTGAGGGTGTTAAGAAAGGCGCTCTTACTTTGGAGCAGGCTGAGGCTAAATATAACGCTTGGGTAGCTGAGAAAGAGGCTAAAGTTAGCCAGAAGAAGACAGCTCTTGCACAGGGCAAAGCTGCTCAGAAGAAAACTGCACTTGAGGCTGAGGCTAAAGTAAATGCAGACAGAGCTGCTGAGCTTGCAAAGAAGAAGGCTGAGGCAGAGGCTGCAAAAGCTGCTGCAGAGGCTGAGGCTGCTGCTGCCGCTGAGGCAGAGGCTTCAGAGGAGACAGCTGAGAACCCAGAGGCGTAATTGCAATGATGCGCAATACAACAGATATGGATTTGTTGCCTGTTGCGCAAATTGTGAAATCCTATGATGTAAATGGTGAGGTTGTCATAAGAATGACCTCAAGCATCCTGGATGGTTACAACTTTAAAAAGGAACCGGTGTACATCTTTTTTGATGGACTTCCGGTTCCTTTCTTCATTTCATCATTCAAGACAAAAGGCTCAAACGGCGCACTTGTGAAGTTTGAGACCATCAATGACTTTTTCCACTCCGAGGAACTTGTAAAGAGGGAGATTTTTGTAGACAGCACCTCTGTAGATCCTGATTCCATAGATATGGATGAGGATGAGGCAATGGCCGCATTCCTCACAGGCTTTAAGGTTAAGGACCAGAGCGGCAAGATTGTGGGAGAAATTTCTGATTATTACAATTACCCAGGCAATCCCTGCATTGAACTTGAAGGGAAGTGGCTTGTCCCTTTCAATGAGGACCTTATCCTAAAGCTTGATGCCAAGAAGAGGGTTATGCAGATGACCATACCTTCCGGTCTGTTGGAGGATTAGCATATACCCGCAGGGAAGAAATCAGGCTTTCCAGAAAATTTTCCTTTTTGTAAACTGTCCTACAATCCACATTGTAAGGAGCACAACTGCTGCGCTTCGCAGGAAGCCCACAAGGTGCATCCCTTCAGGGTAGGCCAGTCTGTACAGGTAAATTGCCCCGGTAATCTCCATAAGCGGCTGTACAAGGCAACTGAATGCTATGTAGCACATAAGAGGGTTTTTGCCGGCCCTTTCAAAAGTCTTTACAAAGAATGATCCTGGTATCCTGTGGCATATGAAATCCGATACAAGCAGGAGCATCCCGGCCATTCCGCAGGTAGCCAGACAATACTGTATGGTGCAAGGGACCTTCTTTATCCCTCCGCCGCAAGGCTCAATTATCTCCCCGGCAATGATAAGGTAACCGGCCATCTGTACAATTGGAACGTATTGCGGGAAATGCCTCTTTGCAATACGGTATATTCCGGCAAGCATTATTCCCGACAGTACCAGATTCCACCAGTACAACTGCATATAGAATGCAAAAGTCATCCACACCACAAGGGCAAGTGAGAGGGATGCCAATGCCACAGAGGCACCCTTGTTCCCCTCATTGAAAATCTGTATCCCCTGGGATATCCTCCTCTTGAGCAGGTCCCCTATGTATGTTGCAGGGATGAGCAGCAACAGGAAGTAGAAGTATTCCACATTGAACCACCATCTTATATTTGGGTTGGCATATGTGATTGTGGGCCACTCCTTGTATTGGGTTACAAGGGTGAAGGCCAGTATAAGTCCGAAAATGGCAGCTCTGCCCCTGAGGTTTTCCTGTGTGAAATGCCATATCAGTGAACCGAAAAGATACAGGAATGCCAGCAGGAATATTATTATTCCCCTGCGCTGGACAGAGATTGCTTCTCCAAAACAGAAATGGTTTACAGCTATGACGGCAAGAACAAGGAGGACTCCTGCACACCTGATGAGAGGCACATTAATCTCACGCCCCAATATGCGCGGAGGGGTCTTGTATACCATATATAAAGGGAACAATGCGGCAAACCCGGCCAGTGTAACCCAGTTGTTTGATGAGATGATGAACACATACAGGTAGGAGAAGAGCCACAACATGCCAAAGCGGCTGAAAATCCCTTTTATAGAGGGTTTTGCAAACGGAATTGCAGCACCCATACAGAATATGAAGATTGGGAATACCAGATCAACCCAACCTATTCCAGGGACACCCATATCAAGTTCGTGGGTTGGAGGCGGATTCTGCACGTGGTACATCCAACCGGGCATAACACCACCAGGCTGTATTGCACTGAGGACCATTCCAAAAATTGTAAGGCCTCTCAGGAAATCCAGTGAGAGGTATCTGCCGGCTGTCTTTTTCATCTTATTTCTTTTTAGGGAGAGGTCTTGCAACCTTGTAGTGTGTACGCACTTTACCGTCAATAATTTTGTTCAGTTTGCCTGCAATCATCTTCTTGCGGATAGGTGTGGCGCGGTCTACGAACATTTTTCCTATCAGATGGTCCATCTCGTGCTGTACCATACGGCACTTGAATCCGTCCAGTTCCTCTGTAACCTCCTCACCCTTTTCGTTGAGGTATTTCACCTTTATCCTGGCTGGGCGGGTAATGTCTGCATGAATGTCGGGAACAGAGAGGCATCCTTCATTGTAGTCTGCTGTCTCCTCGCTCTCTTCAAGCAGTACAGGGTTTATCATAACCCTTCTGAATGCTGCCAGTTCAGGGTCATCCTCCCCAAATGGTGCGCCGTCTACAATCAGCAGCCTTATGGCAAGGCCCACCTGAGGGGCTGCAATGCCCACTCCGTCTGCCTTCTCCATTGTCTCCTGCATATTTGCTATAAGTTCCTGCAAACCTTCATAGCTTGCAAAATCTATCTCTTTTGCGTTTTCTCTAAGAACTTCCGCTCCGTATACGTAAATTGGTAGTACCATATTGTTTTCTGTTGTAATTATTCCGTGTTGTTTATGGGTGTGGGTTGTCCATATAGGACTGCAAAATTATTGCCGCACTTATCTTGTCCACATTCTCCTTCTCCCTGCGGTCGGATTTCTTCATTCCCCCGGCAATCATAGCCTTCATTGCCAGTTGTGAGGTGAATCTTTCATCTTCCAGTGTTACAGGGATGTCGGGAAACTGTTTCTTAAGGTGCTTGAGGAAGACATCCACATATTGGGCGCATTCCGCCGGCCTTCCGTTCAGATTCATGGGATAGCCCACCACAAAGCGTGACACTTTGTTGTTTTGGGTATAATTTTTGAGATAATCAATTATCTTTGCAGCCGGAACAGTCTCAAGAGCAGATGCAAAAATGCCAAGAGGGTCGCTTACTGCAACACCCACCCTTTTTCTGCCGTAGTCTATTCCCAGAATCCTCTCCATACTGCAAAGTTAACTTTTTATAGAGAATTATGGCCAAAAAATATAGGTTCTCAATATTCAACGATACCACACACGAGGAGATTTTTGTGTTCAGGGCAAACGGAATCCGTTCCATCCTCACAATTGTGCTGCTTGTGATATTCCTTATAGTGTCGGTAACACTGCTCATCTCATACACATCCCTGAGGGAGTTTATCCCGGGGTATCCTTCGGCCCAGAGCAGGCAGGACCTCATACAGAATGCCATAAAGATAGACTCGCTGCAGAATGAGATAAACTTGTGGAGGCTGCAGCTGGCAAACATACAGAGGATAACCACAGGGCAGAAGCCATTGGCAATAGACAGTCTTCTGAATCTGCACGGAATGGGTGATACCACTGCAAGGGTTGAGGGGGATTATGCCAAGGATGATTCATTGCTCAGGGCAACTGTGTTCAAGGAGGAGCAGTTCAACCTCTCGGCAAGGGAGCATAAGATTGAACAGATTGAGGGGCTCCATTTCTTCCCTCCGCTGAAAGGGGTGGTTACCGAAGAGTACAACCCTGCAATAGGGCACCCGTACATTGATATTGCGGCACCTGAAAACAGTGTGGTTTCTGCTGTGCTCAACGGTACGGTAATACACGCGGGATGGGATGATGAGAACGGATATACCATTCAGTTGCAGCACGACAACAATCTGGTATCTGTATACAAGCATAATTCAAAACTCCTGGCCAGGACTTCGGACAAGGTTACAGCCGGTACACCTGTTGCGCTGGTAGGAAATACAGGCACGCTAAGCAGTGCACCCCACCTCCATTTTGAACTTTGGCACAAGGGTGAACCTATAAATCCGGCACAGTACATTAATTTTTAGAGAATGCATACAAACAAGAGACACATAGCAATACTCGGATCTACAGGTTCCATTGGAACCCAGGCGCTGGATGTAATCTCGCGCCATACAGATATGTTTGAAGTTGAACTTCTTACAGCCAACAATAATGCGGCTCTCCTTATAGAGCAGGCCCGCAGGTTCAGGCCCAACAATGTGGTTATCTGCAACAAGGATCTGTATGATACGGTAAATGAGGCCCTTGCAAAAGAGGATGTTAAAGTGTTTGCAGGCATGGAGTCTGTAAATGCCCTTGTCCAGGGGAGCAATGTGGATATTGTACTTGCATCTATGGTAGGGTTCAGCGGTCTGGAGCCTACAATAAATGCAATCAAGGCCGGGAAGGTAATTGCCCTGGCCAACAAGGAGACTCTGGTTGCGGCTGGAAGCATTGTAACACGTCTGGCAAGGGAGTACAACAGCCCCATAATTCCTGTTGATTCCGAGCACTCGGCAATTTTCCAGTGTCTGCAGGGTGAGCATACCCGTATAGAGAAACTAATCCTTACAGCATCGGGAGGCCCGTTCCGCAACTGGAGCAAGGAGGATATAGCAAAGGCAACAAGGGTACAGGCCCTCAACCATCCCAATTGGGATATGGGTGCCAAGGTTACAATAGACTCTGCCAGTATGATGAACAAGGGCCTTGAGATGATTGAGGCATCCTGGCTGTTCAATATGAGCCCCGATGATATAGAGATAGTGGTGCATCCGCAATCCATTGTACACTCTATGGTGCAGTTTACGGACGGCTGCCTTAAGGCGCAGTTGGGGGCACCGGATATGAGGGTTCCCATCCAATATGCCCTGTCATACCCGGAAAGGGTTTCTCTGGATACAAAGAGGCTCAGTTTTGCAGAGGTGGCACGCCTCGATTTCTTTGCTCCCGACAGCACCAGGTTCCCTGCAATAGATCTGGCCTATTCTGCACACCGCGTAGGCGGCAATATGGCCTGTATAATGAACGGAGCCAATGAGGTGGCTGTTGATGCATTCCTCAAAGACAGGATACTGTTCTGCAGGATTCCGGAAATAATTGAAAAAACAATGGAAAAGGCTACCTTTGTGCCCCTGCCTGATATTGATGACATTTATGCATCACACCAGCAGGCTAAAGAGATAGCATTGAGTTTAATTTAACATTTGGTGTAGAGATGGTTGTTTTGATAAAGATATTGCAGTTGGTGCTTGCACTCAGCATACTTGTACTTATTCACGAGTTCGGTCATTTCCTGTTTGCAAGGATATTCAAGATAAGGGTTGAAAAGTTCTACCTTTTCTTTGACCCCTGGTTCAGCCTGTTCAAATACAAACCCAAAAATTCTGATACGGAATATGGTATAGGTTGGCTCCCTCTGGGTGGATATTGCAAGATAGCCGGAATGATAGACGAGTCTATGGACAAGGAGGCAATGGCAAAGGAGCCGCAGCCTTGGGAGTACCGCAGCAAACCTGCCTGGCAGCGTTTTCTTGTGATTTTTGGAGGTGTGTTCTTCAATTTCATATTGGCAATTGTAATATACACCGGCATAATGTATGCCTGGGGTGAGCAATATATAAAGAATACAGATGTAACTACCGGAATTTATGCAAGTGAACTTGCACAAGAGATAGGTTTCCGCAACGGGGACATCATCCTCTCTTTTGACGGTGCAGAACCGCAGAAATTTACAGACCTTCAGGTAGACCTGCTCCGCACACAGGCAAAGGAGGCAAAGGTGCTCAGGAACGGAGATACTGTAACAGTGGCAATTGATCCTGTATATATCCCGTCTGTACTCAATACACCCGGAATGTTCAATTATGGTATTCCGTTTGAGGTGCTCCAGGTTCCGGATTCTTCAATAAATGCCTCCAGCGGACTTATGCCAAAGGACAGGCTTATGGCCATCAACGGCAAGGATTGTGATATGTTCTATGAGGCCCAGGAAGTTCTGCAGGGACACAAGGGGGATTCAATTGTTGCTACAATTGCCCGTGGCGGGGAGATTATGCTGCTTCCTCTTGCAACTGATACTCTTGGAAGGATACAGGTTACCGTTAACGCAGATCTGGGCAGTTTCTACAAGATTACAGAGAGCAAGTACACCCTCCTTTCTGCAATTCCAGCGGGAATCTCAAAGGCTGCGTCAACTGTAAAGAACTACTTTAAGGAGTTGAAACTCATCTTCTCTCCAAAGACCGAGGCTTACAAGTCTGTGGGCAGTTTCATTACAATAGGGAACATATTCCCGGGCTCCTGGGACTGGCATAGTTTTTGGAACATTACAGCATTCCTGTCTGTTATGTTGGCAGTGCTGAACATTCTCCCTATTCCGGCGTTGGACGGAGGGCACCTGATGTTCACTTTGTACGAGATGATAAGCGGCAGGAAACCGAGCGACAAGTTCCTTGAGTATGCCCAGATGGTTGGAATGGTTCTCCTTATGGGACTTATGATACTTGCTTTTGGAAACGACATTTTCAGACTGTTCAATTGATTTGAGATATTATGAAACTGATTAAACTGATTGTATTGGCTTTGGCAGCCGTTATTACCGTGGGCTGCGATGACACATCCGAACTTGTAAAACAGAATGTGGGCGGAAAGGCCGGCGAGATAATTATTGTGGCAAACAAGGCAGAGTGGGAGAGTGAGCCCGGTTCGGAACTCCGTTCCATATTGGCTACCCCATATCCGTATCTGCCGCAGTCAGAGCCTTCATATACTCTCATAAATATTCCCCACAAGAGTTTCACCTCTTTGTTTGAGTACCATAGGAACATCATCATCCTTAAGGTTGATCCTCAGTTGAAAGCTGAGTTCAAGGCTGTGGAGGATGTATGGGCTGCACCTCAGACTGTGATTATGATTACCGCTCCTACCAAAGAGGAGGCGGCACAGGTCATTGCCCAGAATTCGCAGCAGTTGTTCAACATAATTGGACAGGCAGAGAGGAACAGGATAATGAGGAACTCAAAACGTTACGAAGATGTGGCGTTGAGGCAGTTTGTGGCTGACAAATTTGGCGGTTCACCATATTTCCCAAAAGGGTATTCGCTTAAGAAGCAGACAGACAATTTTGTTTGGATCTCTTATGAGACCACATATATAAATCTTGGAATTTTTGTATACAGGATACCTTATAAAGATTCAACTTCTGTTCAGTTGGAGGGGCTTATGGCTGCAACCAATGAGATTATGCAGGAGAATGTGCCGGGTATGGTTGACAACAGTTATATGACAATAAGCAGTGAGATTCTCCCGGGGCTGGAGGTTATGAAGTACAAGAACCGTAATTTTGTAGAAATGAGGGGATTGTGGGAGGTGAAGAACGATTTTATGGGTGGCCCGTTTGTTATACAGGCATTCTATGACAAGAACAATCCAACTGAAATCATTGTGCTTGAAGGGTTTGTGTATGCTCCAAGATACGACAAGAGGGACTACATTAGACAGGTTGAATCCATCTTGTATTCGTTTGACTGGAAAGAAGACTTTGGAAAATAAATTTGGAGGTATAAAAATATTTTGTACCTTTGCACACCCAAAGAGGAAAGGTCGGTTCGTCTAACGGTTAGGACTCAAGATTTTCATTCTTGCAATAGGGGTTCGATTCCCCTACCGACTACTAATAATATTAAAAAAAAATAAATCATGGCAAATCACGCATCAGCAGAAAAACGCAATCGCCAGAATGCGAAGCGTAGATTGCATAATCGTTATTATGCAAAGACAACACGTAATGCTATCAAGGCATTGCGTAATACAACCGACAAAGAGGCAGCATTGGCACTTATGCCTAAAGTTGCAGCAATGTTGGACAAGCTTGCTAAAAAGAACATCATTCACAGCAACAAAGCTGCAAACCTTAAGAGCGGTTTGGCAGTATATGTGAACAAATTGGCGTAAATTTACGTTTTATCGCAAGATAAAAATAAAACTTCCCAATCTTTGGGAAGTTTTATTTTTTTATCTATGAGCGGAAAACTTACAATTCAGGATTGGGCATTGGAAGACAGGCCCAGGGAGAAATTTTTGGAGAAGGGGGCGGCAAGCCTAAGTGATGCGGAACTTCTTGCAATTCTTATAAGGTCGGGAAGCAGGGAGGAGAATGCAATAGATTTGGCCCGGAAGATTCTTGCAGGTGCCGGCAACAATCTGCTGGCTTTGCGTAAATTCAGATTCAACGATTTAAGGAAGTTCAAGGGGATAGGTGCCGGCAAGGCACTCTCCATAATGGCCGCATTTGAACTGGCGGCAAGGTGCCAGATGGAGATGGCTCCGGTAATGGCCCGTATACATACTTCGGAGATGGCGGCAAATGCAATTGTGCCGGTACTCAGGGACCTCAGGCACGAGGAGTGCTGGGTGATGTTCCTGAACAAGGCTGACAGGCTTGTGGGGAAGGAGAGGATTTCCAGCGGCGGTATGGAGAATACTGTGGTGGATGTGAGAATGGTAATAAAGGGTGCCATTGAGAGGGAATGCTGCCATATAATTCTGGCCCACAACCATCCGTCGGGAAGCAGGTTCCCCGGGGAGGCGGATAAAATGATGACAAAAAAACTGGCTGAGGCGGCCAGAATGTGCGACATTACCCTGTTGGATCATCTTGTTGTTGCGGGGGATACCTATTTCAGTTTTGCAGATGAGGGGCTCTTGTAGTTTTTTTTCTTATCTTTGTTTTGGACACAGCAATAATTTGGAACTATGAAAGTTGTAAACTTGGGCGAAAGCAATTCAATTCTCAACAAGTTTGTTGCGGAGTTGAGGGACAAGACAATCCAGAAGGACAGCCTCAGATTCAGACGCAATCTGGAGAGGATAGGTGAGATTTTTGCTTATGAGATAAGCAAGACACTGGATTATTCACAGGTGGAGATTACAACCCCGCTTGGTATTGCAAACTGTTCACTGCCGCAGAATGAGATGATTCTGGCCACTGTGTTGAGGGCAGGGCTGCCGCTCCACAACGGCATACTCAACTTTTTTGACAATGCCCAGAATGCATTTGTTGCGGCTTACCGCAAGTATGGGAAGGACAACAAGTTTACAATACAGATAGAGTATGTGAGTTCTCCAAAGGTAGAGGGGAAGGTGCTGGTGCTTGCAGATACGATGCTTGCAACAGGTTCATCCCTTGTGCTGGCCTACAACAAACTGTGTGAACTTGGAGAGCCGGAGCATACCCATATAGTGTGCCCTATAGCAAGTGAGTTCAGTCTGGGGTACCTTTCAAAACATCTCCCTCACAAAAAGGTTACACTGTGGGTTGCTGCAGTGGATGAGGAACTTACCAACAAGTCTTATATTGTGCCCGGTTTGGGCGATGCCGGAGATTTGGCATACGGAAACAAACTATAACTCTTTCCTGAGTCTGGCAATAGGGATATTGAGCTGCTCCCTGTACTTTGCAACTGTACGGCGGGCAACTTTGTATCCCTTTTGTTGCAGTACGTCTACAAGTTCCTCATCTGTAAGAGGTTTCCCCTTGTTCTCGGAGTCTATGCTCTCTTGCAGTATCTTCTTTATCTCACGTGTAGACACCTCCTCTCCACCTTCGGTCATAAGTCCTTCGGAGAAGAAGTATTTGAGCGGATAAATGCCAAAGTGTGTCTGTATGTATTTGCAGTTCACAACTCTGGAAATTGTAGAAATGTCAAGCCCGGTCTTTTCTGCAATGTTCTTTAGCACCATTGGCTTGAGTTTGGTTTCATCCCCCTCCATAAAGTATTCCCTCTGGAACTCTATTATGGCATTCATTGTGTTCTGCAGGGTGTTCTGCCTCTGTTTTATGGCTTCAATGAACCATTTGGCCGAGTCCAGTTTCTGCTTTACAAAACTTATGGCCTCCTTGCCGGCTTTTGTATTGCTGCCGGATGAACTCATAAGGAGGTCTGCATATCTTTTGTTTACTTTAAGTTCGGGAAGCGAGAATTTTGGCATACTCATTATCAGTTCCCCGTCCTTCTCTTCAAGGAGGAAGTCAGGGACAATCTGCTGGGCCTGTTCATCGTATGAGTCGTCTATCTGTCCTCCCGGGCGCGGGTTGAGCCTTATGATCTCATCAATTGCCTCTTTGAGTTCGTCCTGAGTTATCCCCATTCTGGATATTATCTTGGAGTAGTGTTTCTTGGTGAACTCCTGGAAATATATGTCAAGGATTGTCCTTGCCCTCTCCTGTGCAGGTGTCTTTGGGGACAACTGCAGCAGCAGGCACTCCCTCAGGTCCCTTGCACCTACCCCTGCAGGCTCAAACTCCTGTATTGTCTTAAGGATATTCTCAAGTTCCTGCTCGTCTGTCTCTATATTGAGCCTCAGCAATATGTCATAAGAGAGCGATTCAAGGTCCCTCCTAAGGTAGCCGTCATCATCCAGGCTCCCTATTATGAATATGGCAATGGAACGGCTCCTCTCATCAAGTTTTCTGTAGCCCAATTGTACAATGAGGTTCTCCTGGAAACTCTCCTTTACAGAAAAAGTGTTGTATTGGGGTTTCAGGTCTTTTCCCTGGTTGTTCACATACAGTTTATATGATGGTGTGGGGTCGTCTGCAGGGTATTCGCTCAATGAGACATTCTTTGGCGAATCATCTTCAGGGTCTGCACTTTCTGTAATTTCGTCCAAAACAGGATTCTCCTCCAGCTCTTTCCTTATTTTCTGCTCAAGTTCAAGAGTGGGGAGTTCCAGAAGTTTTATAGTCTGGATCTGCAGTGGAGATAACTTTTGCTGTTGTTTTTGCTGTAACCCTTGTTTTAACATAATGGCAAAGATACAATTTTTTTTAACTTAGCATCTACAAATGAAAACCTGTTATGGAGAGCCTTAACAAAGATTTGACTGTAGATATAAATGCCGTTTTGGCATCCAAAAGTGAACGCTTGGCAAAATTCACACCAAAGTTTGTTGTAAACTGGTTAAAAAGGGTTGTTCACCAGGATGACCTCAACAGTATTCTTGAATTCAGCGATGGCGCCCTTGATGTGGAGTTTGCAGACAAGGTGCTCCAATGGCTAAACGTAAAGAGCAATGTAAAGTTCACAGACAGAGGGAGTCTGGACCCTCAGGGAAGGTACATTTTTGTATCAAACCACCCTCTTGGAGGGCTGGACGGACTCATAATGATCTCCATTCTGGGGAAACTGATGGGAAAGATAAAATTTGTTGTAAATGACCTGCTCCTTAACGTTGTTCCAATGAGGGGACTCTTTGTGCCGGTGAACAAGCACGGCCGTATGGGAAGGGAGTACGGAGAGATGATACACAATGCATATGCATCGGATTCCCAGATACTCTATTTCCCGGCAGGGCTCTGCTCAAGGCTCATAAACGGGGAGATAAAAGACCTGCAGTGGCAGAGGAATTTCCTTAAGCAGGCAAAAAGATACAACCGGGATATAGTGCCTGTGCACTTCAACGGCCGCAATTCAAATTTCTTCTACCGCCTGGCCAAAATAAGGAAGGCACTGGGAATAAAGTTCAACATAGAGATGATTTTTCTTCCCGACGAAATGTTCCGGCAAAAAAACAGTACCTTTGAGATTACAATAGGCACCCCTATACCCATAAGTGCTATTGACAGCAGCAGAACCCTGGATGAATGGTGCGGAGTGATAAGGGATGAGTGTTACAAATTAGGAAAACAGAAATAGGATGGAACCGGTTATTCAGCCTGTAGACAGGCATCTGATATTGAAAGAGCTTACAAAAGACAAATTCATAAGGGTTACCCGCAAGGGGCACAATTACCTTTATGAAGTTACAGCGCACGATTCTCCAAATGTAATGCAGGAGATAGGGCGTCTGAGGGAGATATCATTCCGCCTGGCCGGAGGAGGCACCGGCAAGGCAACGGATATAGATGAGTATGATATGGATCCCCACGAGCCATACCGCCAGCTGATAGTATGGGACCCAAAGGACAAGGAGATTATTGGAGGATACCGTTACATAAATTGCGGAGGACTGGATATAAGGAAAATGGCCACAAAGGAACTCTTTGATTTTTCTGATGAGTTCATAAACGGATATATGCCCTTTACCATAGAGCTGGGCCGCTCCTTTATACAGCCCAACTACCAGAGCACCAATATAAACCGCAAGAGCCTGTATGCACTGGACAACCTCTGGGACGGTCTGGGTGCCCTTATGGTAAAGTACTCCAACATAAAATACTTCTTTGGCAAAGTTACAATGTACACTTCATACAATGCCAGGGCAAGGAATCTGCTCCTCCATTTCCTGGACAGGTATTTTCCCGACAGCAATTTTCTTGTAAGGCCTGTCACCCCGTTGGAGTGCGACAAAGACAACCCTTACTTCAAGGAACTGTTCAAGGATCTCGATTACAGGGAGGGGTACAAGGTGCTGCAGAAGGAGATAAAGAACAATGGGGAGCACATACCTCCGCTCATCAACTCATATATGAACCTTTCACCTTCCATGAAAGTGTTCGGCACAGCCATCAACCACGGTTTTGGAGGGGTTGAGGAGACTGGAATACTGGTAAGCATACAGGATATTTATCCCGAAAAGATAGACAGATACATTACACCGTTGCGTGAGTGGGTGCACCGCATACGTGTGAAGTGGTGGAAGTAGAAGGATATCTATACTACAGAACAATATAACAGCAGGAAAGTTAAAACCGTGTACGACGCAGTCTCCTCTGCTTCGTCATCGCGGAGCGATAACTCGCAACCGTCGAATGAGGTACACGGTTCTTAACTTTCCTGCTGTTACAGTATCCCTATTGCAATTGCCTACTCAACAACTGCTGCAGGCATTACACTGATAATCTTTATAGGATTTACAGGTGCATTCTTAGGGGCAGTTACAGGCTCAGCTGCAATTGCATCAATTACATCAAGCCCCTCAATGGTCTCACCAAAGATGGTATACTGACCGTCCAAATGTGAACAACCTTTCTCATCCTCTACAAAATAGAACTGTGAACCGGAAGACTCCCTGTTAGGGTTGGCCTTGTCACCTTTGCGTGCGGCAGCCAAAGCGCCTTTCTTATGGCTGAACTGAGGAAGGATCTCGGCAGGGATAGTGTATCCCGGGCCGCCTGTACCGAATTTTGAAGGGTCTGCTGAAGGGTTTTTGGTAAGAGGGTCGCCCACCTGAACCATAAATCCTTTAATCACCCTGTGGAACAGGATATTGTCATAGAATTTCTCAGATGCAAGTTTTACAAAATTGTCTCTGTGGAGAGGGGTCTCCTTGTAAAGTTTGACCTTTATTGTACCCTTGCTTGTAACGATGTCAAAAACAGGCTCCTCGCCCAAAGTTGCAGGATCAAATGCCAATGCGGGGGCTTTGGTTTCGGTTACAGGTGCAGGAGCGCTCTCCTGGGTCTCCTTGTTGCCGCTTTTACATCCGGCCACAAGGATTGTTGCGATAAACAGCAAACTGATTAATCTTGTTTTCATATTTTTTGTTTTAAAAGTGTAATCTGTTCAGACAATACAAATTTAGGCTTTTTTGGAATTATTATGAAACGGTTTCTTATGTTGGCCATATTTCTTTCCGCTGTTTTTACTGCAGACGGCCAACGGATTGGTCTGGTATTGAGCGGTGGAGGTGCAAAGGGGCTCTCCCATATAGGTGTGATTAAGGCGCTTGAAGAGCACAATATTCCAATAGACTACATTGGCGGCACCTCTATGGGGGCGGTAATTGCATCATTCTATGCAATGGGACTCTCTCCAACCGATATGCTCAATCTCATAAAGTCAAAAGAATTTGAGGCCTGGTACAGCGGGGAACAGGAGAAGGAGGCTGCAAACTGGTTCTACAGGGAAGAGCCTTCACCTGCAATGGTTACCCTCCCGCTCTATAAAAAGGGGGAGAAGATGAAACTTGCTTTTCCAAGCAGCCTTGTATCCCCATACCCTATGGACCTTGCAATGGTAGAGGCTTATGCCTCCCCGTCGGTTGCTGCAGGGAATGATTTCTCCAACCTTATGGTGCCGTTCTTCTGCATCTCATCGGATATAAAGAACAAGCGTAAAGTGGTGCATACGGAGGGGGATTTGGGGAGCGCAGTAAGGGCTTCAATGACATATCCATTCATATTCAAGCCAATAACAATAGATTCTACAGTGCTTTTTGACGGAGGGTTTTATGATAATTTCCCCTGGGCAGAGATGGAGAGGCTCCATTCTCCCGATATCATTATAGGTGCCAGGTGTGTATCCGGCAGTACTCCTCTGGATGATGAGGATATTGTGGGGCAGGTTACAAATATGATAGTGTCACAAACAGATTATGATATGCCGGCAGATAAAGGGATTGTTATTGCCCGTAAATATCCGTATGGGGTTATGGAGTTCGGAAAGGCAGATGAAATAGCCGCTTTGGGGTACGAGGCTGCTATGGAGAGGATGGGGGAGATTCTGGAGAGGAGTGTGAGGAGACGGGGCGCAAGGGAACTGGATTCAATGCGTATGGCTTTCGGGAAGAGTACAAGAAAGATATATTTCCACCCAAATATACTGTTTGAGGGGAGCCTTACCCCCGGGCAGCAGAGTTTTGTGCAAAGGACAATAGCAGGCAAAGGGAACAGGCCGTTTGATTTTGCAACCCTTAAAAGGGGATATTACAGGGTGGCTGCCACCGGTGCAATAAGGACTTTCCACCCTTCCTGCATTGCCGGCGGCGATTCACTTGTTACCCTTAAGATAAGGGCCTCTGCGGCCTCTCCGGTTGAGGTTTCCATTGGAGGGAACATCTCTTCTGCACAGCTGGGGAACGGTTATATCGGTATTGCCTGGAACCACCTTGGGAAGACTCCATGGAAGTTGCGTCTGGATGGGAGCCTGGGGGAATTTTACAGTGGCGCCGGAATATACTGGAGGCATAATGCAGGTGTGGCCCCATTGTCATATTATTATGCGGAAGCATTTGCCCACAGATTCAAATATCTGCCGCAGGACATTGTACAAAGGGAGTATGGTGTAAGGTTGGGAGGGGCTGCCTCACTGGATGACAGGGGGAGCCTTATCCTTAAAGGGGAACTTGCTGCGGGCAGAAGTGCCCTGGATTTTCTTCCCGACAGCCCTTTGTCCATTTTTACCCCTTCTGTGCAATTGCAGAAGAATACCCTCAATTACCCGCTTTATCCCACTGAGGGGCTGAGGCTCAATGTGGGGGTGAGGTGGAACAGGGTGGATGGGGATGTTGTGCACAGCGGATTAAGGCTCAGGATTCTGGCAGAATCCTATTTGAGGCTATGGCGGTGGATGCGGCTGGGACTGAATGCAGATATTGTATGGCAGAAGCCCCTTGAATTGCAAGGATATCTTCAGACACTGTTGCAGAAACCGGCATTTGCGCCTTTCCCGCACGCCTGTGCAATGCTCCTTGAGGGGTATAGGGCAGATACTTATATGGGAATTGGAATTTCTCCAGTGATATGTGTGGCAAAAACACTATTTTTGCATAGCAATGTCTCATATTTCCAGCCATACCGGCAGATATATGGGGATCAGGAGGGAGATTATTGGTACAGCGGCAAGTTTCCGCGCGGTGCTTTTCTGGGGAATATAGCCCTTGTGTGGCACTCTCCGGCGGGTCCGGTATCACTCTCTGCAAGCTATTACCAGAGGGGGGAACAGAAACGGTGGTATCCGCAACTGAATATAGGCTTCCTCCTCTTTAAAAAGAAAATCCAGGAAGACTGAACTTTATGGGAGTACTTAAAAAACTGGCGGGCGAGACAGCAATCTATGGAATGAGCACCATATTGGCAAGGATGATCAATTTCTTCTTTGTCCCTATCTATACCCGTATCCTTACGGTGGGGGAGTATGGTTCATACTCCGAAATCATGTCATATATTGCGGTATTGCAGGTTGTGCTTGTGCTGGGACTGGAGACCGGATGCTTCAGGTTTGCCAACAAGGTGGATGATCCGCGCAAACCTTTCGGCACTGCATTTACAACAGTGCTTGGTGTGAGCCTCATCTTTTTTGCCGCAATGTGCCTGTTCTCGGATTCCCTGGCATCTGCAATGGGTTATGGGGGATACGGGAGGATGATTGTATATACCGGTGCCATTCTGGCACTTGATTCCATTACGGCTATATTGTTTGCAAGATTGAGGTTCCTGCAGAAGGCCCTGAAGTTTGCAGTTTTCAAGACAATAAAGATTCTGAGCGAGTTGGGGTTCAACTTGCTGCTGTTTTTTGTGGTTCCGGGGTATCTTGCTGCCAATCCTGACAGTTTTCTCCTCAATTTCATCCCTGCAACAGCAGATTTTTCATATATAATTTTTGCGGTCTTCCTCAGTTGTGTGGTTTGTACGGTGCTGTTTGTGCCGGATATCATCGGGATGAAGATCTCTTTCAACAAGGCTCTCTTCAAGGAGATGATGGTTTATTCCATCCCCCTTATGGTTGCGGGGCTGCCGGGGATTGTGAATGAGAGTTTCGACCGTATCCTTTTCAGGTTCTTTGCTCCGGAAGGGGCTGTCTGGAGGGCTGATCTTGGTGAGTACCAGGCTGCTGTGAAACTGGCGGTTATAATGAACCTCTTTATTCAGATGTTCCGTTATGCTGCGGAACCTTTCTTCTTTGCAAGGGGGAAAAACAAGGAGCTGCTGGCACAGGTTATGGAGTATTTCACCGCTTTTTGTGTGCTCATATTCCTGGGGGTTACCCTCTATATGGATATTATAGGGCTTATTCTGGGCAAGGATTTCAGGGGTGCGCTTGGAACAGTGCCGTTTATGCTCATCTCTTATATGCTGCTGGGTATGCTGTTCAATGTTTCAATGTGGTACAAACTGAGTGGTGAAACCAGGTATGCGATTAATATCACACTTGCAGGGCTTGCTGTAACAGTTGTTGTGAATGTGGCATTCATGCCGTTGTTCTCGTATTGGGCATCTGTGGCTGCACACGTGCTCAGTTGCCTTGTTATGCTGCTGTACAGTGTGCATCTTGGGAACAGACATTATTATATTCCGTACAGATGGGGGAGGATTTGCAGGTATATCCTCTGCGGGCTTGTGCTGTTCGGCATCTCTGTGGTGCTCCAGCAGGTTCTGGGGCTGCAGGAGAGGATGTTTGTGAAATTGGCTTTGAATACACTCCTGCTGCTTGGGTATCTTGCCTTTGTGGTATTTTTGAATGGGGGCCCGGCAAAGTTGGCGGCTATTGCAAGAAAATGATAAATACACTATAGATATGAAAGTTAAGATTGTAAACAAAAGCGGTTTCCCGGCTCCGTTCTATGCTACGGAACTCTCTGCGGGAATGGATCTTAAGGCGGCAATTGAGGAACCGATAGTGCTTGGGGAACTTTGCAGGGCAATGGTCCCTACAGGCCTTTACATAGAGTTGCCTGCAGGGTATGAGGCGCAGATAAGGCCAAGAAGCGGCCTGGCTGCAAAACACGGGGTTACAGTATGCAACAGCCCCGGTACAGTGGATGCAGATTACAGGGGTGAGATTAAGGTGATTCTGGTGAATCTTTCCAAGGAGCCGTTTACAATCAATCCCGGAGAGAGGATTGCACAGATGGTAATTGCAAAATATGAGAAGATAGAGTGGCAGGAGGTTGAGCAGTTGGGTGAAACTGAGCGCGGTGCAGGAGGATTTGGTTCTACCGGCGTAAAATGATTTAAGGGGAGTGAAGATGAAGAACCTGGAAATAGAGGAATTATATTCAATTTATATAGAGAAATCTTCGGGGGTATGTACAGATACCAGAAACATAATCCCCGGAAGTATGTTTTTTGCCCTTAGGGGTGAGACGTTCAACGGCAATGATTTTGCGCTGGCAGCCCTTGAAGGTGGGGCGGCATATGCTGTAGTGGATGATGCCGCTGTGGAGGCAGTTTCACCGGAGAGAGTGGTTCTGGTTGAGGATGTTCTGGTTGCGCTGCAGCAGATGGCACGCCATCACCGCAGGCAGTTCAGGATTCCTGTAGTGGCCCTTACCGGTACAAACGGCAAAACTACAACCAAGGAACTTATAGCGGCGTGCCTGAGGAAGAAATATAATGTAATTGCTACAGAAGGCAACCTTAACAACCATATTGGTGTGCCCCTTACCCTGTTGCGCATTAATGGGGATACCCGTGCCGCCGTAATTGAGATGGGTGCAAGCAATCCCGGAGAGATTGAGACACTGGTAAAACTGGTATGTCCAAGTTTCGGACTCATAACCAATGTGGGAAAGGCGCATCTGCAGGGGTTCGGCTCTCTTGAAGGGGTGATGGCAACCAAAGGGGAATTGTACGACGACCTTAACGAGCACCGCAAGATAGCATTTGTAAATGTGGACAACCCGCTGCTGGTGCAGATGGCTTCCCACAGGGAGAGGATGCAGATGGTGCCGTACGGCATGAAGAATGATGGTGCAAGGGTTGTTGTGGATGAGGGAGGATCTCCGTTCCTTACCGTGGTTATGCCAAATCCTTGCTATACTGCAGTAGAGGAGAATGGTGAGTCTGAGTGGATTACAATAAAGACAAATCTCATAGGAGCATATAATGCAGACAATGTGCTTGCCGCTATGTGTGTTGCAACATATATGGATGTTCCTGCAGCTGATGCGGTTGCGGCAATACAGGAGTATGTCCCTTCAAACAACAGGTCGCAACTTGTAGATACAGGCCGCAACTCCCTTGTGGTTGATGCATACAATGCAAACCCAACCAGCATGAGGGCTGCAATTGAGAATTTTGCGGCGCTCAAGATGCCTGGGAAGGTGCTTATGCTGGGAGATATGCTTGAACTTGGGGCAGATTCTGTAGCGGAGCACAAAGGAATTGTATCTCTTGCCCTGGAGAAAGGGTTTGGGAAGATATATCTGGTTGGAGGGGAGTTTGCCGCAGCTTGTGCCCAGCTCAATTGCAGTGTGCCGCAGTTGTTTGAGGATTCACTGCGGTTGCAGCAGTATCTTAAGGAAAAACCCCTTTCCGGATGTTCAATCCTTATAAAGGGATCTCGCGGAAAGAGGCTTGAGAGGGTAATTGAGGCATTGTAAATTTTATCGGGGAGTGGCAAATTCTTCCCGATATTTTTTTGGAGACTGTCCAGTGTGCTTCTTGAAGAACTTTCCGAAGGATGACTGGTCTGCAAAATGCAGTTTGTCCGTAATCTCCTTTATGGTTATGTTGGGTGTCCTGAGCAGAACCTTTGCCTGGGCAGTAATCTTTTTGGCAATCCAATAGTTTGCAGTATGCCCGGTTGTCTCCTTAAGCACAATAGAGAGGTACTGGGTGCTTATGCACAGTTTGTCTGAATAGAATGAGGGGTTGTGCTCTGTCATTGCATTCTGTTCCACAAGAATGAGGAAATCCCTTATTATGGTCTCTTTGCGGGAGAGGTTCTGGAGTTGTTTGCGGACACCGTCCCTGTTGCGGAAAATGTTGCTGGCTTCCAATATGAAGTTGTAGAATGTGTTGTGCAGCATATCTTTTTTGAATCCGTGGTCAATCCTCATATAGTAGAGGATGCGGTCTGCACTCAATTTTACTGCTGTAAGTTCCTCGTCAGTAATCTCCATATGCGGTGATTCCCTTGAATCCACAAAATGGGATACAGGTATGGGTTTTTTATCCAGCAAAGTGTCCAGAATGAAAGATTCTGATGCCATTATTATATATGCGTGGAAATTGTCGCTGTATTTTATGAGTTTCACCTCTGCAGAGGGCCTGAATTCCACCCAGCATTTTTCCCCGAACTTATAATTTGCATAATCTATTGAAATCTCCACCTCCCCTGCTATGATGAACATGAAGCCAATCATTTTTTCCATCTCTTCGGGGGTGTTTTTTGAGGTTGGAACCTCTTTTATGTTGCTTTTTGTAAATGGTGATATTGATACGGCTATCAGTTTGTCATTGTAACTGTAGCCCTCTATCATTTTTATGAATTTTTGCAGGTTTACTGTTGTACTTATTTGTCCGCGTCTCATTTCTGTTCTATGGTTTTTTGTATGGTCCAAAAATGGTTGCAAAATCTATGCAATACTTTGTTTTGGACATATTTTTGGGCAAACTTTATTCTTTTTTGGAATAGATTGTTTTTTCTGATATGCCATTTTGGATTTGTCGGGAGGAGATTCATAGGTTTTAAACCAAAATAATTATTTTTGCACCAATTTTATTGGAATTTCTTGCAAGATATTTGCATCCTGATTCAGACTTTGAAAAAATGACAATAATTATAGGTAAAAAGATGAGAAGAACTAAGATTACAAAGTTCCTGGTTGCAGCGGTTGCAACCCTGTTTGTATCTTCGTCCGTATGGGCGCAGGATACATTGCACCTCACTTTGGATGATGCCCTCAAGATTGCCTTGAGCGAGAACATCTCCGTTAAAGTGGCGGACAAGGAGGTAAAGAGGACTGAGTATGCCAGAAAAGGTACATACGCATCCCTGTTCCCCCAGATAGATTTCAGCGGAAGTTATTCGCGTGCAATCAAGAAACAGACAATGTATATGGATACACTGGCGTTCCAGATAGGAAGGGACAACACTTGGTCTGCAGGATTCAGCGCTGCAATGCCGTTGGTGAATGTACAGTTGTGGAAAGCCATACAGATTACAGGAATGGATGTTGAACTGGCTGTAGAGAAGGCCAAAGGTTCAAGACAGGACCTTGTAGACCAGGTTCAGCAGGCTTTTTATGGTGTCCTCCTGGCTCAGGAACTGTATGATGTATACAAAGAGAACTACAACAATGCCGTTGACAACTACAATGATGTTAAAGGGAAGTTTGATGCGGGCCTTGCTTCAAAATTTGAGATGATAAGTGCGGAGGTTGCAATGCAGAATGCAGAGCCTAATGTTTATGATGCGCAGAACAATATTGTATTGGGAAATTGGAAACTTAAAGCAGTGCTTGGTATAGATTTGGACCAAAATATTGCCTGTACAGGTTCTTTGTCTGATTATGAGAAGACTGTGGGGGAGATGGCTGCTTATGAGAATGTTTCTATAGAGAACAACTCTGCAATCAAGCAGTTGGAGATTCAGGAGCAGATGCTCGACAAGAACTACCAGATGCAGTTGGCTAAGTATTATCCTACACTTGCAGCACAGCTTTCATACAACTGGATGGCTATGGAGAACAACTTCAAGTTCAGCGAGTACAAATGGACACCATATTCTACCGGTGCAATTGCACTTACAATCCCTATCTTCTCAGGCGGACAGAGATACAACCAGTTGAAACAGACACGCGTGCAGCAGGAGCAGCTTGCGCTTCAGAAAGAGGATGCAATAAGGAATCTTGAGATAAGCGTAATGCAGGTGCTCAATTCACTTGAGACAAGTCTAAAACAGTATGAGGCAGCCCAGAAGACCATTGAAGGGGCTGAGGCAGGTTATGAGATTGCAAAGAAGAGATATGATGTGGGCAGCGGTACTCTCCTTGAACTGCAGGATGCCCAGTTGGGACTTCTTCAGGCAAGACTGAATCTCAACCAGTCTGTATATACCTATATGACACTCAAATCAACATTGGACAAAATTTTGGGTGTAAACCAGTTTAATGAATAAGAATAATAAAATAATGGATATGAAAAGTTTGATTAGAACACTATCAGTGCTAATGTTGTCGGGAGTGATATTCTCCTGCAAATCGGGTGAAGACAAGGCTGCCGCTGCAGTTGAGGCTGAGGTAATCCCACAGGTAAGGGTACAGCAGGTTTTTGAGAGGGAAGTTGAGCAGATTGAGACATTTACTGCTACTGTTGAGGCAGAGGTGATAAATAAAATTGCTCCGCAGATGCCTTTGAGAATCAAGCAGGTGCTTGTTGAGGTTGGTGACCAGGTAAGGAAAGGCCAGGTGCTTGCAACTCTTGATGCAACAAATCTTGAGCAGGCAAGATTGAAGATGGTGAATGATTCAATTGAGTTTGCCAGAATTGACGGCCTTTATCAGGTAGGAGGCATTTCAAAGAGCAACTGGGATGCAATGAAGCTTGCTTCAAGCGTTTCAAAGAGCAATTATAACAACTTGCTTGAGAACACCGTTCTCAGAACCCCTGTAAGCGGTATTGTTACTGCAAGGAATTATGATGCAGGTGACATGTACGGTGGTCTTCCTGTTTATGTTGTTGAGCAGATTACCCCTGTGAAACTTAAAGTGAATGTTTCAGAGAAACTGTTTGCCCAGATTAAGAAGGGTATGGAGGTTGATGTGAAACTTGACGTTTACGGAGACGAGGTGTTCAAAGGAAAAGTATCTCTTGTATACCCTACAATTGATGCAGCTACCAGAACTTTCCCTGTTGAGGTTACAATTGCAAATGCAAACCAGAGGGTACGTCCAGGTATGTTTGCAAGGGTTACATTCTCTTATGGTACAGCAAACCACGTGGTTGTTCCAGACCAGGCTGTAATAAAACAGACAGGCTCGGGTGACAAATATGTATATGTTTACAACAACGGAACAATAGATTTCAAGAAGGTTGAATTGGGCAGAAGGCTTGATACAGAGTATGAGTTGATCAGCGGAGTTGCTTCAGGTGACCAGGTAGTTACCGAGGGACACGCAAGAGTTGTTAACGGTGGAAAGGCCGAGGTTGTAAAATAATTTAGAAAGTTCAGAAAATGAGTTTATATCAAAGTGCGGTAAAGAAACCTATTACTACAGCCCTCATTTTTGTGGCTGTGGCAATATTCGGTGTCTTCTCCCTGATCAATATCCCTATTGACCTTATTCCGGAGATAGAGACCAACACCATCATGGTAATGACAACTTACCAGGGTGCGAATGCTTCCGATATTGAGAACAACGTTACCAAGCCTTTGGAGAACGTGCTCAATAGTGTGAGTGACCTTAAACATATCTCATCAACTTCAAAGGAGAACGTTTCAGTTGTTGTTCTTGAGTTTGAGTATGGTATAGATATAGATGTGGCAACAAATGATGTGAGGGACAAACTGGATATGGTAACCTCAATGTTGCCTGATAATGTGGACAATCCCATTATCTTCAAATTCGGTGCGGATGCAATTCCAATCCTTTTGCTCTCTGTAACTGCCGAGGAGAGTACTCCGGGTCTCTATAAGATCCTGGATGATGTTGTTGCCAATCCATTGGCACGTATCGGCGGTGTAGGTACAGTGTCTGTAGCAGGTGCCCCACAGCGTGAGATTACAATATACTGTGATCCTCACAAGCTTGAGGCATACAATATTCCAATTGAGACAATTGCCGGTGTAATTGGTGCTGAAAACAGGAATACCCCTGCAGGCCAGATTGATGTAGGATCAAACACCTATTCATTGCGCGTGCAGAAAGAGTTTGCAAGCGCAGATGAGATGAAACACCTTGTTGTTGGTGTGAACAACGGAAGACCTGTATATTTGAAAGATGTGGCAACAATCCAGGACGGTCTTGAGGAGCGTTCGAGGGAGACCTTCAACAACGGAAAGAAGGGTGGTATGATTATAGTGCAGAAGCAGTCTGGCGCAAATTCAGTGAACATTTCCAACAAGGTTATGGAGATGCTTCCAAATTTGCAGAAGAACCTTCCTTCTGATGTTAAGATTGATGTTATTGTAAATACATCTGACAATATCATCAATACCATCAACTCACTGGTTGAGACAATTGCAATCACATTCTTTGTGGTTATGCTGGTAGTGTATCTGTTCTTGGGAAGATGGAGGGCCACTTTCATCATTATGCTTACAATCCCAATTTCATTGTTGGCATCGTTGGTTTATCTGTTTGCAACAGGAAACTCACTTAACATCATATCGTTGTCTTCACTTTCAATTGCAATTGGTATGGTGGTGGATGATGCCATTGTGGTATTGGAGAACGTTACAACACATATTGAGAGGGGCAGCCGTCCTAAGAGTGCCGCTGTTTATGCAACCAATGAGGTGGCAATCTCCGTTATTGCATCTACACTTACAATGTTGGCGGTGTTCCTTCCTCTTACTATGATCAACGGTATGACAGGTGTATTGTTCCGCCAGTTGGGATGGATTGTAAGTATCATTATGATAGTATCCACCATTGGTGCACTTACCCTTATCCCTATGTTGTGCTCGCAGATGTTGAGGCTGAACCCTCATAAAGGCAAGTTCCAGCAGCTTATCCTGGGGCCTTTCCACAGATTCCTGGACTGGTTGGACGGTGCATACGGCAGAATGTTGAACTGGTGTGCAAGGAACAGAAGAAAGACCATCTTTATGGCGTTTGCATTCTTCCTGCTGGTTGTAATAGGTGGCGGAGCACTTGTGAAGACAGAGTTTTTCCCTGCATCAGATAACGGACGTATTTCAATTACCGTTGAGTTGCCGATGGGTACAAGACAGGAGATTACCAGAGACCTGGCCCTTGAACTTGTGGACAAGTTCATGAAAAAGTATCCCGAAATCATTACCTGCAACGTGAGTGAGGGTGCTTCAAGTTCAAGTGCAAGTGCTTTTGAGATGATGCAGAGTTCCGGTACACACGCTATGAGCTTCAATATAAACATAGGCAGTGTAGAGGACCGTGAGAGAGGTCTGTATGAGATTTGTGATATGATGCGTAACGATTTGGCAGAGTATCCTCAGATAAGGACATTCCAGGTAATAGCCGGAGGCCAGAGCGGTGGAATGGGTGGTGAGGCTACTGTTGATGTTGAGTTGTATGGTTATGATTTCAATGCAACTGACAGAGCTGCCCTGATGGTTGAGCAGGGCTTCCGCAGTATTCCTGGTGTAAAACAGGTTATTGTAAGCCGTGATGAGTATACCCCTGAGTTCCAGGTGGATTTTGACCGCGAGAAGATTGCCCTCAACGGCCTTAATACCAGCACAGTTTCAACATATTTGAGAAACCGTATCAATGGTGTTACCGCATCCTACTTCCGTGAGGACGGTGAGGAGTATGACATCAACATCAGATATGCACCTGAGTTCCGAACAACTGTAGAGGATATTGAGAATATCCTTATCTACAATGCAATGGGCCAGGGTATCAGATTGAGGGACCTTGGTGAGGTGAAAGAGATCCTTACCCCTCCTGCAATTGAGCGTAAGGACCGTGAGCGTCTGGTAACTGTATCGGCTGTTGTGCCACAGGGCATGGCTATGTCTGATCTGGTTGCAGCTACCAACAAGTTTATGGAAGAGGCAACTCTCCCTATGGGTATCAGCTGGCAATTGGGAGGAACATATGAGGATCAGCAGGAGACTTTCGGTGATCTGATTATCCTTATGGTACTCATCATCATACTTGTGTTCATTGTAATGGCGGCACAGTTTGAGTCACTTACATATCCGTTTGTAATCATGTTCTCAATCCCATTTGCGTTTGTAGGTGTAATTCTGGGATTCCTTGTAACAGGACAGCCTTTGAACGTGATGTCAATGATCGGTCTTATTATGCTTATGGGTATTGTGGTTAAGAACGGTATTGTGCTCATCGACTACATCATCCTCTGCCGTGAAAGGGGTATGGGTATTGTACACGCGGTAGTTACATCGGGAAGATCCCGTCTCCGTCCTGTGCTTATGACAACCCTTACAACTGTGTTGGGTATGGTTCCTATGGCAATAGGTACAGGTGAGGGTGCCGAGATGTGGAGAGGTTTGGGTACTTGTGTGGCCTGGGGTCTTTCAGTATCAACCCTCATCACTTTGGTGATTGTACCTGTAATGTATTGTGTATTTGCCGGCAATGGCCTCAAGAAGAGGAGGAAGGCAGAGATTAAGGCAATGAAAGCCCTTGCAAAATAATTAATTTAGAAAAGAGATTATGAAAGCAGTATTTGTATCATATAACCAGGCTTTCAAGGATGAGATCCTGGACATTATGCTAAAGGCAGGTGTAAAGGGCTTTACAAACTGGGAAGAGGTTTCGGGTAGAGGTTCACGTGGTGGTGAGCCTCACCTTGGAGACCACGCCTGGCCAACCCTCAACTCCGCCATGATTTCTGTAATTGAAGACAAAGTTGCGGAAGATTTTATGAGAAGGTTGAAGATATTGGACGAGAAGAACCCTCTTATGGGTTTGAGGGCCTTCAGCTGGACAGTTGATTCAACAATCTAGAATTTGATGTTTCTCCCCAGAAGCTTCTCAATGATGAGGCTTTTGGGTGAGATTCCATAAGGCATATGGCGGCGGTTATCCGGAAGGGTAACTGCCGTTTCCTTTTTCATCCGGCGGAATGCGTTGTGCGCCTTGATTACTGAAGTAAAGAAACTCCATTTGAACTGGAGCAGATATACCAACCCTGTAAGGCCGTCCACACACATTCTGGTAAAGATGTACAGGTTCCTGTTCCCCCTTTTGAGGCCGAATGCGCCCCATCCCTCATTTACAGGGAGGTTCTTGTAGAGCATAAGAAGGTTGTTGCGGTAATTGAAGAAGAGTTTTCGGGGCGAATTGTTTGGCAAAGTGCCTCCTCCCACGTGGAAAACGTGGCTTTGCGGAACAGCCCATACCTGGTGCCCTGCCAGTTGTGCCCTCCAGCAGAAATCAATCTCCTCCATATGGGCAAAGAAATTCTCATCCAGCCCCCCCAGTTCCCTCCACACAGAACTCCTCACAACCATACAGGCCCCGGAAGCCCAGAACACCTGCACTGCATCATCATACTGTCCGTTATCCTCCTCCACATTGGAAAGCACCCTTCCCCTGCAGAAAGGGAACCCCAGCACATCAATGAACCCGCCGCAGGCCCCGGCGTATTCAAACATCTCCTTCCCGATATATCCATCCAGAATTTCCTGATGCCTCCCCTCAGAGAGCATCTTTGGCTGGCACACACCAACCTCCGGACGGGAATCCATAAATGAGACGAGCGGCTGGAGCCAATCCTTTGGAACAAGGATATCTGAATTAAGAAGTATGTAATACTCAGCCTCCACCTGCGCAAGTGCACGGTTGTACCCTCCGGTAAAGCCGTAGTTCTTGTCAAGCACTATTGTACGCACCTGCGGCCACTCTTGTCTGAGGTATTCCATAGAGCCGTCAGACGAATTGTTGTCGGCCACAATTATGGAAACCCCGGCATCCGGAGTGTTTGCGGTAAGGGCAGGAAGGTACTTCTTCAGGAACTTTTCCCCGTTCCAATTGAGTATTACAACAGCAACTTTATCCATAGCAGCGCAAAAATAGTTTAAAAAACGCCAATTATTTATATCTTTGCCAAATATGTATGAAAATTTGGGATAATATAACTAAAAATCACTAATAATTTTAAATCTATAACTTATGTTCAAAAATCATCCTAAAGGGTTGCTTGCAGCGGCTCTAAGTAACATGGGAGAGCGTTTCGGATACTATATCATGAACGCGGTACTTGTACTTTTCCTATGTTCTAAATTCGGTTTGAGCGAGGGTGCCAGCAGTGCAATTTATTCTGTATTCTACGCAGGTATCTACATTCTTGCTCTTGTAGGTGGTCTTATTGCAGACCGTACCCAGAACTACAAAGGTACCATCAAAACCGGTCTCATCATTATGGCAATAGGATATGTTATCCTTTCCATTCCTATTCTTGCAACAGCAGAGAACACAACCTGGTTGCTTTCACTCACTTGTCTTGCATTGTTCCTTATCGCTTTCGGTAACGGTCTTTTCAAAGGCAATCTTCAGGCTATCGTAGGCCAGATGTATGACGACTTTGAGGCTGAGGCTGCAAAGAAAGGTCCTGAGGCTCTTAAAGAGGCTAAAGACAAACGTGATGCAGGTTTCCAGATTTTCTACGTATTCATTAACGTTGGTGGTCTTGTAGCTCCTTTCGTGGCTCCAATTCTACGCCAGTGGTGGTTGGGTACCAACGGTATGGTATACAACGCACAGCTTCCTGCACTTTGCCACGAGTACATCAATGCAGCTGCAACAATGGCTCCTGAGGCTCTTGCAAACTTGCAGCAGTTGATGACAGCTGCAGGCGGACAGATTGCTGATATGGCTTCATCTTGCCAGCACTACCTCCAGATCTTCAATGAGGGTGTACACTACTCGTTCATCGCTTCAGTTGCTGCAATGGTGATTTCATTGGTTATCTTCTTCATTTCACAGAAGACATTCCCTACACCTGCAAAGAAAGAGGCTGCTCAGAATGTAAATTACACAGCAGAGGAGAAAGCTGCAATGGCAAAAGAGATCAAACAGAGAATGTATGCATTGTTCGCTGTTCTTGGTATCGTTATCTTCTTCTGGTTCTCATTCCACCAGAACGGCCAGTCACTTTCATTCTTCGCACGTGACTTTGTTGATTCATCGGCAGTTGCTCCAGAGATCTGGCAGGCTATCAACCCATTCTTTGTAATTACCCTTACTCCTGTAGTTATGGCAATCTTTGCAGCTCTTGCAAGAAAAGGTAAAGCCATCTCTACTCCTCGTAAGATTGCTATAGGTATGTTCATTGCAGGTCTTGCATTCCTGTTCCTTGCAATCTTCTCAGTAATGAAAGGTTATCCTTCTGCAGACTCTTACAAGGCTCTTCCAATTGCAGAGCAGATGGCACAGAAGGCTCACTGGTGGGTTCTTATTGTAGTTTACTTCTTCCTTACCGTTGCAGAGTTGTTCATCTCTCCACTTGGTTTGTCATTCGTTTCAAAGGTTGCTCCTAAGAACTTGCTTGGTCTTTGCCAGGGTCTATGGCTTACCGCTACCGCTCTTGGTAACCTTCTTTTGTGGATTGGACCTCTTATGTACAACGCTTGGCCAATCTGGCAGTGCTGGACAGTATTCCTTGTAGTATGTCTTGTATCTATGGGCGTTATGCTTGGTATGGTTAAATGGTTGGAGAAAGTTACTGCGTAATTTGATCCATCTTCACATATCGGAGCCGGTTCCTTTGCGGGGCCGGCTTTTTTTATTAAATTTGTTTTTTGTCGGGAAGATGATTCATAGGATTATGCACAAGATTTTGTTTTGGATTATGTGGGGGACAATGTATGCGGTGTCCCTGTTGCCAAGGGGATTTTTCTACTTCCTCTCCAATGTGTGTGCATTTTTCCTCAATCTGCTGGGTTACCGCAGGAGTGTGATAGACATTAATATGGCGCGCAGTTTTCCGCAGGCAAAGTATGGGGAGATAAAGAAGTGGAGGAAGGAGTATTACCGCTATATGATGGACATTACCCTGGAGAGCATCTGGGCCCTGAGTGCATCGCAGAAGCAGATTTGTGAAGTTGTTTCGGTTCCCGACAGAAGTATGATGGATGACCTTTGTGCCAGACATCCCAAGGTGGTGATTGTTATGGGGCACGTGGGGAACTGGGAATTGTTCGGGGGAGTTACAGGCCCCGGCGGCCCTGAGGTTACGGGAGGTTTTACAAGGAGCAACATATATTTGAGTTACAAGAGGGCCAAGAACAAGGCATTTGATGAATTCTTTGTAAAGATGAGAATGCTGGCGTTCCGCAAGAGCGGCAATCCGGGGGGCATTCTGGAATCAAAGCATATCCTCAGGCATATCCTCAAAGACCGCAAGGCCACAGGACTGTACATTTTCATAGCGGACCAGTCACCGAAGGAGGAGAGGATAGTGGCGGAGTTTTTGGGACAGCCTACACAATTCCTTGGTGGAGCGGAGTATGTTGCAGCCAAATTGGGTATCCCTATGGTGTATATGGGGCTTGACAGGGTTGCCCGCGGAAAATATGAGATAAGGTTCTCACTTATAGAGGAGAATACCAAAGGGGTTACGCACGGGGAACTTACAAGAAAATTTGCATACTTTTTGCAAAAGGATATCTTTGCAAATAAAGTGAACTGGCTGTGGAGCCATAAAAGATGGAAAAGGGATTTTACTCCCGATGAAATCCTGGAGTTTGAAAGGATTTATGGCCACAAGCCTTTTAAAAATGAATAAATTTATTGCATATGAAAAAGTTGAGAATGATTGTTGCGGCATTGTTGGTTTGCGGAGTGCAGTTTTCTGCATCTGCCCAGGTGCTTGATGGTGTTGAGGCACCTGCCGGTGCTGTGGTGTATTCGTTGCCAAGCACTACAATTGCCCTTAAGGTAACTGCAGAGCACGAGGCATACCAGGCCGGCCCGTACGCAATGTATGCGCAGAAATATCTTGGAATTGACGTTAGGCAGGGAAGCGGTGATTTCTACACCATAAAATCCATTGAGATGGTTCCGTATGTTGAGGCAGACCCTAAAGTATCTGCAGCAGTGAACCTTCAGGGAAGCAAGGCGGCTCCTGCCAACTTCTTGAGCCTGTGCAGCCAAGGACTGGTTGTCCTTTCAGACGGATATGCAGGCAAACCTGCTGCGTGGAGATTCGGGAGCGGAGTTGATGCCCAGGATTTCCTTGCAGGATCAGCTTCCAATATAGACATTACCACCACAACTCTATACAAAACAGTTATGGGTGCCGAGGGGATTGAGAAGGTTCCTGTAAAACAGACCCAGACAGTGGAGAAGAGCCTTGAGAAAAAGGCTGAAGAGACTGCTGAACTTATTTTCAAGTTGCGCCAGAAGAGGGTTGACATCATTACAGGCGATACAGATGCAACTTTCAGCGGTGAGGCTATGGCTGCAACACTTGCAGAGATACAGAGGCTTGAGGATGAGTATATGAGCATGTTCATTGGAAAGAGCGTTAAGGATGAGCAGACAATGGTGTTTGATGTTGTTCCTGACGCTTCAAAACAGAAACATATGTATATTGCCTTCAGGTTGTCTGATGTTCACGGACTTCTTCCTGCCAACAATATGCAGGGCAGGCCGTTTGTATTGGAACTTGTAGCGGACGGTGAGCCTATTGCCCCTACAGCGGTTTCAGAGGCTGCACTTGCAACAAAAGGACGTGTGGCATACCGCAAGCCTGTAACAGTTGTTGCAAAGGTTATGGACGGACAGAAGGTGCTTATGCAGGCAAGGGTTCCTGTATACCAGTTGGGCAAGATTATGAGTTTCCCTCTGGATGTCACCCTCAGATAGAATTTTTTAACACTTAATAATACACAGTTTTATGAATGCAATTGCAAATTTGTCTCCACAGATAGTGTGGAAAAACTTCTATGATCTTACACAGATCCCACGCCCTTCAAAATTTGAGTTGGAGGCAGCAAAATATATTTGTGATTTTGGAAAGAAACTTGGCCTTGAGTCATTCCAGGATGAAGTAGGAAACGTAATTATCCGCAAACCTGCAACTCCAGGTATGGAGGACAGGATGGGCATCATCCTACAGGCTCACATTGATATGGTTCCACAGAAGAACAACGATGTTGAGCACGACTTCAAGAAAGATCCTATCAAACCAAGAATCGTAGGCGATATGGTATATGCTACAGGTACTACCCTTGGTGCAGACAACGGTTTGGGTTGTGCTGTTGCAATGGCAGTATTGGAGCAGAATGATCTTGTACACGGCCCTATTGAGGTTCTCATCACCATTGATGAGGAGACCGGAATGACAGGTGCACGTGCACTTCAGCCAGGCGTACTTAAAGGCGACATCCTCATTAACCTTGATTCAGAGACTGAGGGCGAGCTTTATGTTGGTTGCGCAGGCGGTCTTGACTGCTCGGCAGTATTCAACTATACTACAGAGGCTGTTCCTGCAGGTTATGTAGGACAGGCTTTGAATGTGAAAGGTCTTGTAGGCGGACACTCTGGTATGGACATCATCCTATGCCGTGCAAACGCAAACAAAGTGCTTGTAAGGGCTCTTCTTCCTCTTTTGAGGGATCTTGATGCAAGACTCATCAACATTGAGGGCGGCAATATGCGCAATGCAATCCCAAGAGAGGGTGTTGCATACATTGCAGTTCCTGAGGCTAAATTGGCAGAGGCAAAAGCACTTGTTGCAAAAGTTGAGGCTGAGGTTAAAGTTGAGTATGCTGCTACAGACAAAGATGCCAAAGTATTCCTTGAGGATGCCCCTATTTCAGGTGAGGCTATCTGCCAGCAGGTTGCATTGAACCTTTGCAAAGCATTGTATGCTTGCCCAAGCGGCGTAGAGAGAATGAGTGATGCAATGCCTGGTTTGGTTGAGACTTCAAACAATATGGCAATCGTTAAATCTGAGAATGGTACAATTAGCGTACACTCTTTGATGAGAAGTTCTGTAGATACTGCCAAAGATGATTTGGCAGAGAAGATGCGCGCTGTATTTGAGCTTGCAGGTGCAGAGGTTTCATTCAGAGGCGGCTACTCAGGTTGGGCTCCTAACATGGCTTCTCCTATCCTTAAGGAGATGAAGTCTGTTTATGAGAAACTTTATGGCAAACAGCCTGCTGTTATGGCTATCCACGCTGGTCTTGAGTGCGGTATCCTTGGCGGTACTTACCCTAACTGGGATATGGTTTCTTGCGGCCCTACTATCTTCTCTCCTCACTCACCAGATGAGAGGGTTGAGATTGCTTCAGTTGGCAAATGGTGGGATTTCGTAGTTGAGGTCCTGAAGAATGCTCCTAAGAAATAATTGGCAATACAATGTTATAGGAACGGCAGCCGTGGTAATGGCTGCCGTTTTTGTTTTGAAATTCTGATAGTTATAAATGGGAGCGAATAGGAAATCTCATTCTTTTTATATAGCTTTGTGAAAACCTAAAAATTCTGATTATGAGACGCTTGTTTTCCCTATTCCTTGTAATTGCACTATTGGCAGGATGCAGTAAAAGCGAACCCGATAATCCCATCCCTGAAAAGCCGAAACAGGAGAGTGTAACCCTTTCTTCTGGGACAAATGCAGCACCTGTAATAGCAACGGCTGGTGGCAGTACAAATGTTTCTTTCACCGCCAGTTCATCCTGGAGTGCCTCAATCATCAACACCAAGGCAGACAGCTGGTGCAGTGTTTCTCCAACCAGCGGAGGTGCCGGAGCAGCCACAATAACCATAACTGTAAAGGAAAATACTACTCCCGACAACCGTTCGGCTTCAGTAGTTATCAAGGCAGGAACAGCAACACAAACCATAAAAGTTGAGCAGAAGCAGCAGGATGCCCTTACTGTAACTGCCTCATCATTTGAAGTGCCCGCCGAAGGTGGAGAAATAAAGGTGACAGCCAAATCCAATGTCTCATTTACCCACACCATCTCTACAGATGCCCAGAAATGGATAAAGGCGGTAGAGACCAAAGCCCTCAAGGACTCCACCCTTATATTTGAAATTTTGACAAATGATGGAGTTGCCAACCGCAGCGGACAAATCTTCCTTGCAAGCGGCAATCTGAAGGACACGGTAAATGTGTATCAGGCAGGAGAAACTCCAACAATAGTTGTGAGCAAAGATGAATATGTCCTGAAATCAGAAGGAGAGAGCTTTGAGGTTGAGGTGGCCAGCAATGTAAATGCCACTATGAGTCTGATATTTCCACAAGGTGTGGGAGCATGGATAGGTGAAAACACTACAAGAGCAATCTCAACCAACAAATTCTACCTTACGGCACAGGCCAACGAAACCTATGATTCCCGTACAGCTTTGCTTGTCTTTTCAAATGCGGAAAACAACCTTGCAGACACAGTAACAGTAACCCAGGCCCAGAAAGATGCGATAGTTGTAGCCAAATCAAGTTACAATGTTGATAATTCCGGTGGCACTATAGAGATAGAGGTAGGCCACAATATAGATTACGAGTGCTCCATTTCAGCTGATTGGATAACCAGAGCAGAGACCAAGGCAATGGAGACAGACAAACTTCACTTTAATGTGGCGGAAAACGCCGGTTATGACAACAGAGAAGGGGTAATAACCTTTACTGCCGGAAGTGGAACCATTAAGCAGGATATTAAAGTATATCAGTCAGAAAAAGGTGCGCTTATCATAAGCAAGAAGGATCACGTGACAAACGATGCTGGAGGAGAACTTACATTGGAGATAAAGGCCAATGTGGAATTCTCAGTGACCGAACCAACAGTGGATTGGTTGCACAATATAACCACCAAAGGATTGCAGACCCATACTTTAAAATACGTGGTTGATGCTAACGAAACCTATGACAGCCGCACTACCCAGTTGTATGTTAAAAACCTCAAGACCGGAACGCAGGATACTCTGACAGTAACCCAGATGCAGAAAGATGCTATAGTATTGGCAAAGAGTGAGTATGAATTTGATGCAGAAGGGGGTAGCCTTGATTTTGAGATTCAGACAAATGTAGATGTGACAGTTTCAATACCGGACAGCTGCTCAAGCTGGATCAGGCAGGTTGGGACAAGGGGATTGGAAGCGAAGAAATTATTCTTTGATGTACTGCCCGCTGATTCTGTATCAAGGGAAGGGAAAATAATACTTACAGGAGGGGGTGTTACTCAAGCTGTCAAGGTTTTACAAATATGCACAGTAAAATTAGATCCTGCGGCAATTCCAGATAATGAGATTTGGTATACAACTATTGATAAATCAATAGTCTCATTAACTTCAGTTATTCCTTCTTTCCCCAATTCAAGTTTTGATGTTAGTGTTTTATCCAATGAATATTCTAACGGTATTGGAAAAATTAAATTCAGCTCTCCAATTACGGAAATAGGCAGTCATTCATTTGCGGCAAAGGACAATCTTAAATCAATAATATTGCCAGGCTCTATTCGGAATATAGGAATTAATGCTTTTGTCAATTGTCGAAATCTTGAAGAAGTATACTTAAAGAGTGATGATTTGACTATAGAGGAGATGCTAGGTGCGGCAAATCCATTAAGTGATTGTCCGAAGTTATTCAGAATAGAGGGACCTTTATCAAGTGAAGATAAGCGATGCTTGATAATTGACAATTGTTTGTATAGTTTCGCTCCTGCTGACGTGTTGGAATACACTATACCCCAAGGGGTAAAAGTAGTTAAAGATGGTGCATTCAGGGTGTGTAAACTAAATGTGATAACTGTCCCAGAAGGTGTTGAGAAAATTGAGGCACATGCGTTTCAGGCTGATTCATACACAGATACGAAAATAAAAAGTTCACTGGAATATGTGTATTTACCTACCTCATTGAAAGAACTTCACCCATATGCCTTTTTGTATAACAACAGTATAAAATTTTTCTATGGAGATAATAAATTTATTACTGATGATAATTTATCGTTGGTGATAGATAATTATGGTCCTAACAATCATAAGGCCTTGGTAGTATTCGCATCTGGTGCCAATATTACTGAGTATTCTATACCAGAGGGCATAGAATCAGTGGAATCGTATGCCTTCTATTATGCTACATCTTTGAAGAAACTTAATTTCCCAAGTTCAATTAAAACCATTTATTCTGCTCATGCTTTTGAGGGGACTGTAAATATTGAAACGATTACGGGAAATAATGTTGCAGAGGATAACCGTAGCCTTATTATTGATAGTACACTTATCATGTTAGCTGGTGGTAATTTGTATGAATATACCACTCCAAAAGGTGTTAAGAGGCTTGGATATCAAGTTTTAGGGTTTAAGGATGATATCGTTAAATATGTGATCTCAGATGAAGTTACCGAAATAGATGGAATGGGATATATTTTCAATCAATGTCCAAATCTGGAGACTGTTACACTTTCGGCAAGACTGACATATCTAGGATATGATCCGTTTAGTAATGAATTCTGGGCAACTCCAAAACTTAAGAATGTTTATTGTAGGGCTCCAATCCCACCATCTGTATCTTACAACCTTATGGGAGATTCAAGATATCAATTTGATGACCTTAAGATTTATGTGCCACAAGAGTCTTTGGAGGCATACCAATATTCTCATAAATGGAGCTATTATAAAGACTATCTTCGTAGCTATGATTATGGGGACCTAAGTGAATTCTATCCTGAAACTCATGTTTCTACTGATTATTCTCAAGATGGGAAAGTAATTACTTTGCAAACTGCAACAAAAGGGAAAGGTATTGATATAGTATTGATGGGAGATGCCTATAGCGATAGACAAATAGCAGATGGTACATATAGGACTGATATGGAGAATCTGTACAATAATCTGTTTATAGAAGAACCATATAAGAGTTTTAAGGACCATTTTAATGTTTTTTATGTGAATGTGGTATCGGCAACAGAAGGGTATGAGTATGGGAATACAGCATTGGATGGATTTTTTGGAGGAGGCACATTAGTTGGAGGTAATGATAATGCAGTAGTCCAATATGCGCTCAAGGCTATTTCTGAGGAGAAAATGGACGAGGCATTGTTGGTTGTAGCAATGAATTCAGATAACTATGCCGGTACTTGTTATATGTATAATCCGGAGGGTGGCTCAGACTACGGTTCTGGTGTATCTGTTTCATATTTCCCTAAGGGCGGTGATGCTGGAACTTTTGCGCAATTGATCCATCATGAGGCGTGTGGCCATGGATTTGCAAAATTAGCGGACGAATATGCTTATGAAGATATGGGTGCTGTTTCAAGTGATTATGTGGCTCAAACAAAATCACAGCAGAACAATTGGGGATGGTGGAAGAATGTGGATTTCACCAATGATCCGGCACAGGTAAGATGGGCTAAATTCCTTGAGGATAGCAGATATGCAAATGATGGCTTGGGTGTCTTTGAAGGTGGCCTGACCTATTGGAATGGAGTTTGGAGACCAACGGAGAATAGTATTATGAGGTATAATACTGGTGGTTTCAACGCTCCGTCACGAGAAGCAATCTATTATAGAATTCACAAATTGGCTTATGGTACAGAATGGGTATATGACTATGAGAAATTTGTAGAGTATGATGCGCTAAGCCGTGATGCTTCAACTGCAGCATCAACAAAATCACCATCTGTTGTACATTACAAGCCACTACATCCGCCAGTTGTACATAATAAATCGTGGAGAGATGCAAAAAAAGAGAATTAATTTGTCAAATTTTCAGGAAGTGGCAGTCATAATACTGCTGTTGGCATGTTTATGTTCTTGTGGAGTTGCCAAAAAAGGCAATGTTAAGGGGGATACGAATAACTCCACCAACAAAAAGGACACATTAAAAGAGTTTGTACCTCTTCACCCTCCGGTGGTTGTTCCTCACTCATGGAGAGAGGCAAAATAAGAATCGTCCGAGTGCTACACCTGAGGCATAGATGTATCAGGTGGAATCTGAAAAAAACTGCTGCCCGTCCTGTTGGCCAAACGGCTCAGGACGGGCAGTAATTCAACTATAAAAATACTTGTTCAATTCAAATTTCACTGTTGCAAAGGTAAGGCAAATGTTATGCACAACCTAATTTTTTGCCCTTTTTAATATTGCAAACCAGTTTTTCAAATATCTTATAATCAAGTACTTACATTTATAAATTTCTTGCAAAATCTTGCAGGGCCATTTCCAGGGCTTTCACCCCTGCAAAAAGTGCATATTTGTAGTGCAAATCTAGAAGTTCAGCTGCGGATCTTCCTGTATAAGTTCCTGCAGTGATTTTTTCAGACGGCTCTTTCTCACATAAATGTTCTGCGGAGTATCATTGAGAATAACGCTTATCTCCTGGGCAGAGAAACCCGCATATATAAGATTGAGCAATTTCAGGTTTTCATCCTTCATTGCAGGATACCTCTCGCGCACTTTCTTTATTACATCATTGTTCTTGGCGTTAACCACCTGCTCCATCACCTCAAAATTGTCACCGCTTAGCTGCAGTTTCAAAAGGTCATCCACCTTCTTTTGCAGTTTCTTCGAATTCCCGAACTCATAATAGGTCCTTACAAGCTCCCTCACCTCCGCAAACCTGTTCTCAAGCAGATCCTTTAACTCCTTCTCCTTTGCCTTGTGCACATCCAGCTGGTTCAACAGGTTCTCCCGTGAACTCTCGGCAGATGAAATCCTTGTTCCCAAAGAATCCATTGCATCTGC
>JAGAKR010000003.1 GCA_017625535.1 Bacteroidales bacterium | reverse complement strand
TAGTAGCAAATCTACATCTTAACTCATCTATATACGGTCTTTCAGGACCGCATTACAACCACGGAAGCCCGTTGCGTATTAAACAATCTACCAACGAATTGCATTATTTCCCAATTTCCTGCCTTTTTCTCGCGAGTTCTCAGTATATTTGTGTAATGACCTTTTTTGTTAACATTTAGTAATTTATAGTATGGCTTTTAATATAAATCAGAAGATTCACAGTTTGGCAGAAGCTGCGGAACTTTTGGGTGAGGATGCCCATATTGTTCTGGGAGATGAAGCTTGTGCAAGGATTCTCAAATGCAGGGAGTACCTGGATGACAGGATGAAGACACAGAAGGAACCTATATATGGCATTACTACAGGTTTCGGTTCCTTGTGTAATGTCTCAATTGATGCACAGGATTTGAGCCAGCTTCAGAAGAATCTGGTTATGAGCCATGCCTGTTCAATAGGCGAAGAGGTTCCGCAGGATGTTGTGAAACTTATGATGGCATTCAAGATAAAGTCATTGTCTTATGGCTATTCCGGGGTGCAGCTAAAGACTGTACAACGCCTTGTGGATATGTTCAACAATAAGGTGTATCCTATAGTTTACCAGCAGGGTTCGCTTGGTGCAAGCGGAGATCTTGCTCCTCTTGCAAATATGTGCCTTCCGTTGATTGGCCTTGGTGAGGTAAGGTATAACGGGGAAAAATATCCTGCAGCACAGATAAATGAGAAATTCGGATGGGAGCCAATTACCCTTGCAAGCAAAGAGGGGTTGGCACTGCTCAACGGTACGCAGTTCATGCTTTCGTTTGCAATCTGGAACCTGATAAAGGCAAAGAAACTTGTTGCATTGGCAGACAAGATTGCAGCTCTCTCAATTGATGCGTTTGACGGACGTATAGAACCTTTCACCCACGGGGTGCACGCTATAAGGCCACATAACGGCCAGATTGATACTGCAGCGGCAATAAGGGAATACCTGAAGGGAAGTGAAATTGTTTCAAGGCCAAAAGAGCACGTCCAGGACCCTTATTCGTTCAGGTGCGTGCCGCAGGTTCATGGGGCATCAAAAGATGCAATTGCCCATATAGAGAATGTTTTTGTTACGGAGATGAACAGTGCAACGGATAATCCTACTGTTCTTCCCGATGAAGATCTTATCGTTTCTGCAGGAAACTTCCACGGGCAGCCACTTGCAATACATCTGGATTTCCTTGCCATTGCAATTGCGGAGATTGGAAGCATATCGGAGAGGAGGACATATCAGTTGATATCGGGAAAAAGGGGATTGCCTTCATTCCTTGTGGCAAAACCTGGTCTGAACAGCGGATTTATGATACCGCAGTATGCACAGGCAAGTGTGGTTAGCCAGAACAAGATGCTCTGTATGCCAAACAGTGTGGATACAATTGATTCTTCACAGGGACAGGAAGACCACGTAAGTATGGGTGCCAATGCGGCCACCAAGTGCTACAGGGTTGTAAATAATGTGGAGACCATTCTGGCCATTGAGTTGTTCAACTCTGCCCAGGCACTGGAGTTCCGCCGCCCGTTGAAGAGTTCTCCGGTTCTGGAGGAGTTTGTGGCGCAGTACCGCAAAGTTGTGAATTTTGTGGAGGTAGATGAGGTGATGTACACCCATATAAACAATACAAGAGATTTCTTGAAGAAAAATTAAGCTTTTTAAAACACGTAAAAAGCGGATTATTAACAATTTAATATGTCACTCGGTCACCGAGTACAGCGCCACCCGGGGACCGGGTACAATAAAATGGAAAGACTTTTTATAAATATAAAGGAACTGGTTGGGGTGCAGCAGGAGAGCGCCCTTAAAACCGGTGCGGCAATGGATGATCTGGGGGGGATAAAGGAGGCGTTTCTGTATGTCCAGGAGGGGAAGATTGCCCAGTATGGCCCTATGGCAGAAATGCCGGAGAACCTTAGGGAGATGGCCGGGAACAGCCTTCTGCAGAGCGGTATGGTTGTGGATGCTACAGGGCGGTTTGTTATGCCTGCTTTCTGTGATTCCCACACCCATCTGGTTTATGCCGGAAGCCGGGAGCAGGAGTTTACAGACAAGATAAAGGGGCTCAGCTATCAGGAGATTGCCCGCAGGGGTGGCGGAATACTGAATTCTGCAAAACTTCTCTCGGATACCTCTGAAGAGAGACTTTACAGCAGTGCATACCAGAGGGCGCAGGAGATTATGCGCCAGGGCACCGGTGCGGTAGAGATAAAGAGCGGCTATGGGCTTAATCCTGCGGATGAGATAAAGATGCTGAAGGTGATTGCCCGCCTTAAGGAGGGTACACCCCTTACAATAAAATCTACATTCCTTGGGGCACACGCATTCCCGGCAAAATATGCCAACGACCACAACGGGTATGTGGAGGAGATCATTAATGAGATGATTCCTATGGTTGCGGCAGAGGGGCTGGCAGATTATATAGATGCTTTCTGCGAGGAGGGGTTCTTCAGTGTGGAGGATACAGACCGCATCTTCAATGCCGGCATAAAATACGGGCTCAGGCCAAAAGTACATGCAAACCAGATGGGATTCTCAGGCGGGGTACAGGTAGGAGTAAAATATGGTGCAAGGAGTGTGGACCACCTGGAGAGTACAGGTCCCGACGAATTCAAAGCCCTGAAAGGTTCTGATACAATTGCAACAATTCTCCCTGGAGCAACTTTTTTCCTGAATATGCAGTATGCACCGGCAAGGCAGCTGATAGATGCAGGAATACCTGTTGCAATGGCAAGCAACTACAATCCTGGAAGTTGCCCGAGCGGCAGCCTGCAGTTCCAGATGGCCCTTGCCTGCATAGCAATGAAGCTCACCCCTGCTGAGGCACTGAATGCCTGTACCATAAACGGGGCATTTGCAATGGATGTGGATGATATCCTGGGAGGCATTACTGTGGGAAAACAGGCAAACCTTATCCTTACAAAGGGTATTCCTTCTGTGGATTTCATTCCATATGCCTTTACTACCCCTTTCATTGAGGAACTGTATATTGGGGGAAAGGGGATGCTTTAATTTATCGGGAAGAAAAAACATATAAAAACACTATACACTATGGAAGCAAAACGTTACAACACATTTTACACTCCGGTTGGCCTGCTGAATGTGGCCCATCTGGGGCACGGCTCTGTGCATATTGAGTGGGAGGGGATGCACATTTATGTAGACCCTTATAATGATGCGTACGATTTTACAGGTATGAAGAAGGCAGACCTCATTCTCCTTACACACGCCCATACAGATCACTATGACTGTGAGGCAATAAAGAAGATTGCAACCCCAAATACCAAGTTTGTGGTGAGCAAGGGTGTTGGCACCTGCCTGGATAATGACCTCCTAAGGATGAGGATAGATGTGGACAACAATCCGCTTAATGTGGATCCTTCTACCAATCTGGAGAATATGAAGAAATCCATTGCATTCCTGCAGTTGTGTTCTGTGGCTGTAATGCAGAATGGTGACAAGGTGAAGGCCCGCGGTGTGGAGATAGAGGCAACCCCTGCATACAATGTGGAGCAGAAGAGGGACAACGGACATCCTTTCCATATTAAAGGGGAAGGCAACGGCTATATCCTCAATTTTGGCGGGTTCAAGGTTTATTTTGCCGGTGATACAGAGTTTGTACCGGAGATGGCTGCAGGCAAGGGTGCGGACATTGCATTCCTTCCAAAGAACCTTCCATATACCCTTTCTGATGAAAAGTTCATTGAGGCAGCAAATATGCTCAATCCAAAGAACCTTTTCCCTATCCATTATTTTGAGATGGACTGGAAGAAGCTGGCAAGGGGCCTCAAGCCAGGCATAAGCCTATATGTAGACGGAGTACATTGTACAGATATACAACAGAAATAGATTATGCAGAAGAAGATAGTTGAGTGCGTTCCCAATTTTAGTGAGGGGCGCGATATGGGAATCATAAAACAGATTACAGATGTAATTGAGGCGGTGGATGGCGTGAAACTTCTGGATGTGGATCCGGGTGCAGCCACCAACCGCACAGTGGTAACTTTTGTGGGTGAGCCTGAGCCTGTAATGGAGGCGGCCTTCCTTGCAACCCAAAAGGCGGCGGAACTCATAGATATGAGGCAGCATCATGGGGAGCATCCGCGCAGCGGAGCAACAGATGTATGTCCTTTTATCCCGATAGCAAATGTTACAATGGAGGAGTGTGCACAGTATGCCCGCACAGTGGCCCGCAGGATAGGTGAGGAACTGGGAATACCTGTATACTGCTACGAGGCGGCAGCCTTTACCCCTGAGAGGGAGAACCTTGCATTCTGCCGTACAGGTGAGTATGAGGGGATTCAGAAGAAACTTCAGGATCCGTATTGGAAACCTGATTTTGGCCCTGCAGAGTTCTCTGAGAGGGTGGCTCGTGCAGGAATTACCAATGTGGGAGCGCGTGATTTCCTTGTGGCAATAAACTATAACCTTAATACAACCTCTACCCGCCGTGCAAATGCAATTGCATTTGATGTGCGTGAGAAGGGGCGCAAGATGCGTGAGGGGGGAAAACTTACCGGCAAGGTGCTGCTTGATGAAAACGGGGAGGAGAGATGGTTGCCGGGTACCCTTAAAGGGTGCAAGGCCATTGGCTGGTATATAGATGAGTACGGCATTGCACAGGTGTCAATGAATGTTACAAACATCTCGGTTACCCCTGTACACGTGGCTTTTGATGAGGTTTGTGCAAAGGCACAGGCACGTGGCATAAGGGTTACAGGTGCAGAGATTGTGGGACTTATCCCTAAAAAGGTACTCATTGATGCAGGAAAATACTATTTGGCAAAACAGCAGCGCTCTGCAGGTATTGCCGAGGAGGAGATAATAAAGATTGCAGTAAAATCTATGGGCTTGGATGACCTTAAACCATTCAATCCGCGCGAGAAGGTGATTGAGTATATGCTTGAGGATTCTGCAACAGAAGGAGCCCCTAAGAAACTGGTAGATTTCACCTGCAAGGGATTTGCACTTGAGACTGCAAGTGAATCACCTGCCCCTGGCGGCGGTTCAATATCTGCATACGCAGGTGCGCTTGGGGCGGCATTGGGAACAATGGTTGCAAACTTGAGCGGACACAAGCCTGGATGGGATGACAAATGGAAATATTTCTCTGATTGGGCAGAGCAGGGACAGGCAATAGTATCAGAACTGCTTTATCTGGTAGATGAGGATACCGCTGCATTCAATAAGATTATGGCCTGCTTTGGTATGCCAAAAGAGACTCCTGAAGAGAAGGCTGCAAGAAGTGCTGCCCTGCAGGAGGCTACCATTTATGCCACACAAGTGCCTTTGCGTACAATGAAGGCATCATACAGTGCATTCCCTCTTATTGAGGCAATGGCAAAGGATGGTAATCCTAACTCTGTATCTGATGCAGGTGTTGGTGCTCTTTGCGTGCGCACTGCCGTTCACGGCGCATATCTGAATGTAAAGATCAATGCAGCAGGCATAAAAAACCGCACCATTGCAGATGCAATCCTTTCAGAGGCAGCAGAGATTGTCAAACTTACTGATGCCAAAGAGAAAGAGATACTTGAGGTAGTAAATGCTGTAATAGGCTAAATTACAGAACATATAAAAAGAGCAATCCAATGCGGATTGCTCTTTTTATATATATGGTGGAACTGATTACTCAGTCTGTCCAGCCAAACGTTTGTAAGAAGCCAAACGAAGTTTAGCAAACTCCTCAGTAAGGGCAAACAACTCACCAGCCTCATTAGGGAAGGTCTTGAGCAATGAAGCATAACGAACCTCGCCTTTGATGAAGTCCTGGAACTTGCTCCAGTCTGGCTCTTTGCTGTCCAAAGTGAACGGATTCTTACCCTCAGCCTCAAGAGCAGGGTTGAATCTGTACAAGTGCCAGTAACCGCACTCAACAGCCATCTTCTCCTCTCTCTGGCTCTTGCCCATACCAGCTTTAAGACCGTGGTTGATACAAGGAGCGTAAGCGATGATCAATGATGGACCATCGTGAGCCTCAGCCTCTTTGATAGCGTTAAGGAACTGTGCCTGGTTAGCGCCCATTGCAACCTGTGCAACGTATACATAACCGTAGCTCATAGCCATCATACCAAGGTCTTTCTTACGGATCTTCTTACCTGAAGTTGCAAATTTGGCAACTGCACCTGCAGGAGTAGATTTAGATGACTGACCGCCGGTGTTAGAGTAAACCTCGGTATCAACTACCATTACGTTTACATTCTCACCTGATGCAAGTACGTGGTCAAGTCCGCCGTATCCGATATCGTAACCCCAACCGTCACCACCAAAGATCCACTGGCTTCTTGGTACCAATACGTCTTTGTACTGTGCAAGTTTCTTGCAGATGTCGCAGTTGCAAGCCTCAACCATAGGGATAAGTTTGTCTGCAATCTCTTTTGCAGCTTTGGCGTCGTTTCTGTTAGTCAACCACTCGCCGAACAAAGCCTTCATCTCTGCAGAGCAGCAGTCGCACTCCATACCCTGAACCATAAGGTTGGCAGCAGTCTCGCGAAGTCTCTCAGAACCTACTCTCATACCAAGACCGAACTCTGCGTTGTCCTCGAACAATGAGTTTGCCCAAGCCGGACCTCTGCCGTTCTTGTCTTTACAATATGGAGATGCAGGATAAGAACCTGAGTAGATAGATGAACAACCTGTAGCGTTGGCAACCATCATTCTGTCGCCGAACAACTGGGTGATTGCTTTGATATATGGAGTCTCACCACAACCTGCACAAGCTCCTGAGAACTCGAACAATGGCTGTGCGAACTGTGAATTCTTAACATTCTGCTCTTTTGCAACAACGTTGTCCTTGTAACCTACGTGTGAGTGCAAGTAATCGAAATGAGCCTGCTCAGCCTCCTGGGTTGCTGCAGGTTTCATAACCAAAGCCTTGGTCTTGGCAGGACAAACATCAGCACAGTTGCCGCAACCTGTACAGTCTGCAGGGTCAACCTGCATTGTGAAGAAGTACTCTTTCAAAGGACCGTTTCCTTTCACTCTCTTGATTGCAGAAGGTGCTTTTGCAGCCTCCTCCTCAGTCATAAGGAATGGACGGATAGCAGCGTGAGGACAAACGAATGAACACTGGTTACACTGGATACAGTTCTCAGCGTTCCACTCAGGGATATGGGTTGCAATGCCACGTTTCTCGTAAGCGGCAGTACCTGCAGGGATAACACCGTCTGCAGCATCTTTGAATGCGCTTACAGGAAGGTCATTGCCACACTGTGCATTTACAATGTCAGCAACGTTCTTAACCCACTCCGGAGCCATACGTTTGAATGAATCAGGAACGAACTTGCTTCTTGAAATGTTGTTCCACTCGTAAGGGATATCAACTTTAACATACTCGCCACCTCTGTCAACTGCAGCGTAGTTCATGTTAACGATGTTCTCACCTTTCTTGCCGTAGCTCTTGTCAATAGCTTTCTTCATAGCTTTTACAGCTACCTCGTAAGGGATGATCTCAGAGATTTTGAAGAATGCGGACTGGAGGATAGTGTTTGTTCTGTTGCCCAAACCAATCTCCTCGGCAATCTTGGTTGCATTGATGATGTAAAGGTTTACGTTCTTGTGTGCAATCTCAGCTTTAACGTGGTCTGGAATCCTCTTCAAAGTCTCCTCAGTGTCCCACAAGCTGTTGAGCAACAAAGTACCGTTCTTCTTGATACCTCTCATTACATCATATTTGCCAAGGTATGAAGGAACATGGCAAGCTACGAAGTCAGGAGTTGATACCAAGTATGGAGAAGTGATAGGAGCGTCACCGAATCTCAAGTGTGAGCAGGTGAAACCGCCTGATTTCTTTGAGTCGTAGTCGAAGTAAGCCTGGCAATACTTGTTGGTGTTCTCACCAATGATCTTGATGGTGTTCTTGTTTGCACCTACAGTACCGTCTGAACCCAAACCGTAGAATTTGAGCTCTGCAGTACCTGCTTTTGCCAAACTGATCTCCTCCTGCTGAGGAAGTGATTTGAATGTAACGTCATCTACGATACCGATAGTGAAGTCATTCTTAGGCTCTTTAGCCTCAAGGTTATCGTAAACTGCGAGGATCTGTGCAGGAGAAGTGTCTTTAGAAGAAAGACCGTATCTTCCGCCAACAACTTTAACGTCAAGGCCGTGCTCAGCAACCATTGCCTTTACGTCTACGTAAAGTGGCTCGCCAACTGCACCTGGCTCTTTGGTTCTGTCAAGGACAGCAATTTTCTTCACGCTCTTAGGAAGGGCTCTCAAGAAATATTTTGCAGAGAATGGTCTGTAAAGTCTTACTGTAACAACACCAACTCTCTTGCCTTTTGCCATCAAGTGGTCAACTACCTCTTTTGCAGTCTCGGTAACTGAACCCATTGCAATGATTACGTTCTCTGCATCCTCTGCACCGTAGTAATCGAATGGAAGGTAACGGCGGCCTGTAAGCTCGCTGATTTCACCCATATATCTTGCAACTACGTCTGGAACAGCCTCGTAGTAAGTGTTGCATGCCTCCCTGTTCTGGAAGTATACGTCTGAGTTCTGTGCAGTACCTTTGGTTACAGGTGCATTAGGGTTCAGACCTCTTGCACGGAATTTTGCCAAAGATTTGGTACTTAGCATTTTCTGAAGATCCTCAGCGTCAATTGCCTCAATTTTCTGAATCTCGTGTGAAGTTCTGAAACCGTCAAAGAAGTGAACGAACGGAACAGAAGATTTGATTGTAGCAAGGTGAGCAACTGCAGCCATATCCATAGCCTCCTGAACGCTTGCTGAAGCAAGGAATGCAAAACCGGTCTGTCTTGCAGCCATTACGTCCTGGTGGTCACCGAAGATAGACAATGCGTGTGATGCAAGTGCCCTTGCAGAAACATGGAAAACTGTAGGAAGAAGCTCTCCTGCAATTTTGTACATGTTAGGAATCATAAGCAACAAACCCTGCGAAGCAGTGAAAGTTGTAGTAAGAACACCAGCCTGAAGTGAACCGTGAACAGCACCGGCTGCACCACCCTCACTCTGCATCTCAACAACCTTTACAGGCTCGCCGAAGATGTTCTTTTTACCAAATGCAGACCACTCGTCTACCAACTCCGCCATTGTTGAAGATGGGGTAATAGGGTAGATGGCTGCCAATTCGCTGAACATATATGCCACGTGAGCTGCAGCATAGTTACCGTCGCAGGTAATGAATTGTTTCTCTTTAGCCATTTCTATTGAATTAAATGTTGTATAATTGAGTTGTATATAATAATCTGATAGTCAATTGCCTGTTTTTGCTAGAAATATAGCTTTTGCCAAGTAATGGAAAATCGTTCAAAAGTACTAAATAAAATCCAATTTGGGAAGGAAAAACAGATATATTTCTTCCCGATGAAAACAGATGAGGACAACCCTTGATTTTTGGGTTGCCCTCATTCATCTTTTCCCTCTCCGGGGAAGGGGTGCAAAAGAATTTGTCGGGAGGAAAATTATTGGATTCCCTCTACCTCCACACCTTTTGCAATTTTGTTTATAAGTCCCTGCAGTACAGAGCCCGGGCCTACTTCAGTGAAATGGTCTGCTCCGTCTGCAACCATATTCTCAACAGACTGGGTCCATCTTACCGGAGCGGTAAGCTGTACAAGGAGATTTGCCTTTATCTCAGCTGGATCTGTGTGTGGTTTTGCATCAACATTCTGGTAAACCGGACATACTGGAGCAACAAAATTTGTCTTCTCTATTGCCTCTGCCAACTCAACCCTTGCAGGGTCCATAAGAGGTGAGTGGAATGCACCGCCTACAGGGAGTACAAGTGCCCTTTTTGCGCCGGCAGCCTTAAGTGCAACGCACGCTTTCTCTACAGCCTCAACCTCTCCGGAGATTACAATCTGGCCGTTGCAGTTGTAGTTTGCAGCCACAACAATACCCTCTGTTGCAGCACATACATCCTCAATTGTCTTGGCATCAAGTGCAAGTACTGCTGCCATTGTTGAAGGTTTGAGCTCACAAGCTTTCTGCATTGCCATTGCACGTTTTGAAACAAGTACAAGTCCGTCCTCAAAACTCATTGCACCTGCGGCAACCAGTGCCGAGAACTCACCCAAAGAGTGGCCTGCAACCATCTCTGGTTTGAAGTCTGGAAGACATTTTGCAAGGATTACAGAGTGGAGGAAAACGGCAGGCTGTGTAACCTTTGTCTGTTTCAACTCCTCTGCTGTACCCTTGAACATGATATCTGTAATTCTGAAGCCAAGAATCTCATTGGCCTTCTCAAACATCTCTTTTGCAACAGGGTTGCTGTTGTAAAGCTCTTCACCCATACCGGTAAACTGAGAGCCCTGACCTGGAAAAACGTATGCTTTCATAATCAATAATTTGTAGATTTGGTTTTTTCTGGCGGCAAAGATATGTAATTTTTTCTTACTTTTGCCTCTCCGGTAAAACACCTTCGGTGCGGCTGCCTCTCTTTTGCAGAGGATGTTTTGTGCAGAATTCGGGTGCTTTTTGCACATTCTTTGTGTGGCGGTTCTGTTTTGTGCAGTATTCGGGTAGTTTTTGCACAAAGTTGTGGCGCCGGCTGGCCTTTGTGCATAGTTTGGCTGCTTTTTGCACAAAAAGGTGATCAGGTGCGGTTTTGTCGGGAATAAAATATGCCCCTGTAGTTTAAAGGATAGAATATGAGATTCCGGTTCTCAGGGTGGCGGTTCGATTCCGCCCGGGGGTACAAATAAAGCATAAAGGGAACTCCTTTATGCTTTATTGTTTTATGACATCCTCCTGGGGAATCTGAACATTATTGCCAGGAAGGCCATGAGACCCAGGGTAAACGGGTAGTACAGATATCCCAGTATGGAGACAGCAGAGACTCCGGCAAGGCCGCTGGCCATAAGCATCTGGGCTCCGTATGGGATAATTCCCTGTACAAAGCAGGAGAAGGTGTCCAGGATGCTGGCGCTCTTGCGGGGGTCCAGCCCGTATTTGTCTGATATGTCCTTTGCAATGCCTCCTGTGGTAATTATTGCAATGGTGTTGTTTGCAGTGCAGAAGTTGGCCAGTGAAACAAGTGCGGCAATGCTCAGTTCTGCTCCCCTCTTGCCGTTTATCTTGCGGGTCATTTTCTCTATAAGGAAATCAAGACCACCGGCAACCCTTATCACCTCAAGCATACCCCCGGCAAGCATTGTTACAATTATGAGGTCACCCATCCCTGCAATGCCGGCGCCAATATGGCCCAGCCAGGAGATCCAACCAATCTTCCCGACAATCAGCCCTATTACAGCATTGGCAGCAATTCCTGCAACAAGGACCAGGACTACACTTATACCGGCTATAGCCAGTCCTATAACCAGCAGATAGGGGAGGAGAAGGGCAATGTTCACATTTTCAGCAGTTGGGGTGAAATCAACTTCAAGTCCCTTGAAAATATACCATCCGGCCACTAGCAGCGCTGCGGGGGCGGCAATCATTATATTGGCCTTGAATTTGTCTGCCATAGAGCACCCCTGTGTGCGTGTGGCTGCAATTGTGGTATCTGAAATGAAAGAGAGGTTATCTCCAAAGAGGGATCCTCCCACTATGATAGCAGTAATGAATGGGGTGGATATGCCTGTTTCTGCTGCAATTCCGGTTGCAACTGGAACCAGTGCCACAATTGTCCCCACACTGGTCCCCACCGCCATTGATATGAAGCAGGAGGCCAGGAAGAGTCCGGCAAAAAGGAGTTTTCCCGGCAGCAGCTGCAGGGTTATGTTTACGGTGGCGTCAATTGCCCCAATCTCTTTGGCTGTGGTTGCAAAGGCTCCGGCAAGGATGAAGATCCATATCATAAGGAGCACATTTTTGTGTCCGGCACCTTCCGAGAATACTTTTACCCTCTCCTCAATCTTGCCCCTGAGGCAAACTGCAATGGCATATATGGATGCCATCAGGAATGCCGCCGCAATGGGCACCTTGTAGAAATCCCCTGCCAGAAGGGAGGATACAAGATATACCACAAGGAAAACTGCCAGCGGGGTGAGGGCAAACCAGTTGTTGTTTCTTTTCATTGTAATCCAAATTAGCGCGCAAATATAGTGCTTTTGGCGCAATTACATAGAAATGGCAAACGGATAGGCGGGGAGTCCGGCGCCGTTGTAGATGTTCCCTTTGCAGTAGTCCTCCTGGCAGTATTTAACTTTTGCAGGCTTGGGCACTTCAGGGCTCCATACCACAAGCTTCTCCCCCTCAATTTTTGAGAGTGCGGGGTGGAATACCCCGTCCGCTCCGGCAATATGGAGGTATCGGGCCATTTCCTGTGGTCCGGCAGGCTCTACAGAATTGTCGGGAAGAATGTTTCCCAAATGTAGCCCTTTTGAGTTGCGGAATGTTATGATTGCCTTCCCGTCCTTTATTTTCATCTCTTTGAAAATGGGCCCTTCGCACTCAATTGCTTTCCCATACTCTTTGGCAAGTGCCCACTGCAGGAAGCGGCGGGCCGGAACAATCTTGTTCTTGGGATGAATGTCAAGTGAATCCCCCACATCAATGGCGGTAGGCATACCTACATCTTCAAGCATTTTCCCCTCCCATACTTTGGCCTGTTCCATGCGTATTTTGCCGGGGAGGTCTGCAAACGGTGCTACCTGCATAAAATAGAATGGCAGACGTTTCTGGCCCCAAAGGGAGCGCCAGTCATTTACAAGTTGTGTGAAAATTGGGGCATAGTCCTCTGCCCTCCAGGCGTTGGATTCGGCCTGATACCAGATATTCCCTTTTATAGTGTATCCCAAAATTGGATTTACCATTGCATTCCAGATGGCGGCCGGCACCTTGTGCTGGTACCCTTTAGGGGCTGTAATCTCCGGGGTGTAATTCTTGTATACCCTGTTGTAGATGGAATCCTGCCTCATAACCTCATCCCTTATCCAGGATTCCGCGTGGGTTCCTCCAAAGGCGCACAGGATTACCCCTACAGGCATCTGCAGTTCCCTGTGCAGACCTCTGGCAAACAAAAAGGCAATGGCAGAATATGTTTGTGCAACTTCCGGACTGCATACAACCCATTCCCCCTTGCACTCCTTGCGCGGGGTGTTGTGTTCCCAATCCTCCTCTACCTTGAACAGGTGTATTCCAGGGTAATTGGCATCTGCAGCCTCCTTCTCCCAATCATACATTCCGGTCATCCACTTGTCTTTCTGGTGAGGCTTCATCTCAAATTCCATATTGCTCTGCCCGCTGGCCAGCCATACCTCCCCAATGAGAATGTTTTCCACCTTTAATTTTTCCCCAGTTCTTCCCGATAAAAATTCCACGCTCTGCCCGATACAATGTGCAGGAGTGTTTATCATGGCTTCCCATCTGCCCTCTGCACCTGCCTGCACTGAGTATCCCCTTTTCCCCCAGGATGGGATGATTGTAACCTCTTCGCCCGGTTCGGCCCAGCCCCAGAGTTTCACGGAGGCCTTCTGTTGCAGGACCATATTGTCCGATATTATTGAAGGGAGGGTTATCTTGCCGCTCAACTGGATGGTGACGGCCATTAATGCCGCAACCAGAAACAATGCTTTTTTCATACGGATGAATTTTTATGCTAAGGTATGTGATTTGTGGAAATTTCTGGCGATTTTTGTGTTTTTTGGTGCAGGAAACACTCTTTTTGGCACCGGATGGGATTGTGCTCGCCCTGTGGGCTGTGCATTCCCATTCCGCTCGCCGCGGGGGCCCTTAAAAGCCGGTTGTGAAGAGACTCCCTTTTTTGTAGTCATCTGAGGATTGTTTGCGCAGCCCAAATGCCTCCGGCATTTTTGGACATTTGCAGTGAGCATCTTTACAAAAGCAAGCTTTTGACATATGCTCCCCCCAAATGTCAGGCACTCCGTGCCGGGCTGCTACTCCAATCCTGTCTGATACAAAAAAAGCCGATGCAGAAGCATCGGCTTTGGGTGGAAGATGGGATTCGAACCCACGACCTCTGGTGCCACAAACCAGCGCTCTAACCAACTGAGCTACAACCACCATGTTTACCGCTCCGGGGAAACTCCCCTAAAACGGATTGCAAAGATAGATAAAAAATCTATTCCCGCAACTATTTTCTTTAAAAAATTAAGTGGGCGGCAGCATTTAGGGTGCTCCGCCCGGTAAACAAACACAACTTCTTCGCCAAATTATCAAATAATTACGGGATGTAAAATTATGAAAATTTTCTTTAGAATCGCAAAGAAACCACGCTTTTTTTTATTAGATTTGTGGACTGATAAAGAAACCGGATAAAATACACTATAAAAAACAAGACTAAAAATTTATGGCACGCGAAATTAAATTCTCTCTGTTGTACAGAGACATGTGGCAATCATCAGGTAAATATGTACCTATGGTTCACCAACTTAAAGAAATTGCCCCTGTAATTATAGATATGGGCTGCTTTGACCGCGTTGAGACCAACGGTGGTGCTTTTGAGCAGGTAAACCTACTTTTTGGTGAGAACCCTAACAAGGCAGTAAGAGAATGGACCGCTCCTTTCAATAAAGTTGGAATCCAGACCCATATGCTTGAGCGTGGTTTGAACGCTCTAAGAATGAACCCTGTTCCTGAGGATGTACGTCACCTCATGTACAAGGTTAAAGCAAAACAGGGAACCAACATTGCACGTTCATTCTGCGGTTTGAATGACCATAGAAACCTTAAAGGTTCAGTTATTGGTGCAAAGAAAGGCGGCATGATTTCACAGGTTGCCCTAAGTATCACTTACTCTCCTGTACACACTGTTGAGTACTATATGGGAGTAGTTGACAAAGTTGTTGAGTATGGTTGTGATGAGATCTGCTTGAAAGATATGGCAGGTATCGGACGTCCTGCATTCCTTGGCAGACTCACTTCAGAGATAAAGAAGAAATATCCTCATATCAAGGTCCAGTACCACGGCCACTCAGGCCCTGGTTTCTCAGTAGCTTCAATGCTTGAGGTTGCAAGAGCAGGCGCTGAGTACATTGATGTTGCAATGGAGCCGCTTTCTTGGGGTAAAATCCATCCGGATGTAATCACCATCCAGGCAATGTTGAAAGATGCAGGATTCCTTGTAAAGGATATCAATATGGATGCATATATGGAGGCAAGAAGACTTACCCAGACATTCATTGACGATTATCTGGGATACTTCATTGAGCCAACAAACTACCAGTGTTCATCATTGCTTGTAGGCTGCGGTCTTCCAGGCGGTATGATGGGATCAATGATGGCAGACCTCAAAGGTTTCCACGGTGCAATCAATATGTCACTGAGAAACCAGGGCAAGAAAGAGGTTACCCTCAATGAGCTTGCAGTAATGTTGTTCCAGGAGGTAGAGTATGTATGGCCTCGTTTGGGTTATCCGCCACTCGTAACCCCATTCAGCCAGTATGTTAAGAATACTGCCCTCATGAACTTGATGCATACCCTTAAAGGTGAGCCAAGATGGAAGACAATTGACAAGGATACAATGAACATGATTCTTGGCAAGACCGGTACACTTCCTGGCAAACTTGCTCCTGAAATTGTTGAGATCGTTAAGGAGAAAGGCCTTGAGTTCTACACAGGCAACCCTCAGGATGAGTTCCCTAATGAGCTTCCTAAATTTGAGAAGATGATGGAAGAGGAAGGTTGGGACCGCGGACAGGATGATGAGGAATTGTTTGAGTTTGCTATGCACGAGCGCCAGTATCGCGACTACAAGAGCGGTATTGCAAAGAAACGCTTTGAGACAGACCTTGAGGCTGCAAAAGCAAAAGCAGGTGCACCTATCATCATTACCCGCCCAGTTGTGGAGATGCCTAAGTTTGACATTGATGCACTTGTTGCAAAATTCCCTAATGCCAAACCTGTACAGTCACCTGTTAAAGGTAAAGTTATCTGGCAGTATGACGTTGCAGACGTATCTACAGCTCCAAACATTGGCACAGAGTTCAAACAGGACAAACCTGTATGCTATGTTGAGGCATTCTTCGGCCCTACAGAGGTTCCAGCCCCTATCACCGGCCGCATAGTTGCAATCACAGCAAAACAGGGTGATACAGTGGAGAAAGGTGAGATTCTTGCATTCATTGAATAATCATCTTCCCGATAAAGACAAAGAGACGGCTCCACTGCGGAAGCCGTCTCTTTTTTGTCTGTAAATTCTTCAGACCCCTATGAAAAAAGCTTTTCTGACATAGTTTACCTGAGCACAAAACGGAACGGGAGAGTATAAGTTGTTGTTACCGGCTGCCCTTTGCGTATTGCCGCCTTCCATTTTGGAGAAAGTTTGATAACCCTCACCAGTTCTTCATCCAGCAGCGGGTGTGCACTCTCAACTATCCTTACATTGGCAATTTCCCCGCTGTTGAGAATGTCAAATGCCACCTTTGCATTCCCCTGTATGCCGTTTGCCTTTGCCTCTGCCGGATATTTGATGTTCATGAATACCCATTTTGTAAATTCTGTTGAGGTTGAATATTCCACCCCCTCCTTCTTGTATGGAGACTCAAATACTGCAGGGGTGACATCCAAATCAAAAGTTGCAACAGATGCATTTCTCATCTTGAATATTACCGGGAATGTGTAAATCACGTCCACTGGTTTCCCTTTAACTTTGCCCGGTTCCCACTTTGGAGACATGGAAATTACCCTTACTGCCTCTGCATCCAGTGCCGGATGGGCACTTCTGAGTACCTTGACATTAGTTACACTTCCGTCTTTGGCAATGGTGAACTGCATTGTAACCCTTCCGGACAGATTCTCTGCAACAGCCTGTTCCGGATATTTGAGCTCCGTGAAGACCCATCTTGTAAAATTGCTTGCTTCACCATTCTGGAATTTGGGCTTCACTTCAACTTCTGCAAAAGACTTGGTCTGTTGGGAAATGTTTTTTGCCTGGCTGTAAGAAACTTCAGAAACATTCTGCTGGGCATATACACTGCCGCACACAGCTGCGGCAAGCATAAACGTAAGTAATAGTACAATCTTTTTCATAGCTGTTTCTTTTTAAAAATTTTAAGTTGTTTTTGGCGCGCCCCAATACTTCCGGACTGCATCAGTTTGCCCCTTATTCTTGATTTTACAGATCTTATGGATGCCTCGGATGACCCTGTGTACAGGGCAACGTCTGCAAGTGAGTACTCTTCCTCTGTAAGGATGAGGACCAGTTTCTCCTGCGGAGTGAGAAAATCCAAATCCTTAATGTAAGGGTACATCTTAATGAACTCGGCATCATTCACCACCTCTACAATGCCGCTTCGGCTGCTGTTTTTGGCCTTGTTTATTGCATCCTGAAGTTCATCATACAATGCTCCCGAGAGCTTTATGCTTTTTCCCGATATCTTGTTCACTTCATTTGCCAGCACCGGAAGATTTTCTGCCTGCCTGCTCAAGAGCCTGTTGGCAAACTTTTCCGCATTCAGCCGCCGGGTGTGTCTGCGTCCCATATAGTAGGCAGCTGCAATGGCACCCGCCACAAGTGCTACAATTACACAATAGAGAATTGTATTATGGTGCGATACCCGCTCCAGTTCCAACACTGCAGCGTCCAGTTCATATTTGTAAACCATTACCGCCTTAAGGGTATCTACATATATCTGATCCATAGTTTCCAAAAAATTTCCAAAGCAAATATACCACTGTTTGGGTGCAAAAATTCATAGGTTCAGCCCTGTCTCGCGGGAAACACACTGAACAGGTTGAAACATTGCGCTTTAGTGCATTTCTGTTTCGCCTCTGCAACATGTATTTTTGGTAAATTATCCTTTTTCTCCAGGGAAAAAGATTCAGGGATGAAAAAGATAAATGATGCAGCTGCAAGTATAGACCGTAGTCAAATGCATATAAAATATTCAGTAATTGCAAGAAGGTTTTTCAGGGAGAAAAGTTATTATATTTGCCAACAGTAATTTGATTGTATGAATACCATTTGGATAGTTATACCGGTATTGCTGGTCCTTATGTTCCTTCTTGGAACAGATCTTAATAAGGAGGCTTTTGCGAATGTGGCCAGAAATCCCAGGGCAGTGATGGCCGGAATGACAGGACAACTTGTCTTTCTCCCTTTGATTGCAATAGGGGTGGCCTGGGCCTTGAACCTTCCCCCCGTATATTTTATGGGGCTTGTGCTGGTGGCGTGTTGCCCGGGAGGAAGTTCTTCAAATGTCTTTTCAATGCTGGCCAAAGGGGATGTGGCGTTGTCTGTAACCCTTACGGCATTTAGCAGTGTAATTACACTTTTCACTCTGCCATTGGTTATGGGAGGGGTTGCGGAACTGGTGTCGCAGCAGGCCGGGCTTGAGATAAATCTTCCTGTGGGCAAGCTGCTTGTGCAGAATCTGGTGCTTCTTTTTGCCCCTATGTCACTTGGCATAATGTTGCGCCATTTCAGGCCCCGGATTGCGGCCAAGGTTAACAGGGTGCTGGGCAAATGTGCATTTCCTGCACTTATGCTGCTTGCCGGAGTCTTTTTTCTGCAGTATACAAACGAGATTATAAAGAATTTTACTGTGCTTGGTATAGCTGCCGGTGCACTCATACTTATGGCAATGTTGTGCAGTTCGTTACTCTCAAGGACAGGGCGCTTCAGCGCAGGAGTACGGCGTACAATTGTTATTGAAGTGGGTATGCAGAATGCGGCACAGGCAATTGCAATAGCTTCTTCCCCATTCATCTTCAACAGCGGGGAGATGGCAATCCCAGCCATTATATATGCGCTGATGATGAATATTATCCTGTTGCTGTATGTTGCAGTGATACGCAGGAGGGAAAAACAGCAGGCTTGATTTTAACTTACAAGGACAATGGCAAAGAAAGAAGGAATAAGGAAACTGTTCGACAACATAGCTCCCGATTATGACAAATTGAACCACATCCTCTCAATGAATATAGACAAGGGGTGGAGGAAGAAGGCTGTTAAGGAACTGGTGGATCCTGAATCCCCTATGGAGATTCTGGATGTAGCCTGTGGAACTGCTGATTTCACCATTGAGATAGCCCGTAAGGCTGCAAAGGGAAGCAAAGTGGTTGGAATAGACCTCTCGGAGGGGATGATGAAGATTGGACGGGAGAAGATAAAGGCGGCAGGGATTGATGCAACCCTTGTGCAGGGCGACTGCGAGGAGCTGTCGTATGATGAGGGCACTTTCCACGGTATATCAGTGGGTTTTGGGGTGCGTAACTTTGAGCATCTGCAGAAAGGTCTCAACGAGATGTGCCGGGTACTGAAACCTGGGGGCAAACTGGTAATTCTGGAGCTTTCTGTCCCTTCAAACCCTTTTATCCGCTGGTGCTACAAACTCTATTTCCTTAAGATTCTCCCTGCAATAGGGGGATGGATATCGGGAGACAGAGGTGCATATGAGTATCTCCCTGCATCTGTCCTGAATTTTCCTGCTCCCGACAAATTTATGCCAATGATGTATGGGGCAGGGTTCAGCAGTGTGGAGCACAGGGCCCTTACTTTGGGTATCTGCCGTATGTATATTGGAATAAAATAGGATCTGCAAATGAAGGAATGGATTGAGGCAATGAGGTTGAGGACACTCCCTGTGAGCATATCAGGTGTGCTTGCAGGTATTGCATGTGCCATTATGCAGGGGAGTTTTTCCCCTGTGCCGGCATTGTTGTGCCTCCTCTTTGCAATCCTTGCCCAGATTGCTTCAAATTTCGGGAATGAATACTATGATTATAAGAACGGCCTTGACAAAAAGGGGCGCGAAGGGTTCCGAAGGGGTGTTACAGAAGGGGATATCACTCCTCAGGCAATGCGCAATGCCACATTCGGTACATTGACTGCCGCATCCGCAATAGGGTGCCTTATGCTTTTCTACGGGGAGTGGTGGTTGATACCGGTTGGAGTTTGCATTGCATTGTTTGCCCTGGCATACAGCACCGGCCCTTATCCACTTTCCCATCATGGGTTGGGTGATATTGCCGTGGTAGTGTTTTTTGGGATTGTGCCCGTAACTTTTACCTGTCTGCTTCAGCAGGGGAGTTGGGACGGATTGGAATTGTCGTTCCCCATATCAGTTGCTGTTGGGTTTCTTGCGGCAAATGTGCTTGTAGTGAACAACTACAGGGATATGGATGATGATATGGCTGTAGGGAAGAGGACAACTGTTGTAATCTTTGGAAGAAAAGCTATGGGGTTGTATTATCTGGTTTCGGGAATGGCGGCAATGGTATTGGTTCTTCCTTTCCTATGGAAATTTTCACCGCTTTCAACAGTTGCGGCTGCAGTTTATCTGGTGCTGCATATATCAACCTGGAAGAGTCTCATTGCATACACAGGTGCAGCTCTAAATCCTGTTCTTGGGAAAACAGCCGGGAACCTCCTTGCATTTTCTGTGTTGCTTCTGATATGTGCCACCATTCTGCAATTGTAGGGAAGTTTGCTTATATTTGCCACGGATTCAACAGGTAAAAATTACATATGAAAAAACATACTTTAAAAGAGTGGCTTGTTGCAACACGCCCTTGGTCATTCCCGGCATCCGCAATGCCGGTGCTTGTAACTTTAGGATACCTGTTTTGGGAACAAGGGGAGATAGATTGGCCTATAGGAGTGTTTACAATCATAAATGTTGTGCTGTTCCATGCGGCAGGAAATACCTGGAGCGATTACAGGGATTTCAAGAGCGGAGTTGACAGGGAAGATGCAGTGGGGGGAATGTCAATTGTAAGCGGTCAGTTTTCTCCAGAGCAGATAAAGAGACTTTCTCTTTCACTTATGGCGGTTGCGGTGGCTTGTGGACTGGCATTATTGGCCCTTACAGGTATGCCTGTCCTCTATTTTGGATTGGCGGGGGCAGTGCTTACTGTTTTTTATCCGTGGCTGAAATACCACGCACTGGGGGATATTGACATTTTTCTCACATATGCAGTTATTCCTATGCTTGGAACTTCTTATGTGGCAACAGGAGGCATAAATCCGGAAACCTTATGGCTTGCTGTTCCTGTGGGGTTCATTACTGTAGGTATCCTGCATTCCAACAATACAAGAGATATGGAACAGGACAAGCGGGCCGGCATAAAAACCTTTGCAATGGTAATAGGTGGCAAGGCCTCATCTTATCTGTATTGTTTTGAGGTGATTTTCCCATTTTTGTGGTGCGTTGCGGGTATTGTAGCAGGGTTTTTCCCTGTATGGATCATTACCGTATTTGCGGTGCTCAAGCCGGCAATGGACAATGCCCGCAAAGCTATGCGTTATCCAAAGGAGGGTATGCAGGCTCTTGTGGGTCTGGATGAACGTACAGCCCAGCTCCAACTGATGTTCAGCCTTGCCCTCTTTGCAGGTTTCATGATTGCTGCGTTTATAGCATAAATTAAGTAAAATGAAGAAACTTATATTTACAATCATCCTTGCAGCAGTATTGTGGAGCATAATGTTCCTCCCTGTAACGGCTCCCCATATAAATTTCTGGTGGATGATGACAGGTTCTGCCTGTATTCTCAGCGGCCTTTCCACAATATTCAATCCAGGATGGTGGAAGGGGGTAAAACTGCAGGGACGCGGAATCCTTGAGGGTATTGTAATTGCCGTAGCTTTGTGGGGGGTATTCTGGATTGGAGACAAGCTATCGCAGATAATTTTCAATTTTGCCCGTCCGCAGGTAGACCTTATCTATGGGATGAAGGAGGGGGAATCCCCTTGGCTTCTTACAGTTCTTATGCTCTTCCTTATAGGACCTGCAGAGGAGATTTTCTGGAGGGGATATGTTCAGGAAACTTTGCAGAGGAGATGGAGTCCCAATACAGGATTTATTGTTACAACACTCATATACGCATTGGTACATGCGGGGTCCTGCAATTTTATGCTTGTTATGGCAGCCCTTGTGGCAGGGGCGGCATGGGGACTGTTGTACAGATTTTTCCCTCAGAAGTTCTTTGCAATAATCCTTTCGCACGCCCTGTGGGATGTGGCTGTTTTTGTGTGGTTCCCCATTTAGGCAGATAAATTCTTCCCAATCACAACTTTTTTATACTTTTGTTACAATTTTGCCGCATCTTTGTGCGGCAAACTCTGTTTGTGAATGTAAATTTTTGGAAATCAAATGAGAAGAAGGGTTACAAAGTGTGATTTCATAAAGAGGATGAGGGAGAGGATCCTTATCCTTGATGGTGCAATGGGTACCAGCATTCAAAAATATGCTCTTTCTCCCGATGATTTTTTGGGAGGTAAAGGGAACAACGATATCCTTAACCTTACCAGAGAGGATGTTATAGAGAGAATCCATAAGGAATATATAGAGGCAGGGGCAGATATAATTGAGACCAATACATTCAGTGGCAATGCTATTTCCCAGAGAGACTACGGGCAGCAGGAGAAGGTTTATGAGATAAATCTGAAAGGGGCACAGATTGCCCGCAGGGCAGCGGACAACTCGGGCCGGGATGTTCTTGTGGCGGGAAGCATTGGACCTACAGTGAAATCTCTCTCCCTTTCGCCTGATGCAGATGAGCCTCAGCGCAGGGATGTGACATTCCAGGAGATGGCGGATGCCTACGGGGTGCAGGTGAGGGGCCTGTTGGACGGTGGAGTGGATATACTCCTTGTGGAGACTGTATATGATGCCCTGAATGCCAAAGCTGCACTTTACGCAATACAGCAGGAAGTGCCGCAAGGGGATATTCCTGTAATGGTTTCTGCCACAGTGAATGACAGGAGCGGAAGACTGCTCAGCGGTCACACATTGGATGCACTTTATACGGCATTGCAGCATTATCCTATAGCAAGTTTCGGGCTCAACTGCTCTTTTGGGGCCAGAGATCTGGCACCTTTCATAGAGCAACTGCAGTGGGTGCCTTGTGCGGTGAGCATATATCCCAATGCAGGTCTGCCAAATGAGATGGGGCAGTACGATGAGAGCCCTGAATATACAGCCAAATATATAAGGGAATTGGCCCAAAACGGGTGGCTCAACATTGCAGGAGGGTGCTGCGGTACCACGCCGGATCATATCAAGGCAGTAAAAGAGGCTTTGGAAGGGATTGCTCCAAGGGGAATTGCAGGGGATGATGCGGCTTGCAGGGCTGCAGGTGGCAAGGTTGCAGATGGCGGGACGGATGATGTAAGAGAGGGAATAGGAGTTGCAGCAGGGGAATATTTGTCGGGAAGAGGATTGGATGATATGTATCTGTGCGGTTTGGAGAGGTTGAGGGTGAACAGGAAGGAGTGCAATTTTGTGAATGTGGGGGAGAGGACAAATGTGGCCGGAAGTGCAAAGTTTGCAAGGCTCATAAGGGAGAAGGATTATGCCCATGCGGCTGAGATTGCCCGCAGGCAGATAGAGGACGGGGCAACCATTATAGATATAAATATGGATGATGCCATGCTCAATGGCCCGGAGGAGATGGGGACATTCCTCAGATATATCTCAAATGACCCGGATATTGCCAAGGTGCCGTTTATGATAGATTCTTCCAACTGGGAGACAATTCTGGCAGGTCTGCACAACTGCCCGGGCAAGGGGATTGTGAATTCCGTTAGCCTTAAGGAGGGGGAGGAGGAGTTCCTCCGCAAAGCTTCGCAGATAAGGGCACTGGGTGCTGCGATTATTGTAATGGCTTTTGATGAGCAGGGACAGGCGGTAACATTTGAGAGGAAGATAGAGATCTGCAGCAGGGCCTACGGACTTCTTACAGAGAAAGTGGGGTTCCAGCCCAATGATATAATTTTTGATGTGAATATCCTGGCCATAGGTACTGGTATCCAGGATCACGATAATTATGCGGTTGATTTCATAAAGGCGGTAAAATGGATAAAGGAGAACCTCAAGGGGGCAAAGACAAGTGGCGGGGTTTCAAACCTTTCATTCTCTTTCAGGGGGAACAATACGGTAAGGGAGGCAATGCATTCGGTATTCCTTTACCACGCAATAGCCGCTGGACTGGATATGGCAATTGTAAACCCGTCAATGCTGCAGGTTTATGACCAGATAGAGCAGGAACTCCTCAGAAAGGTTGAGGCAGTTGTGCTGAATGATGCTTCAATACTTGGGGAGGATGCGGAGAAATACTCTTCACCAACAGAGGCCCTTATAGAACTGGCCCAGGAGATAAAGTCCCGTGAAGTTGCGGCAAAAGAGGCGGCGGTAGGGGGGCAGGCTCCTCAGACGGTACAACAGCAGTGGAGGGAGACTTCGTTGCAGCAAAGGCTTGAGTATGCTTTGGTAAAGGGGGTACAAAGCCATTTGCAGGAGGATATTCAGGAGGCAGTGGAGAGTTATGCCACACCGGTGGAGATAATTGAGGGGCCACTTATGAGGGGTATGGAGAAAGTGGGAGAACTTTTTGGCGAGGGTAAGATGTTTCTCCCGCAGGTGGTAAAGAGTGCAAGGGTGATGAAGGATGCGGTGGCATTGCTGCAACCGCATATACAGGCACATAATCTTGAGCAGGGGGCTCTGCAGCAGGATACTGTGGTAATTGCAACCGCCAAGGGGGATGTGCATGATATTGGAAAGAACATTGCGGCCATAGTACTGGGCTGCAACAACCTTAATGTTGTGGACTTGGGGGTTATGGTTGAGAATTCAGCCATAATGGAGGCGGCTTTTGAGCATAAGGCATCACTCATAGGTGTTAGCGGACTAATAACTCCGTCTCTGGAGCAGATGGAATTGTTGTGCCGTATGTTGCAGGAGAACAAGGGGCGTATGCTCAGGGAACTCGGGTATCTGATACCTGTAATTGTGGGTGGAGCAACCACATCATCTGTACATACCGCCGTAAAACTGGCCCCATTGTATGACGGACCTGTAATACACGGAGGGGATGCATCCCGTACTGCCGGTATATGCAAAAGGCTCCTGGGAGGTGCAAGTGCAGATTTTATAACTTCAGTAAAGGAGGAGCAGCGCAAGATAAGGGAAACCTACAACAACAGGGATATAAAGTTGTATTCAGTGGAGCAGGCAAGGGAAATGGCAGAGAAGTTTCTTCCCGATAGTTTCATACAGCCCGAAGGGTACGGGGAAGACAACCTCACAGTGAGGGACCTGCCTCTGAATGAATTGCACGATTATATAGACTGGAACGGCCTGATGCATTTCTGGGGATTCAAGGGAAAACTCCAGGAACTGATCTATCGGGAAGATGAAAAGGGCAAGGAGGCTGAGAAAATTTATATGCAGGCAGTGGAACTGCTTGGAGAAGCAATGGTTGGAGGGGAGTTTGAGGCTTCTGCAGTGGTGAATTTCTATGAGGCATCTTCTGCCGTTGAGGATGGGGAGGATGTTATCCTTATATATGACAAGCCCGGCGGGGAGGTGATAGAACGTTTTCCTATGCCGCGCCAGAGAAGGGAGGAGAGCGGATACAGGTCTGTTGCAGACTATTTCCCTCCTGTTGGGGGTGAGCCGCAGCACTCGGTAATAGGTGTATTTGCGGTAAAAGTTGAGGACTTGAAGGAGAAGGAACTTGACCACAAATCATATGAGTACCTGCTGCGCCATAGCCTATGTGCACGCCTTACGGATGCACTGGCAAGTTGGATACAGGACCAGGTTTCAATGGGGCAGCATATGACAAGGCCTGCATTCGGGTACCCTTCGTGCCCTTCGCACGCACTCAAGAAGAGGGCGTTTGATCTGCTGAAGGCACCGGAGAGGTTGGGTGTACACCTTACAGAGAGTTATGCAGTATATCCTGTAACAGTTATTTGCGGATTGCTTGTGGCGCATCCACAGGCGGAATACTTTGGCGTATGAAAATCATAGATATACTGAAGGGAGACCACAAACCCTTCACTTCATTTGAACTTGTACCCCCTCTGAAGGGGTCGGACATAAACAAACTCTACAATTCCATTGAGCCTCTGATGGAGTTCAATCCTCCATTCATAAATATGACGGCCCACAGGGATGAGATAGAGTACCGACGTACTCCCGACGGCACATTCCAACAGATTACCGTAACAAAGCGCCCTGGAACTGTGGCAATTGCAGCAGCCATAATGAAGAGGTTTGATGTTGAGGTGGTGCCGCACGTGATTTGTGGTGGGGCAACAAAGAATGACATTGAGAACCTCCTTCTGGATTTGAATTTCCTTGGAATCCAGAATGTGATGGCATTGCGAGGTGATGCCATTCCGGGTGAGAAGTATTTTACCCCTACTCCTGGAGGCCATCCACACAGCAGTTGCCTTGTAGAGCAGATAGCGGCAATGAACAACGGTAAATATCTGGATGACACCCTTAAGGATGTTGTCTCTACAGATTTCTGTGTGGGGGTTGCCGGTTACCCGGAGAAACACTGCGAGGCGGCAAATCTGGATATGGATATTGAGTTCCTCAAAAAGAAGGTGGAATGCGGGGCAGATTATATTGTAACCCAGATGTTTTTTGACAATGAGAAGTATTTCTCATTTGTGGAGCGGTGTCGTGCCGCCGGAATTACCGTTCCTATAATCCCGGGTATAAAGCCAATATCCACCCACAAGCATATTGAACTTCTGCCAAAGGCTTTCTCTATAGACATTCCTCAGGAACTTATGCGAGAACTTGTGAAATGCAAAACCAGTGAGGCAATCTACAGGCTTGGCATTGAGTGGGCTACACTTCAGTGCAAGGAACTTCTTGAGAGCGGCGCAAAAGCTGTGCATTTCTATACTATGGGAAAAGCCGACAACATAAGGGAGATAATAAGGAAGGCATTCTGATAATCGCATATTTGGAATATGAACATTTACCTGCAGATATTCAGTACTTTTGCCAAGATAGGGGCATTTACCATAGGTGGTGGATATGCAATGATACCCATAATCCAGAAAGAGGTGGTGGAGAAGAAAGGGTGGATCAAGGAACAGGATTTCCTGGATGTGCTGGCAATTTCCCAGTCTGCCCCCGGCATCCTGGCTGTGAATATATCCATTTTCCTTGGGTACAGGCTCAGGGGGGTGAAAGGGAGCATAGTGGCAACATTGGGAAGCACACTGCCTTCATTTACCATAATCCTCCTCATAGCAATGTTCTTTGCAGGTTATCAGGACAACGAAACTGTAATAAAGATATTCAAGGGGATACGTCCCGTTGTTGTATCACTCATAGCAGTGCCTATGATAAATATGGCCAAGAAGGCCAGACTTAACATATATACCGGTGCTCTTGCAGTTGCCACTGCGCTGCTTGTTGTTTTCCTTAAGGTTTCCCCTCTGTACATACTGCTTGTTGTGGGGGTAGTGTTCACAGCTTTAACTGTCGGGAGGAAAGGAAAATGATTTATGCGCAGCTCTTTTTTACATTTTTTGTTATTGGACTCTTTACATTTGGGGGAGGGTATGCGATGCTCTCGCTCATACAGAATGAGGTGGTTGTGAACCACGCCTGGATAACTGCGCAGGAGTTTACTGATATGGTGGCAATCTCCCAGATGACTCCGGGGCCTATTGGTATAAACAGTGCCACATATGTGGGTTATGCAGTTACAGGAAATATTTTTGGTTCTCTTGTGGCTACAATTGCAGTTTCACTCCCTTCGTTCATAATAATACTCCTCATATGCAGGATTTATGCAAAATTCAAGGAGAGCAATGTGTTTGCTTCGCTTATGAAGACATTGCGTCCGGTTGTGATTGGTATGATAGGTGCCGCCGCAGGAATTCTTGTAACAGAAGAGAATTTTATAGACTGGACAAGTTGGGTTTTGTTTGCGGGTGCATTCATTGCAAGCCAATGGCTTAAAATGAACCCCATCCTGGTAATAATACTGGGTGGGTTTATAGGTTATTTCATTTATTGATCTCCTTTATGCCTCCGTACGGTTTCTCAATTTCCATACTGCGGCAAGTTCAGATATGCCGTACAGGGCAATTGATGCCCCAAAAATCATTGTAAGCATCTCTGTAGAAGCCCTTGGAGAGAAGAAAAGTGCAATGCCGCATACAACTATTGCAACAGGAATCACATACATTCCTCCCGATATGGGTGAATATCTGCTCCCCTGGTAAAGCCCAATTATTTGGGAAATTCCTGCAATAAGCAGAACTGCCCCGAAAAGGAATGCGATAAGTCCAAGGAAGAAGTTGGGGAATAGAAATACCAGCAGTCCGAACACCAGATATACCACAACATTTATTATTACTATAACCGGAAGCGGGCTGTTGCTTTTGGAAGCGGCCATAATGGCTGTAAAAAGTGTTATGAAACCTATTGTGAGGAGAAACCCTGCAATGAGTTTTACAATGAGTCCGGCGGTGAAGCCCGGCCAGAACAGCAGACAACATCCCATAATCAGTGTAACTATACCTCTTGTGACCGATGTTGTCCTTCCTGTAACATAGTATCCGAATCCCATAATTCTGCTGTTTGTATTTACCAAACACAAAGATAATGCTATTGTTCAAAATATCCTCTGTAGGTTTTTACAAATTTTTTCTTTTTGTAAATCAGATGGTTAAAAAATATTTTAGAAAAAAGTTTCAAAATTATTTGGAGAATAAAAAAAAGCCCCATATCTTTGCAACCCGTTTGAGAAACGAACGTACTCAAGCGAAACAAAGTTCATTGAAAATAATAGAAAGACAAGCAGCATAGTTTAGAAGACTATGATTTCAATACTTGTTGTATTGAAAGAGCGTAATTCCTTTAGAAGTAATACTTCAGAAAAAACAGGGAAATCACGAGTTACAGGAGCAAGAGATTTAAAGTAATATATACAATGAAGAGTTTGAT
>JAGAKR010000002.1 GCA_017625535.1 Bacteroidales bacterium | reverse complement strand
TATGTGAATCCTGGAACGGCGTAAGCAATCATTGCAGATGAGCCTGCAGGCTCAGGCCTGTTTGAGCCAACTTCAGTTGGCGAGTTCCTGAGCCAGGCTCAGATGCAATAGATTGCAAGCCTGGTGGAAGGCTGAACATAGAACCAATATTTCTGGTAATGGAATATACAGGATAATTGTTGATATGTTATGAAATCTGTCTGCTGATGGTAAAGCAGTGCATCCCTTTGTTGTATTTGTATTCCAGGGAGAGGTTGAAGTGTCTGCAGATTGCCTGGGCAATGGCAAGGCCAAGGCCAGCAGAACCCTCTTTGCGGCTTCCCTGCCAGAACCGTTCAAAGACACAAGCAGAATCCAGAGCCTCACCGTAAGCAGTATTGCAGAACTCTATTTTGTCTGAAGAGCAACTGATCTGCACCCTGCCCCCCTGCACATTATGGACAAAGGCATTCTTTACAAGATTTGCAGCAAGGATCCCCGCAAGTGTCCTGTTGATCCTCACATCAAACACACCATTCTCCTCCAATGCCAGAGAAACCTCCTTATACGCATACACCTCCGTATAATCCTCGGCAACATTCCTGAGAATGGCATTCATATCCACATCCTCCACATCGCAGAACTGGTTGTTGTCAATTTTTGTAAGCAACAGCAGTGATTTGTTGAGCCTTGAAACATACCCAAGAGTCTTGTGCACTTTCTGCAGTTCCTCCATCTGTTTCTGCGTTACGGATTCATCTTCCATAAGCATCTCTATGCGGTTTATGCATATGGCCACAGGAGTCTGCACCTCGTGAGAAGCATCCCCAATGAACTGTTTCTGCTGTTTGAACAACTCTTCGCTATGATTTGAATACCTGGCAAGGGCCTCCCCAAGTTTGCGGAACTCCGTTGTGTCCGTATCCACCGCAGGCCCGCCGGAACCGCTTCCAGGTCTGGTGGCATCCAGCCAATCCAGAATGGCATAAAAAGGCTTCATCGACCTCCTGAACACAAAATAATTTATAAGCATGAAAGCAAGCAGAAGCACCACATAAAGCCCCACAATAAGATAAACTATAGACTCCCTCAAATCAGCCTTCTCTATTGTAGGTACAGAAACCTCCAACTGAAAATACCGCCCCTCCTTATCCATAAATATGGTAGTATATATCCTTGCAGGCTCAGTCTCATTTTTTGCAACAATATAAACCATCGAATCCTTGTACTCAACAGCAGGCCTTCCCATTGCCCACTGCGGTGTAACCTCCTTTATAAAATACTGGTTATTGGACCCGCTGTCATTTGAAGGGAGAGTCTCCCCGGCAAGGGAGCGCCTTATTATCATCTCTGAATAATCCTCAAGGGAATCATCCACCTCATCTGTAACCTCATCCATAATGGCAAAATAAAAGCACACCGCCCAAATGGAAAGGACAGCCACAACCCCAACGGACAATCTGGAAAATACCCTGTAAGAAAGTTTCATCTTCCCGATAATTTACTCTACAAGTTTATATCCGGCCCCATATACGGCCTTTATCTCTATATCAGCACCGGCATCTGAAAGCTTCTTCCTCAGATTCTTCATCTGCGCATACATAAAATCATAATTATCAACCTGGTCTATATGGTCTCCCCATACAGATTCAGCAAGGGTGCTCTTGTTTACAAGCCTCCCCGGCCTGTTCAGGAAATAATGGAGAATGTCATACTCCTTCCGGCTGAGTTCAACAGGTGAACCTGCCACCTCAACCTTGAAGTTGTCGGGATAAAGGAGCACATTCCCTACCTGGATTGTATTCTCCCCATCCCTATGCCTGCGGCGTATGACACTCCTTACCCTGGCTACAAGTTCCGCAATGTGGAAAGGTTTGGCAAGGTAATCATCTGCCCCCAGATCAAGCCCCGCAATCTTGTCCTCTATTGAATCCTTGGCAGAAATTATTATCACATTCTCCTTTTTCCTCAACTTCTTCAACTCTTCAAGCAGGGTGAGCCCGCTTCCATCGGGAAGCATAATGTCCAGCAATATGCACTCATAATCATATACTCCAGTCTTCTCAAGTGCCTCCGCAAGGCTCCCTGCACTCTCCACCACATAACGCTCCTTCTCAAGGGTACGGCGTATAACCTCCTGCAACTGAGGCTCATCCTCTACAATAAGAATCTTCATAAGTTTCCGTTACATTTTCCATTACAAAGAAAATACATAATTCTGAAACAATTCTGAAAAAGTCACCGAAACTTAACAATAAATACACCACCCGTTAATTATTGTAAAAAAACAACTTCCTAATTTCGCAAACGGAAGCCAGAGAGACAAAACCTCTTTAAAACTAGGACAGGTCAGTAAACCTTTTTTACTGAAATTGGTTAATCAGATAATCTTAACTATTATGGCTGATTCAAAATTCCATAACGAGATTATTAACCTGGAACCAAGCCTTACAAGGTACGCTTACAGCCTCACCTCAAATATGGATGATGCTAAAGATTTGGTTCAAGAAACTTATTTCAAGGCTTTCTATAACCAGGACAAATTTGATGAGCAGACAAACATCAAGGCCTGGATGTACACAATTATGAAAAATACCTTCATAAACGACTACAGACGTAGGGTAAAGAAACAGGCAATTTTCAATAAAGATGTACAGGAATTTGTAATAACAAGCAGACCTGCACAGACAAGTCCCGAGAGCGACTACAACTTCCGCGAACTTACCGCAATGGTAAATTCACTGGAGCCTGAATTCAGGATTCCATTCCAGATGCACGACAGCGGATACAAATACCAGGAAATAGCGGATGAACTTGGCCTCCACCTTGGTACTGTAAAGAGCAGGATACATTTTTCCCGACAGAAATTGATGGAAAAAATAAAGAAATGATATAAAATGGAAAACGCGCCACAGGGCGCGTTTTCTTATTTTTTGTCTTCTGCAAAGAACTTTCTCTGGAATAGCAGCATATAAATCACTGCAACAGATATGCAGGCATCAGCAAAATTGAAAATTGGCTGGAAAAAGACAAATTCCTCTCCTCCCCATACAGGAACCCAATCGGGCCAGGTTGTATTTATAATGGGGAAATAGAACATATCTACAACCTTTCCGTAAAGGAATCCGGAATAGCCGCCTCCTGGAGGGAAAAGTTCCGCAACCCTTGTATAGGTTGACTCACTGAATATCTCCCCGTAAAAAAGGCAGTCAACCACATTTCCTATTGCTCCAACCAAAACAAGCGAAAGCCCCACAAGAATACCTGTGGGAGTATCCGCTTTCTTTATCAGTTTCCTGAGATAAACAATGATGAATCCAATAAGTACAACCCTGAAAAGGCTCAGAGCCAATTTGCCCAAAGAACCTCCGAACTGCATTCCAAACGCCATTCCGTTGTTCTCAATAAAGCATATCTGAAACCAGTTGCCGAACACCGGAATGCTCTCCCCTATTGTCATGTTCAACTTTACTGCAAACTTTATAGCCTGGTCTGCCACAAGGAGCAACACCACAAACAGGGTAATGAGAGTACCTTTGGATAACTTCATAAATTATCTCTTGTTTTTAGCCTCTACACTCAATGTTGCGTGCGGAACCAGCATAAGCCTCTCCTTAGGGATAAGTTTTCCAGTCTCCCTGCACACACCATAGGTCTTGTTCTCTATACGGATAAGGGCTGCCTCCAAAGACTGTATGAATTTGTACTGTCTCTGTGCCAACTGGCCCGACTCCTCTTTGGAAAGCGAAGATGCGCCCTCTTCAAGTACCTTGAATGTTGGGGATGTATCCTCAACGCCATTGCTGGCACTATGGGTAATTGCAGCCCTCAACTCTTCGTAGTCCATCTTTGCTGTCTCCAGTTTCTGAAGAATGAGTTCCTTGAACTCCTGCAACTCAGCATCGCTGTACCTTACTTTCTCTGTCTCCATAACTCTTTGATTTAAAGTGGCAAATTTAACAATTTAATTGATATGCGCAATACCTCGTCATTGCCCCATTCAACCTCATCGGCATCCTCAAGGGAATCTGTTATCTGAATGTCCTCACAAAGGGTCTGCTCGCACACATATCCGGCAAACTCTGCCAAAGACTCCTCAACATCATCTCTCCTGCATATCTTCACCTCAACCCTGTCTGTAATCTCAAAATCCTTCTCCTTCCTCAAGTTCTGGATCCTGTTTATGAGTTCACGGGCAATACCCTCTTTCCTCAGGGTGTCAGTAATGGTAATGTCAAGCGCAACAGTAAGTTTTCCCTCAGTTGCAACAAGCCAGCCCGGCATATCCTCAGAAGTTATCTCATAATCGGCAGGCTCAAGAGTAACATCACCCTGTGCCATAGCAAATGTATATGTACCGGCAGCCTCTATCTTTGAGATATCGCTCTGCTGGAACTGTCCGAATGCTGCCGCAATGTCCTTCATCATTTTGCCGTACTTCTTGCCCAATGTCTTGAAGTTAGGCTTTATCTTCTTGGTTATGAGTCCCTCTGTATTTGTAATGAACTCTATCTCCTTAACATTTATCTCTCCAAGCACAAGATTCTTCACCTTCTCCAACTGCTCCTGTATCCTAGAATCCAATACCGGGATGATGATTTTTGCAAGAGGCTGCCTTACCTTTATGTTCACCTTCTTTCTCAAGGCCAACACCATAGAGGTACCCAACTGGGCAAGTGCCATCCTCTCCTCAAGATCCTTGTCAATATATTTCTCTTCAACCTCAGGCATAAGCACAAGATGTACCGAGTTCTCAGGATGTGCACCCGAAACTGCGTTGAGGTCGAGGAACAGCCTCTCCATAAAGAACGGAGCAATAGGGGCTGCAAGAATTGCAACACTCTCCAGACAAGAATACAATGTCTGATATGCCGCAAGTTTGTCCTCTGTCATTGAACCGCCCCAGAAACGTTTCCTGTTGAGCCTTACATACCAGTTGCTCAAATGGTCACATACAAAATCCTGAATCTTCCTTCCTGCTGTTGTAACATCATAGTTCTCATAACACTCCTTAACCTCCTTTATAAGGGTATTGAGGTATGAAATCACCCAACGGTCAATCTCAGGCCTCTTCTCTACAGGAACCTGCGGTGCCTTGTTGTTGAAGCCGTCAACATTTGCATACAACGCAAAGAACGAGTAAGTGTTGTACAAGGTACCGAAGAATTTCCTCTTTACCTCATCCACACCTGCAAAATCAAACTTGAGATTGTCCCAAGGCTGTGCATTTGTAAGCATATACCACCTCAGGGAGTCTGCACCGTACTCATCAAGTGCCTTGAACGGATCAACCGCATTACCCAACCTCTTGCTCATCTTGTTGCCGTCCTTGTCAAGCACAAGACCATTTGAAAGCACTGTCTTGTATGCAATGCGCTTGTTAACCATAGTGGAAATTGCGTGCAGGGTAAAGAACCATCCGCGTGTCTGGTCAACACCCTCGGCAATGAAGTCTGCTGTCTGTCCGAACTCAGGCTTGCCAAGATTCTCCAAACCCTCCTGGGCAAACGGCATGGCTCCTGAATCAAACCATACGTCAATGAGATCAAGTTCCCTCTTCATAGGTTTTCCGCTCTCCGAAACCAGAATATAACCGTCTACATATGGTCTGTGGAGATCTATCTTCTCATAATTTTCCTTTGAGAAATCTCCAGGTACAAACCCTTTATCCTTCAATGGGTTTGAAGCCATAAAGCCTGCTGCAACAGATTTTTCAAGTTCATTGTACAACTCCTGGGCAGAACCTATGCACTTCTCCTCCTTCTTGTCCTCTGTCCTCCAGATAGGGAGCGGAGTACCCCAATAACGGCTGCGTGAAAGGTTCCAGTCCTGCAGGTTCTCAAGCCACTTGCCAAAACGGCCTGTACCTGTGCTCTCAGGTTTCCAGTTCATTGTCTTGTTAAGGGCAATAAGTTCATCCTGCACTGCAGTGCTCCTGATGAACCACGAATCCAGCGGATAATAAAGCACCGGCTTGTCGGTTCTCCAGCAATGAGGATAGTTGTGTGTATGCTTCTCTATCTTGAATGCCTTGTTGGCACCCTTCATCATAAGGCAGATGTAAATGTCCAATGTCTCTGCAGCAGCGGCAGCCTTCTCATCATACACCTTGTTTACGGTAAACTGAGGATCATATGCATTCTTCACCCATCTTCCCTCAAACTCCTTGTATGCCTCAACATCCACGCACTCCTTTACAAACTCCTCATCAAGTTCATCCATAAGATAGAATTTGCCTGTAAGGTCTACCATAGGGCGTGTCTCCCCGCTCTTGTTTATCATAAACAATGACGGAATACCTGCAGCACGTGCCACAAATGCATCATCAGCACCGAATGTAGGTGCAATGTGCACAATTCCTGTACCGTCCTCTGTAGTTACATAATCACCAGGAATGATACGGAACGCCTTGTCTGAAGCATCGCTCCATTTGCCCTTCTCATCAACCGATACCGGTTTCACCCATGGGATAAGTTGCTCATACTCCATACCCACAAGTTCAGGTCCCTTGTACTCGCCAACCACCTTGAACGGAATGAGTTTGTCTCCCTGCTTGTAATCCTCAAGGGCAATCCCCTCAGCCTTCTTGTTGAAATGTGAATACAGCAGGTTCTTTGCAAGCACTACTGTAATCTTCTCACCGGTATATCCGTTATATGTCTGTACAGCTACATAATCAATTTTTGGACCCACACAAAGTGCCACATTTGAAGGAAGTGTCCAAGGGGTTGTGGTCCACGCAATGAAGTAAGGGGTACCCCACTGTGCCATTTCAGGCTTAGGATCCTTAATCCTGAACTGACCTACAACTGTAGTATCCTTTACATCGCGGTAACAGCCCGGCTGGTTGAGTTCGTGAGAACTCAAGCCTGTACCCGCTGCTGGCGAATAAGGCTGTATGGTATATCCCTTGTAAAGTAGCCCTTTGCCATAAATGTCCTTGAGCAGATACCACAAAGTCTCAATGTACTTGTTGTCATAGGTGATGTAAGGGTTGTCCATATCCACCCAATAACCTATCCTCTCAGTAAGTGAAACCCACTCCTTTGTATATTTCATCACCTCCTTGCGGCAGGCGTTGTTATAATCATCCACAGAAATCTTCTTCCCGATATCTTCCTTTGTAATGCCGAGCATCTTCTCCACACCCAACTCCACAGGGAGTCCGTGAGTATCCCAACCGGCCTTCCTCTGTACAAGATATCCGCTCTGAGTCTTGAACCTGCAGAACGCATCCTTTATGGCCCTTGCCATTACGTGGTGTATGCCGGGCATACCGTTTGCAGAAGGCGGGCCTTCAAAAAATACAAACTTCTTTGCCCCCTCTCTTGCCTTAAGGGTATTCTCAAAGCATTTTTCTGCTTTCCATTTTTCCAGTACACTACGATTTATCTCTGTTAAATCGAGTTTTTTATATTCCGCGAAACCCATTTTTGAGATTTTATTATAATAATTTTGAATTTGCAAAGATAAGATAAATACCTATTTTTGAAAAAAAATTACCTACAGATGGATATAGGAGCATTGGACATCATAATTCTTGTAATTATAGCAGCCTCAGCGGTATGGGGAATCTTCAAAGGGTTTGTAAGGCAAATAGTGAGCATAGCCGCCCTTCTGCTTGGAATATGGTGTGCATTCAAGTTCACCGCATATCTCTCCGCCCAGGCAAAGGAACTCCTTTCACTCTCCATTGCCCAGAACACCCTGCACATAATAATGTTTGTTGTAATATTCATCATTGTAATGATTCTGGCGCACTTTATAGGAAAAGGGATAGAGGGGATAATAAAACTGAGCCTGCTCGGTTGGCTCAACCGTCTTTTGGGTTTCCTTTTCGGGGCCCTGAAGGCCACAATAATCCTGAGTGTGGCAGTTTATCTTATAAATCATCTGAACAATATGTTCAATATAATTCCACAGGGGATATTGGACGGTTCAAAGGGATATGCCTTTCTGGAGCATTTCCACCGCAATTTTTTTCCTTTTTTAGAGAAGATTTTTTCTTAAGAAAAATTCTTGGGGTAAATTTTACGTTTTACCCGGCATAAAGCATTGCCGTTTCCCATTTTTGCAAAAAAATGGAACGCTATGCCACAACACCGCATTTCCACATTGCAGCACCTTAAAGAATCCCCACAGTGGATTCTTCTCCCCCACAAGAAGAGGGATGCCATTTTCATTGTCTCTATAGCAGCGGCAATCATCTTCTGTCTCATATCGTTTTTCTTCAATTCATTGATGTTATGATTGCACAGATGTTACATAGAAAGCCGCTGGAAATACGCCAGCACTACAAATATGACTGCGGGGCTGCCTGCCTTGCCTCAATTGCCGCCTTCTATGGGGTAAAGGTTTCACTTGCCGGGATAAGGATGGCCTGCGGATGTACCCCGGAGGGGATATCCATACAGGGGTTGATTGACGGTGCAGCCAAAGCCGGTTTCAAGGCCAGAGGATACCGTTCAAAGGAGAAGGAGACAACTCCGCTCAAATGTCTGGAGGCACCTTTCATAGCCCACATCACAGATTCAGACGGATATTACCACTTTATTGTAGTGTACTGCACCAAAGGGGATACAATGCAGATAATGGACCCTGCAAGTGGCAAAATGGAGAAGATATCCATAGAAAAATTTGTCTCACAATGGACAGGCTATATAATTACAATTGAACCGGATACGGTTTCCGGAACCGGAGAGGGCAAGTCTGCTCCCATATCACAACACTTGCTTGCTTTATTCACTTCTTTCTACCGGGAGATTGCCCTCTCTTTTGCCGGTTCCGCCACCTGCACCTTTACAGGGATAAGCATAACATTCCTGCTGCAGCAACTTATAGATGATGTGGTTCCCAAAGGAGACCACACCGCAATGGCCATTCTTGGATTGCTGGTGGTTATACTTACAGCATTTACCCTTTATATAGGTTGGGCAACAGCAGGCTACCTTATCAGATGCAGCCTTAAGATGGAGACATCTCTCCTTTGCGGCTACCTTGAGAAGATAATCTCCCTTCCGCAGGAGTTCTTCAACAATTACCGTGCAGGTGACATAACATCCAGAACAGATGACATACGGAATATCCGCACCTTTGTAACAGAAGGTGCCATAGGGATACTCACCAGCATAATTACCATTGTTGGGGCCCTTCTGGCAATGCTTCTGTACAATCCAAGGCTCACCCTCTACATTGCACTGTTCACCCCGCTGTATTGCGGACTTTACCTGCTGAGCGGAAGGATAAGCCGCAGGTACAGCAAGGAGATTGCCTCCGCAAACGCCGCTTTTGAATCTGATGTGCTTGATACCATATCCGGCATTGGAGAGATAAGGCATTACGGGGCCGGGAAGATGTCCATAGGGAGGCTGGAAAAGAGTCTGGTTTCCCTTATGGGAAGGCTCCACTCCTGCGCCAATACCATCAACCTATTTGAAACCCTTTCCCAAGGGGTATCAAAATCTCTTGTGTGCATAATCCTTACCATAGGGTCTGCCGCAGTGCTCAAAGGGGAGATGAGCATTGGGGAACTGGTTGGGTTCTACAGCCTCTGCACCTTCCTTACAGTACCATTGGGCAACCTCATAAGCACCGGGGAGACCATTGCCAGAACAACCGTATCCTGTGGTAGGATCTTTGAGATTATGGATCTTCCCAGTGATGCCACCCAGGGTAAAGGACTCCCGACAGATGGTGTTGAGGGGAGCCTGACGGTGGATTCTGTGGGATTCCGTTTCCCGGGAAGGGAAACCCTGCTGGAAGATCTCACCTTTTCCGTACCGCAAGGGAAAATCACCCTTATAAAGGGGGAGAGCGGATGCGGGAAGAGCACCATTGCAAAACTTATCCTCAGGGAACATCTTCCCCTCAAAGGGATGATCTGCTGCGGAGGGGTGAACATTGCCCAGTTCAATCTGCAGCAGTGGAGGGATAAGATAGGATATGTACCGCAGAGGATACATCTGTTCAATGCCTCAATACTGGATAACATCACCCTTGGCGATGATAATGCCGATATGGAGAGGGTGCTTGGGATATGTCTCTCCCTGGGGATGGAGGGGATGATACGGAGGTTCCCCCAGGGACTCCTCACCCATACAGGTGAAAAAGGGGAAGGACTGTCGGGAGGAGAATGCCAGAAAATTGCCATTGCCCGGGCCCTGTACAAGAATCCTCAAATATATATTCTTGATGAGGCCACATCTTCATTGGACAAGTTGAGTGAAAAATGTGTGCTGGACACTTTGCAGAAGTTGAGGGATGCTGGGAAAACAATCCTGTTCATCTCACACAAGGAGGCCGGAATTTCAATTGCAGACAACGTTGTTACAATAAAATGAGCATGCTCAAAGTGGTAACCTACGCAGCACTTATCGGTAGGGCTTAAAAATTTGAAGATTATGAAAAAATTGGAAAATGAAGGTTTTGTATGTGCCGGCATCGGGGAACTCCAATTTGTAAGGGGAGGGGTATCCGTTGCCTGTTTTGAGAATTTCTGGGGCTGCATAAAGGAAGCCTTTGATTTCCTTATGGAATACCATAAGGATATTGTAGACGGGTTCAAACGCGGCTGGAACAATTTTTAAAGGAGGCTGTTATGGGAATATATGAGATGGATATGTCCGAAGCGTGTGCCGTATATGGCGGCAGGAACAAGGAGACAGCACAACTTGTGGCTTTCATAGCAGAGTGCATAGGCACAATTGCCAAAATGATATATATGGCAAACAAATTCCGCAAAATGTTCTCTGCACCTGCAACATTGTAGCGCAGCGTTGAATTGGGAACAACTTTTGTAATGACTGTAGAGGGCAACTATAATTTTAGTGGCCCTCTTTGGCAATAATTATATAACTTTGTCTTTAAGATTGCTCCAATGATGAACTTTATAAAAATACCGGCCCTTATGCTTGCACTTGTATTGTGCGGCAATGCGTATACACAACACAAATGGTCTCTGGAAGGATGCATCAGGCACGCCAGAGAAAACAACCTGCAGGTAAAGCAACAGCAGATTGCCATTGAACAGGCAGAGAACAACCTGTTTTCATCCAAGATGGAGTACCTTCCCTCTGTAAATGCCTCAATGAACCACAATATGAGCTGGGGACGTTCGGTAAACCTCAATGATCTGGAGATAATTGAGAACAAGCTGTCACAGAGCACATCAATGAACATCTCAGCTTCTGTTCCCCTTTTTGAGGGGATGCAGAAACGCAATACGGTAAAGCGCAATCTTAAGCAGCTGGAGATTGCTGGGGTGAATGTGGAGAAACTGCAGGATGAGATATCACTCACCGTAGCCCAGGCATATCTGCAGGTGCTGCTGAATAAGGAGATTGAGAAGAGTGCACAGGCAAGTCTTGCAAGCGTGCAGGAGCAGGAGGCCAGAAGCCGCCAGCTTGTGGAGGCCGGGAGCCAGGCATACAGTTCTCTGTTGGAGATACAGGCCCAGCTTGCCAGTGAGAAAGTACAGGCAGTAACTGCAGGCAACAATGTAAGGAGCAGCCTTCTTGCGCTGGCCCAGCTGCTGGACATTGAGGATTTTGGAAAGTTCGACATAGAGACACCACAGACAGATTACCTCACATTATCATTCAACCCCGAAAGTGTGGAGGAGATATATGGCAATGCAACAGGACTTCCCCGAATAAAGGGGGCTGAACTTGCACTTGAACAGAGCAAACTGCAGTACAAGATACAGAAAGGGGCGGCATTGCCCTCTATCTCGTTCAATGCCGGATACGGCACATACTACAGCGACAACCAGAGCAGCGCATTTTTTGAGCAGTTCAACAACAACCGCAACCCATCTATGGGGTTTGGGTTAAGCATCCCTATCTTCAACAACTGGAGGAGCAACACATCAATAAGGAATGCGAGGCTGAACGTGAAGAATTCAGAGATTGAACTGAAACTGCAGCACCAGAATCTGCTTAAAGATATACAGCAGGCATACAACGATGCCCTTGCAAGTTTTGAGAGACTTGGCGCGGCAAAACAGAATATGGAGGCGGCAAAGGAGTCTTTCAAGTATACACAGGAAAAGTTCAATGTGGGTATGCTTGGAGGAACAGACTATACTGTGGCCAAGACAAACCTTTTCAAGGCAGAGTCTGAATATCTGCAGAGCAAGTTCCAGTACATCTTCCAGCTGAAGGTGCTGGATTATTACAAAAACACCCCAATTACATTGTAACACTGGATTATGGGAAAAACTAAAAACAACAGAAGATTCATCCTCATTGCGGCGGTTGCCGTAATTGTCCTACTTATTTTTATCGGGAAGAACAATGGAGGAAAAGGGATAAGGGTTACATTGCAGGCTCCACAAACCGGTTCAATTGTGGAATCCATTCCTGCAAACGGAAAGATACAGCCTGTAACTGAAGTGAAGATAAGTCCCGATGTCTCCGGCGAGATTGTAAAACTTAATTTCCAGGAGGGTGACATTGTACAGAAAGGGGACCTTATCCTGCAGATAAAGCAGGATGTATATCTCTCTGCAAGGGACAGGGCCGAGGCTTCGCTGAATGCGGTAAAATCACAGTATATGCAGCAGGAGGCACAGATGAAGCAGACAGAACTTGCCCACAACAGGAATGAACTGCTTTTCAGCAAAAAGACAATCCCGCAAGCAGACTATGAGAAGTCGCTGGCAGAATACCAGATGGCCAAGAGCCAGCTGAAAGCGGCAGAGTATAATGTAAAGAGTGCACAGGCTTCGCTCAAGGAGGCTGAGGAGAATCTTGTTAAGACAAACATATATGCCCCTATGAGCGGCACCATCTCCAAATTGAGTGTGGAGATTGGAGAGCGCGTTGTAGGTACAACCCAGATGGCGGGAACAGAGATGCTCCGCATAGCAGACCTGAGCCAGATGGAGGTACTGGTGGATGTGAACGAGATAGACATCATCCGCCTCTCAACTAAAGATACAGCCACAATAGAGATTGATGCATATCCTGGAAGGAAGTTCAAGGGGGTGGTTACCCAGGTGGCCAACTCTTCCAAGAATTCCGGAACAGCCACAGCAGACCAGGTTACAAATTTTGAGGTAAAGGTTCTTGTACTTGCTGAATCCTACAAAGATCTGCTTGAAAAGAGCTCCATACCGTTCAGGCCTGGAATGAGTGCATCTGTTTCAATACAGACACAGAAGAAGGATGGAGTGCTTATGGTTCCACTGCAGGCAATCACTACCCGCAAGGGGCTGGTTGACTCTCTCTCCACCTATGACGGCGTGCTGCAGCAGGTGTTTGTATACAACCCGCAGAGCGGTACCGTAGATGTGGCTTGTGTGGAGACAGGAATCCAGGATATGACAAATATTGAGATTACTGGGGGGCTCAACCCCGATTGCCGGATTGTGGTTGCACCTTACAGTGCCATAAGCAAAGAGTTGTCAAACGGTTCGGCTGTTACTGCTGAAGAAAACAAATGAGATGAAGAACTATATACTTTTACTTGAAACTGCCACTGACTCCTGCTCGGTTGCATTGGCAGACAACGGGAATATTGTAGCAGAAAAATACATAAACCAGCCAAAAGCCCACGCATCACTGCTGGCCAGATATATAAGTGACATATTGGAAGAGAACGGCATAACTATGGCAGAATGCAGTGCAGTTGCCGTGAGCAAAGGACCCGGTTCATACACAGGCCTCAGGGTTGGAGTCTCCTGTGCCAAAGGGTTGTGCTACGGGGCCGGTAAGCCTTTGATATCAGTATGTACACTTGCTACAATTGCACAAATGGCAATGGACAACAACCTGTACGGGAAAGAGGGGGAATATACCATTATCCCGATGATTGATGCCAGGAGGATGGAGGTTTACACTGCCAATTTCAACTCTGCCGGGGAGCAGCTTACCCCTGTTGAGGCAAAAATACTTGATGAAAACAGTTATGCAGCAGAACTGGCTGCCGGTCCTGTACTTTTTACCGGCAACGGTGCAGAAAAGTTCAAGGAACTTGTAGGAGGCAATCCCAATGCCTTCTTTGCCCCACAAGAGCCCCACGCCTCTGGAATGCGTGTTATTGCCACCCGCAAACTGCAGGCCGGAGAATTTGAGGACAATGCCTATTTTGAGCCTTTTTACCTTAAGGATTTCATTGCCGGCAAGCCAAAGAAGCTTCTGTAGAAAGAATATCTTACAGAAAAAGCAGCAGCCCTTGCGGACTGCTGCTTTTTTATACTGCCACCGGTAATTGGAGACCTATTTTATTGCCTTGCGCACAGCGGCCTCAATATTCTCTTTTGAGAAGAGGTTCTTGCTTGCAACAATGTCACCGTTCCTGTCAAAAACAAAAATTGAAGGGATGGCTGTAACATTGTAACTTGCCACTGCAATTGATGCGGCACCCTTTCCGTCACATACACTTATCCAAGGGAGTTCCTGCTCCTTAACGGCTGTAGCCCAAGCTGTCTTGTCTGTATCAACAGCCACCTGATAAATCTCAAGCCCCTGTCCTTTGTATTTATTGTAAACCTCTTTAAGTTCATTGTTGAACATCTTCTGGTTAGGGTCTGCAACTGCCCAGAACATAAGGATGAAAGGTCTGCCCTCAAGGGATGCAAGTTCCACATTCTTTGCATTTACGTCGGGAAGAGAAATGTTGGGGAATGATTTCTCCTCTGCATTCTCAATCCTTCCTGCAAGAAGTTTCAAATCCTCTGCAGCCTTTATCTGCTCCTGCAATGATTTCACATAAACAGACTCCGGATAGAGTGTTGCCAATGAATCATGCACCCTCTGGAAGATGAAGTGGTCATTCTCTCCGCCGAATACAGGAAGGCCAGGCATAATTGACTGGTAAAGTGCCTGTACGTTTGCAAGTGCATACGGATTCTGCATAATGCTCTTTATTGTGTTCTGTTTGTGCTTGACATACAGCTTGCTCAACTCTGCATTGAGTTGCGCCTCGGCCTTGGCATCCTTAGCCTCCATAGCCTTGCCGAGTTGCGATGAAAGGGACTCAAACTTTGATACTGCCGCAGCAAGGTCCATATCATATTTCTGCATAAGCACAGACTCCTGTGAGCCCTCAACAGTCACATTCCTTCCAAGTGTATCTGCTGTAACCTTAACTTTGTCACCAGGTTTCAGAACAAGTGAAACAAGGCGTCTTCCGTTATATGAAAGATAGTAGAAGTTAGGGGTTTCCTCTGTAAGTTCAATCTTGCCTGTAACGGCACCTTTGCTGTCTGTCCTTAATGTATCCACAAACCTCAACTGGTTTACAGACAATTTGGTAACAAGAATCTGTTTTGCATCTGCCCCGTCAATTTGGGCATCAATGACCGCTGTATTGCTTTTGGAACATGAAACAGCCATAAGAGCGGCCAAACCCAATAGAAAAATTCTTTTCATAATATCTTATAGTGTAGAAAATGCTTTAGAAATACTCTCCGCAACTGCGGCAAACTCCTCTTTTGTGAGTTCAGCCTTCTTCTTCCCAAAATCCAGATCCTGCTCGCTCTGCAGTGGAACAAGATGGATATGTGCGTGTGGAACCTCCATACCAAGTACGGCAACACCTACCCTCTTGCAAGGGACAGCCTTGTCTATTGCCTTTGCCACCTTGTTGGCAAAATTCCACAACCCTGAATATGTCTCAACAGGGAGATTGAAGATATAATCCTCCTCCATCTTTGGAATTACCAGAGTATGCCCTTTGGCAAGCGGATTTATATCAAGGAAAGCATAGTAATTCTCATCCTCCGCAACCTTGTACGAAGGAATCTCACCATTCACAATTCTTGTAAAAATAGAAGCCATGGCACTTAGATTGAAATGTCAACAATCTCAAACTTCACAATGCCGCTTGGAACATTCACCTCCACAACTTCTCCTTTCTTCTTCCCGATAAGTGCCTTGCCTATAGGAGTCTGTGCCGCAAGCTTTCCCTCCTTGAGGTTTGCCTCACTCTCACCCACAATTGTATACTCCATAACTGCACCGTTTGCAAGGTTCTTTATCTTCACCTTATTGAGCAGCTGAACCTGGTCTGTATTTATTTTTGACTCATCAATCACACGCGCATTGGCAATAATGTCCTGCAACTGTGATATTTTCAGTTCAAGAAGACCCTGGGCCTCTCTGGCCGCATCATACTCCGCATTCTCAGACAAATCACCTTTGTCCCTGGCCTCTGCAATGGCCTTTGAAATGGCAGGTCTCTCAACAGAGATCATGTGGGCCAATTCAGCCTTCACCTTCTCCAGACCTTCCTCTGTAAAATAATGTACTTTACCTGACATAATTATATAAAAATTAAAAAGAATCCCGATGAATTCGGGACCCTTCCTTTTGTGCAAAGATAATATAAAAATCTTATTTACATTACAATTCCTTGTACTTTGGATTCATTATTTCAGCAAAAAGAACCATATCCGCAGGATTTTCCTTCAGGCGCTGCAAAATTTTATTTTTTGGCTTTTCCCCTTCCGGAACCACGCTTCCGGGCACCTCCTGCACCGGAACATCTGCAGTAACCGGAACCGCCTCTTCAACAAGTTCCCCGTATTCCACAGGCTCAGGCTCCTGAACCTGCAAAACCGGCTGCACCTGCTGTTCCCTGGCGGTCTCATACTCTTCATTTACAGCGGACTCCTCTTCCTGTGCAAGTTCCTCCGTCACCTCATCAAAAATGGCCTTAAGGTCAAAAAATGGGGACTCCTCTTCATTTTCCTCCTGGGAATCCTGTACATCCTGTACTGCTTCCCCCTTTTTCTTCTTCCTGTTCTTCTCCAGCAGAGCTGATATTGCAGGAATCAGAAAAGTGAGGAGAGCCATAATGATGCCCATTATGTCGGAATCCATCCTTTTCATAACTTATCTCAATTTTTTCACCATTTTCTCTTTCAGAAGAACCGCCGCAAAATCCTTGTCTTTCTGCAACTGCTCCTTAAGCGCCTCCATTGAAGGGAACTTCTTCTCTTTCCTAATGCTCCCCACAAACTCAATCTTTATGTCAAGACCGTAAATATCCTCATCAAAATCAAGTATATGGGTCTCAATTGTCCTCTCATTGCTCTCCCCCACCGTTGGTCTGGTACCTATATTGCAGATGCCTATATATACCTTACCAAGAACCTCCACAAATACACTGTAAACGCCGTCTGCCGGAATAAGTTTCAACGGTTCGTACAATTTCATGTTGGCAGTAGGGAAACCTATTGTCCTGCCTACCTTCTGTCCGGATACCACAACACCCTTGAGTCCGTACCTGTAACCCAGGAAATCATTTGCCTTCTCCACATTCCCCGCCTGCAGCAGATTCCTTATTTTGGTGGAACTTATCACATTTTCATCCTGAATGAACTCGCTCACCTTAATTACCTTTATCCCTATCTCATCCGCCAGGGCCATCATCTCCTCGTGTGATAACTTGTCGTGCCCAAAACGGTGGTCATAACCTATTATAAGGGTAGAGACTCCATATTTGTCCTTAAGGTAATCCTTCAGGAATTCACGGGTGGTATTGCGGCTGAACTCCTTGCAGAAAGGGATTGTTATGAACTTGTTCACACCAAGCCCCTTTACAAGTGCCTTCTTCTCCTCCAATGATGTAAGCAGCCGCAGGCTGTAGGCCTGCTGCTGCAAAACATTTCTTGGATGAGGCCAGAAAGTTATCACCGCACTCTTCTTCCCCTCCTGCTGTGCAATATCCCGCAGAAGGGAAAGGACTTTCTGGTGCCCCTTATGTACTCCGTCAAAGAATCCTGTTGCTGCTACAACCATCTTACCAACTCAAAATCCTGTCTGTGTGGAAGTTGTTTATTCTTTGCAAACATTCTTACTGCAATCTGGTAAGCACCGGTCTTGTCGGGAACAATCTTGCACTTGTAGGTTGCAACACCATCCTTGCTCTCCTTCAACTTGTACTCAAAGATATCCTTGATGCAAAGTTTGCCTTTCTTGTTAGGCTGTGCAAGAACTACCTCAATACCAATATCCTGAGGGTCTGCCTCTCCAACTGAAAGGGTCATCTCTGCCTTGTACTCGTTGTTGAGGAGCAATGCACCAGACATATTTCCTACATTTGAAGATGAAAGCACCTCAATCATAGGCCACTCCCTCCTCATCTTCTTCTTCCACTCAGCAATCTCTTTTGCTACTGCATACTCTTTTGCAACAAGTTTTGAACTTCTCTTTGCAAGAGGGAGATAATACTGTCTTAAATAATCCTCCATCATCCTGTTTGTGGTGAAGTTGCATGCAACGTTTGCCACACAGTTCTTGATGGTCTCAATCCATAGAGGAGAAATGCCTTTGGCATTCTTGTCGTAATACAACGGAGCAATCTCACCCTCAATGATGTTGTAGATTGTTGCAGCATCCAACTCATCCTGGAAGCCCTGGTTGTCATACGATCTCTCCATAGGAAGCATCCAGCCTGCACCTTCCTTGTAACCTTCAACCCACCATCCGTCAAGAACAGAGAAGTGCATTACACCGTTCATTACAGCCTTCTCACCTGAAGTACCTGAAGCCTCAAGAGGTCTTGTAGGGGTATTCATCCAGATATCAACACCCTGTACAAGATGTTTGGCAATTGTAATGTCATAGTTAGGAACAAATACAATCTTTCCAATGAACTGAGGCATCTTTGAAACCTCTACAATATGTTTGATCAGATCCTGGCCAGGTTTGTCTGCAGGGTGTGCCTTACCTGCAAACAGGAACTGTACAGGATGCTCAGGATTGTTTACAATCTCGTTGAGTCTGTCAAGGTTCCTGAACAACAGGTGTGCCCTCTTGTAGGTTGCAAAACGTCTTGCAAAACCAATTGTAAGGATATCATCCCTCAAAGTCTCCTTAATCTTCACAATCTGTGCAGGAGAGTAGTGGTTTGCTGCAGAAGGGTTTGAAATCACCTCCTTAACCTTTGCAATAAGTTTAGATTTCAATGCAGTCCTTATGCTCCATATCTTGTCATCGCTCACTTTCCTTATGCCGTTGAAGCAGCTCTTGTCATAGTGGTGAGTCTTGAACTCCTCGCCAAATACCTCTGCGTGAACCTCTTTCCACTCCGGTGCTGTCCAGGTTGGATAGTGTACACCATTTGTAACATAACCTACGTGAAGTTCCTCAGGAAGATAACCTGGCCACAAATTGCCAAGGATATCCTGGCTCACTTTACCGTGCAGCCAGCTTACACCGTTAACCTCCTGGCTCAAGTTGGCTGCAAGATTACTCATAGAGAACTTCTCGCCAAGGTTGTATGGATCTATCTTGCCCAAAGACATAAGTGTAGGCCAGTCTATGTTCAATCTGCCAGGGTAATGTGAAATATAGGTCCTCAACATATCCTCTGAGAATGCATCGTGACCTGCTGCCACTGGAGTATGAGTTGTATAAAGTGAAGAAGCCCTTACAACCTCAAGTGCCTCTGAGAATGAAAGACCATCATTCTGTACATACTCCCTCAATCTCTCAAGGCCGATGAATGCAGCGTGGCCCTCATTGCAGTGGTAAACCTCTGAATTGATGCCAAGAGCCCTCAAAGCCCTGATACCTCCAATACCAAGAAGAAGCTCCTGTTTCAAGCGGTTCTCCCAGTCACCGCCATACAGCTGGTGGGTAACTGCCCTGTCCTCCGGAAGGTTCTGCTCAATGTCAGAATCCAGAAGGTAAAGGTCAATTCTACCTACAGCCACTTTCCAAACCCTTGCATAAATGTTTCTGCCAGGGAATGCAACTGAAATTGTAACCCAGTTGTTGTTCTCATCCATTACAGGAGTTGCAGGGGTCTTTGTGAAATCCTGTGGATCATAAGTTGCCACCTGGTCACCCTGTGAAGACAACTGCTGTGTAAAATAACCGTATTTGTAAAGGAATCCAACAGCATTCATATTCACATTCATATCACTTGCCTCTTTAAGGTAGTCACCTGCAAGGATACCCAAACCGCCTGAATAGATCTTCAGTGAAGTGTCAAGACCATACTCCATACAGAAATAAGAGATCTGTGGGGTGTTGGATTTTGACTTGCTCTCCATATACTTCTTGAAATTGCGGTACACTACCTCAAGTTTTGCAAGGAATGCGGCATCAGTTGCAAGTTCCTTGTATCTCTTCAGGTCAACCATATCAAGCATTGCAATAGGGTTGCCGTTTGCCAGCTGCCACAACTCCTCATCCACCATCTTGAAGAGTTCAATTGCATCCTGGTTCCAGCACCACCACAAGTTCTTTGAGATGGTATCAAGGTGTTTCAATTTTGCAGGAAGATCCTTATTGATAAGAAGTGTCCTCCACTCTGGAGAATTCACTTTAAATTTATGAAATGTCATTTGTTCAGATTCTTTTACTAATGGGAAAGCACCGTTCCTCTCCACAACCTTACGTAGTGCAGCGGCGTATGCCTCTTTATAATACTTAACATTGTTTTTCCAAAGTGCAATGCCGGAAACCTCCTGTGCATTGTTTCTATAATTGTTCAGGTCACGCTCTTCAAGCGCTGCCACCCCTACAATCCTCTCCATAACCTTGCCAACCACAGCATCATAATTTGCATCATTTCTCTCAATAATCTCAATTCCAGGGTGGTTGCCACTGTAGTAATCCCTAACCCAAACGCCGAATCCGGCAAGTGAAGTTGTAACTGTAGGAACCTTGAATGCAAGTGACTCAAGAGGTGTATAGCCCCAAGGCTCATAATAAGAAGGGAATACGGTAAGGTCAAGGCCAATCAGGAGATCATAATACTTCACTCCAAAAATGCCGTCATTGCCGTTCAGATATGTAGGCACATAAACCACACCCACGTTGTCATTGGCAGCATCAAAGCCATAATACCTTATCTTGCCCATAATGGCATCATACTCAGGCTCCGCAAGATAATGTGAAGAGTTTGTAACGTACTCTGCGTTGCCCTCACCGGCAATCTTCAGTGCCAGTTCCTTGTCCATCCCCTTGTTCCAGGCAGGAATCATAAGGAAAGCCAATATCTTCTTGCCGGCATATCCGCTGTTCCTGATTCTTCCAAGGGCATCAAGGAACACATCAATACCCTTGTTCTTGTACTCATACCTGCCGCTTATGCCAACAAGCAGAGTATCATCTCCATACTCAACGCCGTGCATTGCAGATGCAACCTTCAGCAAAGTCTCCCTTGCAGCACCCCTGCACACATCAAAATCCTTCTCAGCAGGTACAAAACTTGCATCAAATCCATTCGGGGTAATGAAGTCAACCTCCCTCCCGATAAATTGTCTGCACTCTGCAGCAGTAATGTTGCTCACTGTAGTGAAAATATCCGCATTCAAAGCGGCATACTTCTCAAGTGAATGTCTTGCAACAACATTGAACCTCCCGGCCATCTCATCTGCATTGTAAGACTCCAGAGAATCATACAAAGGCAGATTGTTGCAGGCTATGCATCTTCCAAGCACTGTAGCGTGCGTTGTGAACACTGTACCAACCGAACTGTTGCGGCTTTTCAAATACAGCACACCTGCACCTGTCATCCATTCGTGGAACTGGGCAATTACCTTGTGGTGAGGCTGCATATTGAATTTCACAAAACTCTCAACCACCTTACCGGCTGCATAACCGAACAGAGCAGATTCCACATAATCCCAACGGCCGCTCAATGAATCAAGTCCGAACTTCTTCCACAAATCTGTAAAAATCTCATCCTTCCTTGAAATGAAAGTGGTAAAGTCTACCAGAATGGCAATAGGCTTACCAGGAACATTCCACCTTCCCACTTTAACTCTCAATCCCTCTGAAGCTGCCTCCTTCTTCCACGCCCTGAAGAGGATGTTGTCCTCCTGGAACTCCGGATTTCCGGCCTCGTCCATACAGACATCCGGACCAATCATAATGTGGTTCCGGCCGTACTCCTCCTTCAAATTAAGGGCCTTGGTTGCCACAACAGTGTGAATTCCACCCACTTTGTTGCAGACCTCCCAACTCGCTTCAAACAGATAATCGGGCCTGTTAATTTTCTCAACAATCATTCTTTTCTGTTTTCGTTTTTAACTCAAATTTGACTCAAAAGGGCAAAAACTTGTCCCTTTGAGTCAAATTCATCTTACTTATTTCTATTTTTTGTTATGTTATTTTTTCTTTGATGTCTTCTTCTCCACCCTCAAGGCAAAATCGCTCAATACATTCATATAGTTGATGAACGCCTCATATGGTGTATCGTATGGGTTGAAATACTTGTGCACAGCACCGTCTGAGAAGAACTTGGTGCACATATAGTAGAAGTGGTCACTCTCCTGAAGTTTTCTGAAGTCTGCAAGAAGTTCCTCATCTTTTGCAGCCATAACACCTTTCTCCAAAGAGTACAATTTCTCAAATGCCTCATTCTGAAGCTCATTACCCAACCATGCACTTGTATCCCTCTCCTCATCTGCCCAAGAGATTGCATATGGGACGTGAAGAGGTGCTACAGGTTGGTGTTTTGCAGCAGCCTCAGAAGGGGTACAGAACTTGAGTTCTGTATTTGCAAGCACTGCATCAGGGAGAGCCCTCATGAACTCAAAGATACCTGTAGATGCATTCTGATGCTCACCAAATGTCTCATAATCCATAAACAGGTTGATGATGTCATCATTTGCAGCACCTTCAGCAAGCCATGCAGCATATCTGTCGCTGGTAAGAGGCCAGTTAGGATTGCTCCTGTCAGAGAATCTGAAAGCAATGTCATCACTCAGGTTGAAGTTCTTGAGAAGAAGTTTCAACTTAGGGTTGATTGCATTTGTATACAGGAAGTTAGGGCTCTTCCAACCAAGAATGTGCTTTGCACCCTCTGTAAGCATTGTTGTGAAACCCATATCAGCAACTGCCTCACCAATTGCATCCGAATATATAAGCTCTGTATTTCTGAAAGTCTTTGGTTTTACTCCAAAATGTTTCTTTATTGCAGCCGAATGCTCCTTAACCTGGTTCTTGAACTCTTTTGGTGATTTCAATGAAGCAAGGCTGTGAGAATATGTCTCTGCAAGGAACTCAACACACTTTGTAGAAGCAAGTTTCTTGAAACTCTCAAGAACCTCCGGTGCGTACTGCTCAAACTGCTCAAGGGCCGCTCCTGAAATTGAGAATGCCACCTTAAAGTTCTTGCCGTGCTTCTGGATGAGCTCATAAATCAACTCATTCATAGGAAGATAGCAACGCTGTGCAACCCTTTTAAGGATAGTTCTGTTGGCAAACTCATCAAAATACTGAGAATCATTGCCTATATCAAAGAATCTGTACAATCTTAGCCTGTCTGGCTGATGCACCTGAAAATAAAGACAAAGTGACTTTTCCATATATGTTAAATTTTTATTTGTTTCTGTTATTTTAAGTTATCTATAGCCTCCTGATATACATCTATCATCTTAAGGGCGGCATTTTCCCATTTAAGGTTATTAACCTCCTCCACACCGCATCTTGCACTCATTGAAGCAAGAGCAGGATAGTTAAGCAGGCCATAAATAGCATCAGCCATTGCATCAATGTCCCAGAAGTCTGTCTTTATTGCATAATCAAGGACCTCAGCCACACCTGACTGTTTTGAGATGATGCTCGGCACATTGGATTTCATTGCCTCAAGAGGTGAAATTCCAAACGGCTCTGAAACTGAAGGCATAATGTACACATCAGAATATGCAAACATCTTCTTAACGTCATCTCCACGCAAGAAACCTGTAAAGTGGAACTTGTCTGCAATGCCAAGTTTTGCAACACGTCTTATTGACCTGTTCATAAGGTCACCGTTACCGGCCATAACAAACCTCACATTAGGGCATTTCTGAAGCACCTTATATGCTGCCTCAATAAAGTACTCAGGTCCTTTCTGATATGTGATACGGCCAAGGAAAGTCACAATCTTGTCATCAACTCCCCTCTTCACCTCCATCTGCTTGAACTCATTGAAGTCTACAGCATTATGAACGGCTACAACCTTGCTTGGATCTATTCCGTATTTGTTTATCACAATATTTCTGGTTAGGTTGCTCACAGCCATAATCTTGTCTGCTGCCTCCATACCCATCTTCTCAAGGGCAAACACCCTTGGATCTATGGCATTGTCGCTGGCGCGGTCAAATGAGGTTGCATGCACGTGGATTACAAGCGGCTTGCCTGAAATCCTCTTTGCAGCAATACCGGCAGCATATGTAAGCCAGTCGTGTGCGTGGATTACATCAAAATCATTCTCAAGGGCAATGGCACTTGCAACCATCGCATATCTCTGTACCTCCTCCATAAGGTTGGCACCGTATTTTCCAGAGAACTTGTATTTTCCGCCATAATGGATCTTGAACTGCTCATACTCCTCATAACGGGAACGTTTCTCCTGGCCTTCAACCATAGAAGAGAACATCTCAGGATCTATATAAGGCACAAGACCCGAAGACACTTTAAAGAAACTCACCTTGCTCAGGAAACTGTCAAGCCTGCTGATATCAGCCTTGCTCCATACATCTGCAACAGAGATGTCACTCGCATTGATGATTTTAACAGCACTCTCATCCTCATCACCGGATGCAGACGGCATAACAAACAGAACCTCTACATCGTGTTTTGCCAGACCTTTGGTAAGGCCGTAGCATGCAGTACCCAAACCTCCTGCAATATGCGGCGGGAACTCCCACCCGAACATCAATACTTTCATCTCTTTACTTTTTAATCCTGTTTAAAATGCTCTTACCTCTTACAATCTCTGCCACGCTTATTGCAGATGAGATACAACCGTGAGGTCTGTGAGAAGGGTCACCGTCATAAATCTCGGCAACCGAACCAATGCCGTGGATCTCCATATCCTCTTCAAATGCCTCAAGCATCTCTTTTGCCTTCTTTACAAAGCTCTTGCCTGTAAGTGCAAGATTTGCCTCAATATAAGGTGTAAGCAGCCAAGGGAATGCACATCCGTTGAAGTGGGCAATATCCCTGCTGCCCTGGTCTCCCTCATACACACCTCTGTACAGAGGGTTCTTTGGAGACAAAGACCTTATACCCCTTACAGTAAGGAGCTCCTTCTTCACTGCAGTAAGCACTGCCATCTTAGTCTCGTCATCAAGCGGAGAGTACTTCACGCAGCACGCCATCAACTGGTTAGGCCTTGTAAAGACATTCTGGCCGTGCTCATCTACATAATCTGCAAGATGGTTCCTCTCTTCGCACCAGAACACTTTTGTATAATTCTCCCTTATCTTCCCGATAATTGAATCTGTCTTCTGTACAAGCTTGCCCTTTCCGAACTTGAGGTCAAGATCCCTCACAAAGCAGAGGGCATTGTACCACAAGGCATTCACCTCAACCTGATAACCAGGTCTTTCGCTGACAGGACTACCATCTACATATGTATTCATCCAGGTAAGTGCAACACCATATTTCTGTGCCCACAAAAGACCGTTCTCGTGAAGATGCACACTTGGCCTGCAATTGCCAAGGAATGATTCTATTATGTCAACAAGCCATTTTCCGTATTTCTTCCATACTGCAGAAGCATCTGCACCATAATCAACATACTGCTGGATTGCCCTTATGAACCACAATCCGCTGTCAGGGCAGTCAGACTCACACAACATCGCATCCCTGTGGCGCTTGATTGTGCTGTCAATCACCTTCTCAAACCTCTCAGCATCCCCGTCATTGTACAGGGTAAGTCCCGGAAGCGCAATGAAAGACTCCCTAAGGCTCTCATAATCCCAAGAATAGCCAGAACATACGCTATATTCTCCGGCATGCTTTATAAGGAACTGGCCTGCTGCAAGTTTCAAGCACGCATCATAATTGCTTCTTGTATTGTCCCTCTTCATAACCTCCCTCTCAAACCTTGTCTTCAATGATTTTGAAGGGACAGCCTCACCTGTAGAGGCAGAAAGGATGATGCTCTCACCTTTCTTTATAGGGAGTTCAAAATAACCGGGAACAAAAAGATCCTCCTTGCACTCGAATCCTCTTCTGCTCTCCTCCTTGTAAACTACACCCTTGTACCAGTCTGGAGAAGCAATCCAGTCATTCTTCTTGTTCAACTGCAGGTTAAGTGTAGGGAAACCTGCATACATATTGAAAGCAACACCATTGTCCACTGCTGTGTATCTGGTGTTTGCATTTGTATTAGCCGCTGTGAGGGCGTGGATGTTCCTGTATGCCAGGAACGGTTTTATTCTTAGGGTTGTAGGTGAATGTGCCTCAAGAAGGGTATATTTCACCAAAACCTCTTCTGTATCTCTAAGGAACATTATTGTCTTGCTGAACTTCATTCCTCCAACCCTGTATGTGATTGTTGAGGCATAGTCCATCTCAAAGTCAACAATGTACTTGTGGCCCCTTGGCTCGTAAACATCGCCGTATGAAGTAATGCCCAAGTTAAAGCTCTGCCCGTGCTGGATCAGAGACTCGTGTAAAGTTGAAAGGAGGATATGCTTGTCACCTCCAAAATTCTCAATAGGAACAACCAGCAATCCGTGGTATTTTCTGGTGTTACAGCCAACGATTGTGGTGTTCACGTAGCCTCCGGCCCTGTTGCTGAGCAGGATTTCACGTTCCAAAGAATATTCAAGATTAACCAGCTCCTCTTTGTTAAATTCCAAGTATGCCATTGTAATGAAAGTATTTTGCGCGCGAAATTACAACATTTTTTTTTATTTAACTAATTTACGTTTAAGCACAAACGCACTCCTGGCAGGGAGGTAAAGCTGCAAAAACGTGCCCTGGCTGTCCTCCTGCGTATAATGCACCTGCTTTTTCCTGTTTCTGCCAAATCCGTTGAATTCTTTCCAGTCTGTATCCAGCACCACAGAATACTCCCCTCCAAAGATATTCACCCTATAATCCTTGTAAGATTCAGACGGGCTGAAGTTGAACACAAACACATATCCGTTCCTCTCCAGAACCATAATCTGCCTTGGTTCATCATTATAGATTGAAACAGGCGGCTGCGACAGTATCTCTCCTTCCCTGAACAGATGAATCATCTTCTTGTCAAACTCAAGCAGTTTGCCGTACCTGAGGAACGGGCTGTCCGCCAGGCTCCACTGCCTTCTGGCATATGCGTGCGACCAGTTGTTCCCCTCCCTTGGGAAATCTATCCACTCCGGATGTCCGAACTCATTTCCCATAAAGTTCAGGTATCCGTTTCCTGCAGTTGCAATTGTAACCAGCCTTATCATCTTGTGCAGTGCAATTGCCCTGTCAACCTCCAGGCTCTGCATTCCCAAATCCATATGGGTGTACATAAGGGCATCCATCAGGCGGAAGATGATGGTCTTGTCTCCCACCATCGCCTGGTCGTGGCACTCCGCATAACTCACTGTCTTCTCATCTGCCCTCTTGTTGGTAAGCTGCCACCACATATCGCACACATTCCATTTTTCGTCGGGAACCTCCTTAATCCATTTTATCCAATTGTCGGGAACACCCATGCTCATCCTGTAGTCAAAGCCCCAGCCACCTTCCGATACGGGTGCTGCAAGCCCGGGCATTCCGCTCATATCCTCCGCAATTGTAAAGGCATCCGGGTGTATCTCCTTAATCATCTCATTTGCAAGGCCCAGATATACAAGGGCATCCACATCCACATTAGGATTGAAATAATCCTCATACCCGCCAAATGCACGTCCCAGACCATGGTCCCAATAAAGCATACTGGTTATGCCGTCAAAGCGGAAACCGTCCAGGTTATACTCCTCCATCCAGTATTTGCAGTTTGAAAGGAGGAAATACAATGTTTCATCCTTGCCGTAATCAAAGCACCTTGTATCCCAGGCAGGATGCTCACCTTTTTCACCGGCATGGAAATATAGTGTGCTTGAGCCGTCAAAATTGCTCAAACCCTCAAGTTCATTCTTAACTGCGTGCGAATGCACTATATCCATAATTACGGCAATTCCCAGTTTGTGCGCCTTGTCAACCAGTTCCTTGAACTCCTCCGGAGTACCAAAACGGGAACTCAGGGCAAAGAAATTTGAAACCTGGTATCCGAACGAGCCGTAATAAGGGTGCTCCTGCAAAGCCATCACCTGAATTGTATTGTAACCCAGTTTGGCAATCCTCGGAAGCACATTTTTTGTAAAATCCTTGAATGTTGCAACAGCCAGTTCCTCACCTGCCATTCCAATATGTGTCTCATAAATAAGTGGATTCTCCACCTTTGGAGCACGCGGATTCTTCCATTTGTAAGCTCTTGAAGGGGCCCACACCTGCGCAGAGAAAAGTTTGGTGCGTGGATCCTGCACGCAACGTGTTGCATATGAAGGGAGCCTGTCACCCTCACCGCCGTTCCAGCGGATATGGAGCCTGAACAGATCCCCATGCTTTACAAACTTCTTTGGAAGCACAAGTTCCCAGATTCCTCCCCCCTTGTTTGTCATCCTGTAACCCGGAGAGACCTCCCAGTTGTTGAAATCTCCCTTTATATAGATAGAAGTTGCATTTGGAGCCCACTCCCTGAACACCCAATTGTCACCAACCCTGTGAACTCCATAAAACAGATGATTGTTTACCGCATCCGCAATTCTGCCGCCATGGCCCGCAATCTCCCCCCTCCTTATAAGATATCTCTCGTGTCTTCCCAAAATAGCCTTTTTGAACGGCTCCAAATAGGTATCATTATCAAAAATCATAACTGCTCCTTATTTAATATAGTATTGAAATCCTTTTCATAACCGTCCAGTTCCTTTTTACAGAACTCTATCAGCTCCATAGCCCTTTTCAATTCCTTTCCAATCCCTGCAATCTGGGCATCAGGCGCCTCAATCACCCCAACCAACTGCTGCAGTTCAGCCAAAGCCTCCTCATATGTCATTTTCTTCTCCATAAATCATTTCTCCTTAAAAACCTTCTTCCCGACAATTTCCCCTACAACAAATTCAACCTCCCCGTCACCAAGCACCATCTTCACCCTTGCCCCCTCAACAATGTCCTCAGCACCGGCCCTTCTTCCCCCAACAGCAACAATGGCAAAGCCGCTGCCCAGAATCCTGGCCGGATCTGCAGCCTCAACCTTGAGCCGCAACATTTCCAGCTGCTGTCTTCTGCAGGAAAGCAGGTTTGCCACATTCTGGACAAGTGTATTGTGAAGAGTGAGCAGGCGATGCCTTTCTGTAGAGATTTTATGTGCTAAAGTTAGTGAAATTCTTTGAAACAAATGCATCAGATACTGCTCCTGCTGCACAAAAATATCCACAAAATAATCCGCCACAGCAGTAGGTGTCTTCAGCCAGGTGTTGGCAACCATATCGGCAATGTGGTAATCGTGGTCGTGTCCTATACCGGTTATAACCGGAAGCGGGAACTGTGCAATGTTAACCGCCAGGGAATAATCATCAAAACAGAGCAGGTCCATAGCCGCCCCACCCCCTCTGAGGATTGCCACAACATCAAACTCCCCCTCCCTTTCCGCAATTTTGTCAAGAGCCACTATTATGCTTTCCGGAGCCTCCTGTCCCTGCATCTGGGCAGGGAAAAGTTCTGTTGAAAAACGGAACCCGTACTCATTCTTGTGCAGATGGTTCATAAAATCCCTGTATCCTGCCGCAGTTGCAGAAGATATAACCGCAATTCTCCTTGGCAGCGGAGACAACTGCAACTGGGCATTCATCTCCATACACCCCTCCTGCTGCAGCCTCTTTATGGTCTGCTGCCTCCTGAGTTCCAGTTCACCCACCGTAAACGACGGATCTATATCCAGTATATTCAATGACAACCCGTAAACTGCAGAAAAGTTTGCCTGGACCTTGAGCAGCACATTCAGCCCCTTTGAAAGCGGCACACCTGCAGCACTCAGAAAATATGGCTGCAGCATCCTCCAGGCAGAACTCCATATCACACTCCTGGCCTTGGCCGCCACTCCCCTCTCCCCCTCCTTGTAATCAACAAGATCAAGGTAACAATGTCCGCTGGGATGGTTCTTTATCTCCCCAATCTCTGCCGTTATCCACACCTGATGCGGTACGGCCCCCTCAATTCCGCGCCTGATCCTCTCCTGAAGTTCAAGCAATGATATCTTCTCTTCCATTCTCTCTCAGATTTTTGCACAAGGTACAAAAAAATTGTACATTTGTCATCTGATACAGGAACAAATTGAGATGAAAATAACCAAGGCCATATTTGCCGGAAGCAGCCAGAAACTGAAAGACAAGCCCAAAGCAAAACTCCCCGAATTCGCATTTATCGGGAGGTCAAACGTGGGCAAATCTTCCCTTATAAATTCCCTGTGCAGCCACAAGGGACTGGCAAAGACATCTTCCACACCGGGCAAAACCTTGCTTGTCAACCATTTCCTCATAAATGACTCGTGGTATCTTGTAGACCTTCCAGGCTACGGATATGCAAAAATATCCCAGGCCGGCAGGGTAAAACTGCACAATATGATAAACGAGTTCATAAATGAATCACAGGAGATGGTGCTTCTGTTTGTACTGCTCGACAGCAGGCACAGCATACAGAAAATAGACCTTGAGTTCCTCCTTAGTCTTGGGGCGGCGGGCATCCCGTTCTCAATAATCTTCACAAAGGCAGACAAACTTGGAAAAAATGCACTTGAGAAGCAGATTGAAGAGAACAAGAAGGAACTGCTCAACTACTGGGAAGAACTTCCACCTGTATTTGTAACCTCTTCCGAAAAACACACCGGAAGGGAAGAAGTGCTTGATTATATACAAACTATCTTAAATACACTATAAAATTTAAACTATGGATCATAATCACGTGATTAAAATTTTCTCTTGCAGAGGTTCACGTTACCTTGCCGAGAAAATTGCAAAATCCTTGAAACTGGATTTGGGACAATCAATCGTTACAGTTTTCAGTGACGGCGAATTCCAGCCTGCATTTGATGAGAGTGTAAGGGGTGCAACCGTATTCATTGTACAGTCTACATTCCCACCTGTAGAGAACCTTTTTGAACTTCTGCTTATGATTGACGCTGCAAAGAGGGCATCTGCATACAAAGTGATTGCCGTAATGCCTTACTTCGGATGGGCAAGACAGGACAGAAAAGACAGGCCAAGAGTTTCAATCGGTGCCAAACTCGTTGCCAATATGCTTACCGCAGCAGGTTGCGACCGTGTTATGACAGCAGATATCCACGCAGACCAGATACAGGGTTTCTTTGATGTACCTTTCGACCACGTATACGCAAGCGGCCTGTTCCTCAACTACCTCAGAGGCCTCAATATAGAGAATCTCTCAATTGCAGCACCTGATATGGGAGGTGCAAAGAGGGCTAACGCATACTCAAGAATCCTTGGATGTCCGCTTATCGTATGCCACAAATCAAGGGAGAGGGCCAATGTTGTGGGTTCAATGACAGCCATCGGAGAGGTTGAAGGAAGAAACGTGGTTATCGTAGATGATATGGTGGATACTGCAGGTACATTGTGCAAGGCTGCAAATATGCTCAAAGAGAAAGGAGCATTGAGCGTAAGGGCCGTTGCAACCCACCCTGTATTGAGCGGTGCCGCATACGAGAACATTGCAAAATCGGAACTTTGCGAACTTGTTGTAACAGACACCATTCCATTGAGGGCACGTGAAGACCAGGATACATCAAAGATTAAAGTGATTTCTGTTGCAGACCTGTTTGCAGACATCATCAACAAGGTTTACACCGACACTTCAATCAGCGGTTCATTTGTATTCTAATTGAGTTATGAATTTGCATAAGTAAAAGTGTTTTTTTAATAGGGGGACGACGCAGTCTCCTCTGCTTCGTCATCGCATAGCGATAACTCGCAACCGTCGAATGAGGTCCCCCTATTAAAAAACACTTTTACATTTATAATTTCAAACACATAAATTATATGTTGTCACCTGATTTACAAATTGAGAATGTACACAGGACCCTGGTGGAGGGACTGCGCAATTTTGTCCATTCCTGCAGTGCCAAGAAGGTTGTCCTGGGACTGTCGGGAGGAATAGATTCTGCGGTGGTTGCCGCATTGGCCGTTGAGGCCCTTGGAAAAGAAAATGTGCACGGGTTCCTTATGCCAAGCGACTTTTCAACTGTCCATTCTGTGCAGGATGCAGTGGATTTGGCCGAGAATCTTGGAATGTCATATGACATTGTCCCAATTGCCGGCATATGGAACAAATTCATGAAGGAACTGGCACCTGTATTCGGGCCCGACAACAAATGGAATGTGGCTGAAGAGAACCTTCAGGCAAGGACAAGGGGCGCGCTCCTTATGGCCTATTCCAACAAATTCGGGGCACTGCTGCTCAACACCTCAAACAAGAGTGAACTGAGCACCGGATACGGCACACTTTATGGAGACCTTGCAGGTGCGGCAATGGTAATTGCAGACCTGTACAAATGTGAAGTTTACGAACTGGCACATTACATAAACCGCAACGGCATTGTAATACCCGTATCCACAATAACCAAAGCCCCATCGGCAGAATTGAGGGAAGGACAGAAAGACAGCGATTCACTGCCTGACTACTCAATACTTGACCCTACCCTCTACGCAATGCAGGAGGGTGGCAAAACACCAGAGGAACTCATTGCAGAGGGTGCAGACAAAGAGATAGTGGAGAAGATTGTGAGACTCAAACGCGGTTCGGCATTCAAGGCTGCGCAGATACCTCCAATCTTCAATATAAGCAGCAAGCCTCTTGCATATAAAGAGAAGTGGCTGCTGTAACAATGTACAGGGTTGTGTGTATATGTAGATAAACTGTAAGATTATGAAACTGCTTTTATTTACAATTTTTCTGGTAGGCTTGTGTATAATAGGCCTGTGTTTCAACATCATATTCAGAAAAGACGGAAAATTCCCCGAAACCGAGATTGAACACAACCGCGAAATGCGCAAACGTGGCATCCAGTGCGCAAAAATGGAAGAGAAGAAACTTTGGGGAAAGAAACAGAAAAAAAACAGTGGAGAGTGCAATTCAGACTGCGGAAGTAGCGGTATGGGCTGCTAAAAAAATGGAGATTTTATGGGAATTGTAGCAATTGTAGGAAGGCCCAACGTGGGCAAATCAACCCTTTTCAACAGGCTTGTAGGAATGAGGCAGGCCATTGTTGATGAAACTGCGGGAGTAACCAGAGACCGCCATTACGGGAAAAGCGAGTGGTGCGGCAAGGAGTTCTCTGTAGTTGACACCGGCGGTTACACCAGCAACTCGGATGATATTTTTGAGGGTGAAATCCGCAAACAGGTATCCCTGGCAATAGAGGAGGCAGATGTGATCCTCTTCCTGTGCGAGGTGGCTACCGGCATAACTGACTACGATTCAGAGATAGCCTCCATTCTCCGCAGATGCAAGAAACCTGTAATTCTTGCAGTGAACAAGGTTGACACAGGAGACAAGATGTACGGTTCCTATGAGTTCAACGCCCTTGGCCTTGGTGAGCCTTTCTGCATTGCAGCGGCAAGCGGAAGCGGCACAGGAGACCTGTTGGACAAGATCTGCGAACTTCTTCCCGACAATAACGACGTTGTAATAGACCACGAGGATGAGAGCATTCCAAGAATCACCATTGTAGGAAAGCCGAATGTTGGAAAATCATCAATGACAAATGCCCTCCTGGGTGAAGACAGGAACATTGTAACCAATATAGCAGGAACCACCAGGGATTCAATATCAACCAGATACAACAAGTTCGGATATGACTTTATGCTTGTGGATACCGCAGGCCTCAGGAAGAAGAACAAGGTTAAGGAAGACCTTGAGTTCTACTCTGTAATGCGTGCCGTACGCTCAATTGAGAACTCCGATGTATGTATACTTATGATAGATGCCCAGGCCGGAATTGAGGCCCAGGATATGGCCATCTACAATCTGATACAGAGGAACAAGAAAGGTGTTGTAATTGTGGTGAACAAATGGGATGCAATTGAGAAGGATACCAATACAATGAAAAAGTTCAAGGAGGATATCCTCAACCGCATTGCACCATTTACAGATGTACCTATCATCTTTACATCTGTAATCAACAAACAGAGGATATTTGACGTGCTCAAGGCTGCAACAGAGGTGTACGACAACTACTCACGCAAGATACCTACTTCGCAGCTCAACGAGGCTATGCTTCCGGAGATAGAGAACTATCCGCCACCTGCATGGAAAGGTAAATACATAAAGATCAAATACATTACCCAGCTTCCAAGCCAGAGCCCTTCATTCGCATTCTTCTGCAACCTCCCACAATACATCAGGGAGCCATACAAGAGGTTCCTGGAGAACAGGCTCCGCGAGCATTTCAACTTCAATGGTGTTCCGGTACAGATTTTCTTGAGACAGAAATAATGGATAAAAAAAAAGCAACTCCAAAAGGGTTGCTTTTTTTATCCATTGTAAACAGGCAGGCTGAACGAGAAGCAGGCACCACCCAAATCCGAGCGCCTGTAGGAGATTTTGCCGCCACTCTGCTCAATGATATTGCGGCAGATTGCAAGTCCAAGACCGGTTCCGCTGCTCTTTGTGGTAAAGTTTGGCTTGAAGAGTTTCACAGTATCCTCATCCTTTACACCCGGGCCATTGTCATCTATTGCCACCACATAACAGCCGGCATCTTCACGCAAAGTAATGCGTATATATCCTCCTCCCTCTTCAAGTGCCTGTATGGCATTTGAGACAAGATTCACAAGTACCCTTATTATCTGTCCCTTACGGGCAAACACATTGCAATCTCTATGGCAGTAATCATATGATATGCGTATGTTGTCCCTGGTATCAAAGAACACCCTCTGGTCATTTATAAGTTCAGCCAGATCAATTACAGAGTTCTCTTCATAATAGAACTTGGCAAAACTTGAGAACTCTGATGCAGTATTGGACAGGATGTCTATCTGCTCAAGAATTGAACTTGCAACCTCCTCAAACTTCTCTTCCCATCCATCAACACCCCTTTGTTTGAGCCTTATCAGGTGCTGTATGCTCAGACGCATAGGGGTAAGCGGATTCTTTATTTCGTGGGCTATCTGGCGGGCCATCTCGCTCCAGGCCTGCTCCCTCTCTGTCTGTGCCAGGCGCCGGGTACTTTCTTCAAGGTCATCAACCATCTTGTTGTATGCCCCAACCAGTTCTCCCAATTCATCCTTGTTCCTGTAATCAATATGCTCTGCCTTCTTGGAAACATCTATCAGTTTCATCTTGTTTCCAATCTCCGCCAGAGGTTTTGACAACTGGTTTGCAAGAGCCGTACCTCCAAAAATTGCAGCAAGGAGCAACAAAATGTACACATTTATAATTGCCGCAAGGATTGTTGATATGTCTCCCGACAAATCGGAGACCTTTGCAAAATACGGGATATTTGCAATGGCAACCAATTTTCCCTCCGCATTGTATATTGGTGCATAGAGAGACGAGTAATTGAGTTCACCCAGTTTCTCTTTTGTAATTACCTGCATCTTCTTCTCCTTTACCAGTTGATAATATGCATCGGGATGGATTCTGGATGCCAGGAGATAACGGTCGAACAGTTCAGGCTGGGTTGAGCGCATCAGCCTTCCGTGCGGATCAAAAATATTTATGGTTGTCTGGGTATTCTGTGCCAGCCTTTCCAGTGACTGGAATACAGACGAAGTATTTATCTCGTTATAACTCTCGGCAAATTTGCACTGGTCAGACAGCGTCTGCTGCACTGTCTGCAGCCTCTCCTCCATCTGCAGGCTGTTGCTCTCCCTGTAATAGTTTAGGCAGAACCATACACTGCCAAATCCCATTGAAATGAGGGATACCACCAATGAAATTGTAATGAGGTATGTGATTTTCCTCCTGAACGAATTCTTAGGAAGGGTTATCCTCATATTCCTCCTGCCCATAGACCTTGTGCGGGCAAAAAGGAACATTATTCCGCTGTAGAAGAGCATTATATATGAGAATGAGACCAGATACGGCACAATGCTGCGGTTTGCCCTGGTTATAATTATGAGGTTGTCATTCTCCGCCCTGGTTACAAAATGGAGGTTGTCTTCATCCTTCACCACCGAGAATCCCTGACGGTATTCGTCGGGATTACAAACCATTGGATATACATAGTTGCCCCGGTATATTACCAGGCGGTTGTCTATGTATTTTGCATATGAATATGCACTTGGCATATTTACATTGTCTGATGGCTTGTAATCAAAAAGGACTGCGGTGTACTCAGCCACATCTTTGGTGTACCTGGATTCAAACTCCATATACATTGTTATGGGACCATGCACCGGGCTGGTGTATCTGAGCACTCCAAGATAACTTACCCTTCCGTTGTAGTTGTTCAGGAAAAAGAAGTTGGAGCCGGTTGCCAGAGGCACTGCAGATGCAAGGAGATCCTGGTAGTATGACGAGCAGTCTACCATCTGCTGCCATTTGCTGTCCAAAAGCATGTCATTGGGACGGCATATGGTTATGCTTATCTCATATTTCTGGTTTACACCTTTCAGGTACAGTTCCTCCATTCTGTTCTGTATAAGGCTGTATCTCTCCTGCGGGAGCCCCAGCATTGCCCCAATTATAGGGTCAGAGACCAGTTTGGGCTCTATAGAACGGAGTTGGAGTTCAAGGCTTATATCCCTCTCCACAGCAAGTTTGTTTGCCCACACCTTACTTCCCGAAACCTCTTTTTTAAAGCCCAGCGTACTTACCGTAGCCAATGTGTAGAGGGAGATTATGCATATGTATGCAAGCATGTATTTGGGCCTTAGCAATGTGCTCTTGCGCACAAAAGGAAGGGTTGGTACAAAAAGTTGCAAGGTAAGGTAAAGGACTATAAACAGCAGGGCAAAGGAGGCATATGCCATAATGGAATATACGCCCAACTCTTCAAGCCTGTAGAGTTCCAGAACTATATTTGAGTTGTTTATAAGGGAGTGGAAGGCATAGTTTATATAACCTGCAAGGAGCACCGGAAGAAGCCCCAGGAGGAAATGGATGGAATATCTGCCCCATTTCCCCGAGTGTTTGAGCAGCAGGATGAATCTCTTCCTGAGCAAGTATATTCCAAGCACAACCAGCGTTACATAGAGGTTGTTGAGGAGGAAGTTGCCGAATGAGGAGAAGATTCCTGAGTCTGCATAGAGGTTTGGTGAGAATACAGGAGAATAGTACCGGAGTCCTGCAGCCAGCCCGAAACAGAGATACCTGGCAAAGGTGAGTCCGGCAACATATATTGCAAGTGCCTTGAAATTGCGTCTGTTGTAGAAGAATGAGTAAAGGGCGGCACAGAGGAAGAAGAGGGCAAGCCACTTCAACGGAACAGCCATTCCCGAACTGAACGCCATTATCTCATCACTTACAGAGAAGAGCGCCCCCCCGCCAATACCGCTTACCACAAGCCCCTCATCAAATGTTACAGGGGTAAGGCTCAGCCTCTTCTTAATGCCCAGTTCAGGGTTTATCTTGCTGGCAAGTATGGTGTTGTTTGAGAGGTATTCTGTCTTTATGAGGAGTCCTGAAATCACTTTTACAGCACCCTGCCTATAGACCTTCACCACATACCAGGCGGAACCCAGGTTAACATACTGCTCCTGCTCTGTGAGGTAGGCCAGTGGTGCATTGTAGAGGCTCCTGCTGTTCAGGTGGTTTATTCCATACCACAAAGTGAGCACATCCACCTCATCATTTGCCACGGGGAACTGGTTTGCCCAGGACTGGAGAGTATCTGCATTGTACCGGTATATTACCATATCGGGAGGAAAATCCTCCAACTGCAGCCACTCATCTACAGGAATCTGCAGTGCTGTTTCAACATACTCCTCCAGAATATGCTGCCTGCTCTGTATCCTTCTCTGCAATTTCTCCGCCTCGGCCTCAAGTCCGCCCCCGCCCGGTACTGCAATATATGAGACAAGAAGCAGTGCTGCAGCGATAAACATAAACAGGGTTGTCCTGTTGTCCAACAGGAGTGTTGCCATCCGTTTTATACCGCCCCATACAGCGCCGGCCAAATCTGCAATATGTGTGGATCTTCCCTGCATTGCTGCAAATGTAAACTGCTATTCGTGGTGGTAAGGTTCCCCCTTCATTATAGTAAAGGCCCTGTAGAGTTGTTCCAGGAAAATCACCCTTATTATCTGGTGGGAGAATGTCATCTTTGAAAGTGAGATTTTGCCGTTTGCCCTCTGGTACACCTTCTGGGAGAAGCCGTATGCCCCCCCTATCACAAATACTATATCTTTCCCCTCATAATTTATCTTCTTCTGGAGATGTGAGGCCCACTCCAGTGAGGTGTAGGTGCTCCCACGCTCATCAAGGAGGATTACATCATCCGCAGCCTTTATGTTCTTGAGGATAAGTTCCCCCTCCTTCACCTTAATCTGCTCACGGCTCATTGCCTGAACCCCTTTGAGTTCAGGAATCTCCACCCTGGCATAATTCACATAGTGCTGCAGGCGCTTTTCATATATGGCAATTCCCTCGTTTATGTAGGGGAATGCGGTCTTCCCAACAAGCAATAAAGTAATCTTCATACTAACAAAAGTAGGAATATGGCTTGTTTTTTGCAAGTTTAATGCCGTTATTTGCACATTATAAACTTGGCTTACAATAATATGAAAAAGATAATTCTGGCCATTGCGGCAACAATGATTTTCTTCAACTGTTCATTTGCCCAGAAACAGGCAGATGTATTTGTACCTATTGGCAAATACCTTCAGATGGGAGACTCTGACAAACTCTCAGCCTGGTTTGCAAGCAACCTGGAACTTGATATCCTGGGCTCTGTAAGTGCTTGCAGCAAGGTTCAGGCCACCCAGATAATGAAGGATTTCTTTGTAAACTACACCCCAAAAAGTTTCTCAATAGTGCACAAGAGCGGCAAAGCCCCACTCACCTATGCCATTGGCAGCCTGAGCGCCGGCGGCGAGAAATTCAGGGTTACCCTCTTTGTAATGACCCAGGAAAAAGGGAACCAGATACAGCAATTGAGGATAGAGAGAGAATAACTCACAGTCCCGGGGCCTGCCCCCCTAAGAATTAAGTACTCCGCCCGGAAAATGATATGTTTTCCCGAACGGAGTATCTTTTTTTTGCAGTTTGGTTCGGGGAAATGGGTGGTTTCCCGAACGGAAACATTTATGATTCCCCAAAAAAGTGAAGAAAAATTTCAGATAGATTTTACTGAGTTGCAATTATTGAAAATATAATTATTATATTTGTAATAAAACATGTAAGTATGAGCAAATCTTTGGTAACAAACCCTTTTATCGTTGGCAAATATGTGTCACCAGAATATTTCTGCGACAGGGAGCAGGAAACTGACTTTCTGATTAAACAGATTTACAATGGCCGAAATCTGGCACTTATTTCTCCAAGACGTATGGGAAAAACAGGCCTTATTGAGCATTGCTTTGGACGGGAAGAGATGAAGAAGAATTATTATCTGTTCTTTATAGACATTTACTCAACCTCGTCTTTGGCTGAAATGGTATACCTGCTTGGGAAAACCATATATGAAGAACTGAAACCACGGAAGAGCGTGTTATTTGAAAAATTCATAAACATTGTGGCATCTTTAAGAATGGGGTTCAAACTGGATATTCTTACTGGAGAACCTACATTTGACATAGGATTGGGAGACATAAGTGCACCTGAAACCACATTGGATGAAATATTCGAGTACCTTGAGAGCGCAGACAAACCTTGCGTTGTTGCAATTGATGAATTCCAGCAAATAAGCGGTTACCCCGAGAAAAATATTGAAGCCCTATTGCGCAGTAAAATCCAGAAATGCAGACAGACCCAATTCATTTTCTGTGGCAGCAAACGGCATATGATGGGGAATATGTTCCAATCTCCATCCAAGCCATTTTACCAGAGTGCCATAACAATTGGACTTAAACCAATAAATATGGATACATACTTGGAATTTGCCATAAGCAAATTCCAGGATTATGGAAAGATGATTGACCAGGAACTTGTAAAAAAGGTTTATTCAAGACTGGAGGGGTGTACCTGGTTTGTACAGATGATTATGAATGAACTGTTTGCCCTTACTCCTGCTGGGGAAAAATGCGGACTTGGAATGTTTGATGTTGCCTGGGAAAATGTAATCATGTCTCAGGATATGAGTTATAGGGAGCAGTTCTCCATTTTGGCTCCAAAACAGAAACTGGCCCTGTTGGCCATTGCAAAAGAGTGCATTGCCACAAACATCACATCTGCAGAATTCATAAAAAAACACAACTTGAGTTCTGCCAGTTCATTACAATCTGCGCTTAAACCATTGCTCAACAACGACACCATAGTAAAAGAGGATGGCAGATACCGTGTATATGACTATTTCTACGCCGAGTGGCTTAAAAAGTATTAAAATTCTCTGCCCGGCATCCCAGAAAAAATACTCCGTCCGGAAAATGATATGTTTTCCCGAACGGAGTATCTTTTTTTTGCAGTTTTGTCCGGGAAAATGGGTGGTTTCCCGAACGGAACAACCTACAAAACCTTTATCTGCTCAACCGACAGGCCGGTGCACTCTGCAATAATCTTGTTGTCCAAACCTTTCTCCTTCATGGATTTGGCAATTGAAGCCTTAGCCATGGATTCTCCTTCTGCTTTACCCTCAGCCAGTCCTTCTGCTTTTCCCTCTTCCCTCACCTTAACCGTAGCATACTCAATACAACTCATTGTATCCAGATAGTTCTTGAGAGCACTCTCATATCGCATCTGGTCCTTCTCTGAAAGAGAACCAACATCTGCTGTATCCAAAACTCTATAGAACACTTCCTTGGTCTCTTGTGGAAGTGTTGTATTGGCTATCTCCTGCTTCAATTCATCTATTGTTTTCATACCGGCCTGCATTTCTTTTAGCAAATATAACAATAATTCATAGTTTGCTTTGCACTCCCCAAGACTTTCTGCCTTTAGACAAGGCAACTGCAACATAATAATGTTAATCTTGTCAGAAAATAATGTATTGTCATCTATATCATAAAGTTGAATATCACGCCTCAATTTGGGATTGCTCTCAAATGTAAAGTTCATAAGACAGATGGTATACACCCTCTTTATATCACTGTAATTCCACCCAGAACCTCTCTTACCCATACGGTCCATTAGACGGCAGGTATAATAAATTATCCTGTCCTTAATTTCAATCATCTTCCCGTTCTGAACCTCTATCAGATACCTGTCTCCATTCTGGTCCTTGCACACAATATCAAACACACACTCCTTTATATCGGGCGATGACGGCAAGGATTCATTGTTCATAAATTCAACATCAACAATCGGGGACTGTGGCATCAGCATAAGATTTAGGAAACCTATAAGATTTGGTTTATTTTCCTCGGTTCCAAAAAGATACTTGAAACACCAGTCCAAAAATGGGTTCATTACCCTTCTTTCTCTCTTCACTATTTCCATAACAATGTTTTTTATTGGTTAACGCCCACAAACATAGG
>JAGAKR010000031.1 GCA_017625535.1 Bacteroidales bacterium | reverse complement strand
TCTCTTTTGCACCCGAAAAAACAATATTCTTTTGATGATGGTGGATAAACTTCTCTTTGTAAGAGAAGTTTACCTTGTCATACAAATGGAATTTGGGGTTATTGAGAACAGAAATGTTCAGTATTTGCCAAGCATCTGTTTGGTAAAATTCATCAATTATTTCCTATAGTGAAAAATAATGCATTATGAATGAGTATTGTTAACTGATTTTTTATATCTTTGTGCTCTGAATAACTTCTCTTACAAAGAGATACACTAAATCTATATAGACTTTATTATTAAATTGTTCGCTTTGTCAACGGCAAAATTATCCAAAGAGGCAAGGTAGATTCTGGTGGTTTTCTCAGATTCATGTCCCATACCGTCGCTTATTATACTTACAGGAATGTTCCTGCTTTTTGCTATGCTGGCCCAGGAGTGTCTTGCTACATACATTGTAAGAGGGATTGGAAGCTCAAGTCTTTTGCCAAGAGATTTAAGGCTTCTGTTTATATTATGGGCTGCATATATATACTGCTTGCGTGTATCAATTCCTCCATTTGAACCTATTAAAGGCAGCAAGTATTCCGAGTCCTTGTTTTTGTATTTGTCAACTATTGCCTTCATGCACTTTTCGTATTTTATATGCATCAATTGATTCGTCTTCCGTCTCCTGTATGTGAGTACATTTCCATTAAGATCCTCTTTCTTTAAGAACGCCATATCAATAAATGACATCCCTCTTGTATAAAATGAGAACATGAACATATCCCTTGCATAGTTGAGCAATGGGAACCCGCCAAGATCAGCCTGTTTTATCAACCGCATATTATGTGCAGTGAGTGCCCTTTTTACAGTCTTCTCAATCCCTGTATACACATGCTTGAACGGATGTTGCTGCTCCACCAGATTGTTCTCCACAGCACTGTTGTAAACTGCCCTCAAATTTCTCATATAAAATGAAATGCTGTTTGAACATACATTACAGCTCTTCAGATACGCTTCATATTTTATCATAAGTTTTGAATTTATCATATTCAGAGCAGGTGATGAGCCGTTGCGGAATCTCATAAAACTCCTTAAGGTGGAAGAATAAGCTTCAGCAGTGCGTATTTTTCCCATTCTTTTATAATCCAAAATTATACTCTGCATATATACGCTGAAAAGGAGTGTATTGCCGCACCCGTTGAATTCATCCAGAATATCATCTGCAGAAAATTCGTTTCCACTATTTGTAAGATTAGATACAATATGTTTCAACCTTTCAATATCTGCATCAACTTTATCCTTTACTGAGTAAAGATACCTTGCTCTCTCAATATTATAACTGTTGATGTTTATTAATGAAATATCTGCATCCCACTCCTGCGGGAAAAGTGAAAAACCGGTACTGAGTTCCCTTACTTTTCTTTTGTGTATAATCCTGTAATACAATGTCCCCTCTTTGCCATTCACTGATGATGGCCTGAATTTGATTTTTACACTTGCCATTTTCCAATCATTTTATGAGTTATACTTTAATTAAACAATCATCAATTTATTTTTATCTTTGTTTTATGAACTGCAGAACCATTATATCAATTATTTTAATTGCGGCTGCAACAATGCAGCTGCAGGCTCAGAACCTTACAAGGCAACAATACATCAACAAATACAAGGATGTTGCTATAAAGCAGATGCACAAGCATAAGATTCCTGCAAGCATTATCCTTGCGCAGGCTTGTCTGGAGTCGGGTGACGGCAATTCCACCCTTGCCCGCAAGGCCAACAACCATTTTGGAATAAAATGCCACAACGGATGGAAGGGAAAAGGCTATAAGCACGATGATGATGCCAAGGGGGAGTGTTTCCGCAAATACAACGATCCCATTGATTCCTTTACAGACCACTCATATTTTTTGATATCGGGAAGCAGGTACAATTCCCTGTTTGATCTTCCAATTACAGATTATAAGGCGTGGGCACACGGACTCAAGGCTGCCGGTTATGCAACCAATCCCAAATATGCCAAACTCCTTATTGATATAATTGAGGAGTATAAATTGTATAAGTATGATACCGGTGAGGCATTCAAAGAATCAAAGGCCCAATTAAAAGCGGCCAAAAAGGAGGCAAAACTGCAGAAGAAAATGCGAAAGTTGGAGAAGAAGGCTGCAAAGGCTGCCAGAAAAAGTGAGAAAGCAAAAATTAAACTTGAGAAGTTAAAGGGAACAGCACCTGCAGCAGCACCTGAAACAGCACCGGTACAACCAACAGCACAGCCGGAAGCACAACCCGCCCCTAAAACAGAACAGCCAACAGCACCGGTTGGAGAAACATACACAATAAAGGCAGGTGACACCCTCTACTCAATTGCCCGCAGATACGGCACTACAGTAGATGAGATAACCCGCCTGAACCCCGGCCTGAAGGCAACTGAACTGAAAATAGGGACCCAAATAAGGATAAAATGAAAAAAGTCATAGCACTGATCCTGGTGGGGGCACTTTGCGGTGGAGCAACAATTTTCCTCCCAAGAATTCTACAGGATTACAAAAAGAGCATCCCTGCAAAAAAGACTGTGTACATACCCCTGCAGGCAACTTATTCCCAGATGCTTGATTCCATTGCAACTGCAGTGGAGGATATGAAATCATTCAAAAAGGTGGCCTTGAGGAATGAACTGGAGAAGAACTTCAAGCCTGGCAGATATTTTCTTACTCCCGACAAATCCAATAAAGATCTGGCAAGAATGCTCCGCATGGGATGGGAGTCCCCAATGATGCTCACAATGAGCGGGAATATAAGGGGGTTGGAAAAACTGTCGGGAATACTGGGAAAAAGGCTTGCTGCAGACTCTGTATCCTTTATGGAACATTTTGCAAAGGCGGCAACCTGGGAGGAGAACGGGTTCAAGAAGGAAACTTTTATGGCAATGTTCCTCCCCAATACATATGAGGTGTACTGGACAATCACCCCACAGAAGTTTGTGGAGAGGATGAAGAAGGAGTATGACAAGTTCTGGAACCAGAATCGGCTGGAGAAGGCAAAGGCAATAGGACTCACCCCAGTGGAAGTTTCAATTCTGGCATCAATTGTATGTGAGGAGACCAACTACACACCTGAGATGCCCCGCGTTGCAGGTGTCTATATGAACAGGCTCAAAAAGGGGATGAAACTGGATGCAGACCCAACTGTAAAGTTTGCACTCAATGACCCGTCAATAAAGAGGATACTCTTCAGGCACCTTAAAGTGGATTCACCATACAACACTTATCTGTATGCCGGTCTCCCTCCGGGGCCAATTACAATCCCGAGCATTAAGGGGATAGATGCAGTGCTTGATTATGAGCAACATAATTATTTGTATTTTTGCGCCAATGCCAATATGGATGGCACACATAAATTTGCCCGCACCCTTGCAGAGCACAACCGCAATGCAAGGGAGTATCAGAGGGCTTTGAACAGATTGAAGATAAGATAGATATGAAGATAGCAGTAGGACTTTCAGGCGGAGTGGATTCCAGTGTTGCGGCACTTCTGCTCAAGAATGCCGGGCACGATGTGGTTGCCCTGTTCATGCAGAACTGGCACGATACCACAGGTACCCTTCACGGAGATTGTGAGTGGGAGGAGGACAAGTTTGTGGCGGAGATGGTTGCTAAAAAGCTTGGCATTCCATTCCATTTTGTAGACCTCAGCGGAATTTACCGCCAGAAGGTTGTGGACTATATGTTCTCTGAATATGAGAAGGGACGCACCCCAAATCCGGATGTATTGTGCAACCGCGAGATAAAATTTGATGCATTTCTCAAATGCGCCCTTGAACTGGGTGTGGATTATGTGGCCACCGGGCATTATTGCAAAAAGGATGAGTTTGTAAATGAGAAGGGTGAGAAGATTTACCGTATCCTTGCCGGTGATGACAAGAACAAGGACCAGAGTTACTTTCTCTGCCAGCTTTCCCAGGAACAACTCTCCAAGGCCCTCTTCCCGATAGGTGACATAGACAAGCCTGAGGTAAGGCGCCTGGCCAAAGAGGCAGGCCTTCCAAGCGCAGAGAAGAAGGATTCCCAGGGAATATGCTTTGTGGGAAAGGTGGATCTTCCTGTGTTCCTGCAGCAGAAACTCAAACCCAAAGAGGGAGATGTAATTGAAATTTTTGCAACGGAAGATGAGCGTGCCCCATACACAGCATCAGCCCTTAAGGCAGGGGAATGTGTTGCAGACCTGCAGGGAAATGTGGTTGCCCATTCCAATCTGCTGGATGGGGAATATACAGATTATACTCCCGATGAATTGGCTCTGCTTGCAGCACCACACACCTACACCCCTGCAGACGGCAAGAAAATTGGGAAGCATACCGGAGCACAGTTCTACACTATTGGACAGAGGAAAGGTTTGAACATTGGAGGACACAAAGAGTCCATTTTCATAATTTCCATAGATATAGAGAACAACAACATCTATGTTGGTGAAGGGCATTCACATCCAGGCCTTTACAGGAAAGGGCTTAAGATAGAGAATCCTGAAATCCATTGGATAAGGGAGGATTTGCAGATGGAGGTTGGAGAGCGCCGCAGGTATCTGGTACGTATCCGATACAGGCAGCCTCTGCAGCAGGCCACTTTATACCGCGAAGAGGACGGACTGTATATTGTGTTTGACAAACCGCAAAGAGGCATCTCTGCAGGTCAGTTTGCAGCGTGGTATACTCCCGGGGAGGAGGAGATGATAGGAAGCGGTGTAATTTCCCGTTAGAATTCCAGTTCCAAAGTATCGTATGCAGGTTTTACATTTGGGGGCAGAATTGCCTCCAATTCTTTATGTGTCCCTATCTGATGTGAAAGATGTGTAAGGAAGTTCCTTGGGGCTCCAACTTTCTCCACTACATCAAGAGCCTCAGGCAGTGAGAAATGGGATATATGCTTCTCTTTCCTTACAGTATTTATAATGAACAGTTCCAATCCCTGCAGTTTGTCAAATTCTGTGGCAGGGATGCTGCTCCCGTCTGTTATATAGGCCATATTGCCTATACGGAATCCAAGTATGGGAAGCCTGTAGTGGTACACCCTTATTGGGGTTATCTCTATTGAGGCTTCAGTTCCGTCGGGAAGAGACTTTGTAATTGTAAAGGGCTCCTCACCTATGGTGTGGAGGGTGTAATCCGGTACTCCGGGGTATTTGTGCTCTGCAAAGGCATATGAATACTCCATTTTAAGGGATTCCTGCACATTGGGTTCTGCGTAGATTGGGAAGGCTGCCTTGCGGAAATAGTTGAAGGCACGTATGTCATCCATTCCCCCTGTGTGGTCTTTGTGCTGGTGGGTAAGGATTACGGCATCAAGGTCTGAAATGTTCTGGCGTAGCATCTGCTGGCGGAAATCCGGGCCGCAGTCTATGAGGATGCGGAAACCGTTATGCTCTACCAATGCAGAGGTGCGGAGCCTGTTGTCCCTTGGGTCTGCAGATTTGCATACCTTGCAGGTGCATCCAATCATTGGAATGCCCTGAGATGTCCCTGTGCCTAAAAAAGTAATTTTTCCCATAATGCAAAGGTAGAATTTTTTTCCCTACCTTTGTTCTCTATGAACAGCGGTAAATTATATTTGATTCCTTCTCCATTGGGGGAGAATGACCCTGCGGAGGTTATCCCATCTTACGTTCTGGAACTGCTCCAACATATAAACCATTATGTAGTGGAAGAGTTCAGGACTGTACGCAGGTATCTTTCGCGTGCCGGGCTTAAAGGCAAGATTGACGGACTGCAGATGTATGAACTTAATGAGCATACCCCTGTTGCACAGATAGAGGAGTATATTAAGGTTTTACAGGAGGGCAACGATGTGGGGCTCATTTCCGAGGCGGGACTTCCGGCAGTAGCAGACCCCGGTGCACAACTTGTAGACTTGGCCCACAGACACGGCATAGAGGTGGTTCCATTGGTGGGCCCGTCATCTTTGATGCTTGCCCTTATGGGGAGCGGGCTCAACGGCCAGTGCTTTGCCTTTACCGGGTATCTTCCTGTAAAGCCCGATGAGAGGAAGGCAAAAATAAAACTTTTAGAGAAGGTTTCTGCGCAATTGAGGCAGTCACAGATAATGATTGAAACCCCATACCGCAACGGCCAGCTCTTTGCAGATTTGCTGGCAGTCTGTGGCTCCAAAACCCGCATATGCGTGGCGGCAGACATAACCCTCCCTACCCAGACAATCCTCACAAGGAGCGTTGCCGAGTGGAAGAAAAACCCTATTGAGATAGGCAAAAGGCCTTGCGTTTTTATTTTATTGGCGTAGTACCCGGTCCCCGAGTGACACTGTACTCGGTCCTCGAGTGACTCTGTACCCGGTGACCGAGTGACATATTAAAAGAATGATTATGAATAAAATAGAACTTGTGGGAATGCAATTTTACGCACACCACGGATGCTTTGAAGAAGAACAGAAAATAGGAAACAAATTCATTGTAAACTTCTGGGCAGAAACAGATATGACAATTCCTGCAAAAACAGACAACATAGAGGATGCCCTCAATTACCAGGAAGTATACAACATAATTGCAGCCCAGATGAAGATAAAATCGCACCTGCTGGAAAATGTAGCCCGAAGGATACTGGATGCAATAAAAGAGAAATTCCCATATATAGAAAATGCACAGGTGCAGATAGACAAACTGAATCCGCCGCTTGGAGGACAGGTATACGCATCAAGGGTAACAATGAACCTTTAATTATGAAGACAGTAGCATTTGTAACACTGGGCTGCAAACTCAACTTTTCGGAGACCTCTACAATAGCGCAGCAATTTATAGATAACGGATATGAAAGGGTTGCCCAGAGCAAACCTGCAGACATATACGTAATAAATACCTGCAGCGTAACTGAGCACGCAGACAAAAAATGCCGTCAGGCAATCCGCAAACTGCACAAACAGAACCCGGATGCAATAATTGCGGTAACAGGATGCTATGCCCAGTTGAAACCGCAGGAGATTATGGAGATAGAGGGTGTGGATCTTGTAGTTGGTGCAGACCGCAAAGGAGATGTGTTCCAACTGGTAAGTGAAATTCCCCAGAAACTGGGTACAGCCCGCTCATTCTCCTGTGCAATAAATGAAGTGGAGACCATATTCCCGGCATTCTCCCACGGAGAGCGCACCCGCTCATTCCTTAAGGTGCAGGACGGCTGCAACTACCACTGTTCATACTGCACAATACCCCTTGCCCGTGGCAAGAGCCGCAACCTCCCTATAGCAACTCTTGTAAAAGAGGCACAGGCAATTGCTGCAAAAGGGATTAAAGAGGTTGTCCTTACAGGTGTGAATACCGGAGATTTCGGCCGCACAACAGGTGAAGACTTTCTGGATCTGCTCAAGGCGCTGAATGAAGTACCTGGAATAGAACGCTACAGAATCTCCTCAATAGAGCCAAACCTCCTGAGGGAAGACATAATAGAGTGGATTGCTTCCGGCACAAAATTCCAGAACCACTTCCATATCCCTCTCCAGTGCGGTTCAGATGAAGTGCTTAAAGTAATGCGCCGCCGCTACAACACCACAATGTTTGCAGAAAAAATTGCAATGGTACGCCGCATAATGGGAGATGTATTCTTTGGAATAGATGTAATTGTAGGCTTCCCTGGAGAAACAGACGAAGAGTTCCAGAAATGCTACAACTTCCTAAAAGATACAATCAAGCCTGCATTCATCCACGTATTCCCATACTCCCGACGGGCAAACACCCCTGCGGCAGAAATGCCCAACCAGGTGCACGAGGCAACCAAAACTGCCAGAGTTGATGCCCTCACCGCCCTTTCCGACCAACTCCACTCCGAATATGTGGCCCGCCACAAAGGAACCACCCAGCAGGTCCTCTTTGAATCAACCCAGAAGGGGGGTATGATGTACGGATACACAGGCAACTACATAAGGGTTGAAAGGCCTTATGACAAAAGCCGGATAGGCGAGATTTGTGAAGAGACAATATAATTCATTTCTATTATAAAGTGAGGCACATTGCCTCACTTTCTTTTTTTAAGTATCTCTCAAAATTACAATCGTTTGCACTTATAAACTTCTCTTACAAAGAGAAGTTTATCCACCATCATCAAAAGAATATTGTTTTTTCGGGTGCAAAAGAGAGTCAGGACATCAGAGAGAAAGTACAGGGATAGTGTAATGCTTTATTCCTCCACAGGTCTGTCCATCAAGGAGATATGTGAGCAGACCGGTGTAGGGTTCTCTGCGTTCAGTTCCTACCTGTGCAAGCATCACAGAGACCTCATTCTCCTCCGTCACAACCTCAGTGGTGCATCAACAGAGGTGCGTCTGAGGGGCAAACGGGGCCAGACCACAGCCTCACAGTACAAGTACAACGATGCGATATCGGCATGCAAGAGCCGTGAATACCTGGAATACAACATTTCCCAGATAGCACGCATATTTGAAGTCAGCTGCACGTCACTGGCAAACCAGCTGCGCAGGCATTATCCGGATGTCATTCCCCGCAGGGAGCAGTTGCGCCAGAGGATTGGCATCACGGCCAACCTCCAGTACGGAGCCCGCAAGTGGAGTTCGGAAGGATACTCCAGGGCAGTGGAGATGCTCCAGGAGTCAGACATGACAATACGGGAGGTTTCACAGAGGTGCAATGTCTCCTATACCGGTCTTCGCGAACACATCATAGCCTATTACCCTCAGATCACACAGAAAAGGAAGGACAAGCGACTTTGTATGGCCGGGCAGAGTACCAAGGGTATGCGCAACGGCTGCTGGGCCATCCATGAACCGCGAGAGAGTACCCTGAAGAAGTATGAGAAGGCCATAGAGCTCTACCGCACCACTTCACTGGATGTTACCGAGATAGCCCGCATCACACAGGTTAACCTTGGCGGTTTCCGGTACCATCTTAAGAACTGGCATCCGGAACTCATAGTCAGCAGGCGGGGGTATGATGGTGTGGGTCTTGGTCAGACCAAGCGGTACAACCGTTCGGTGGCCGAGAAATATGCGCCGGCCATAGAGCGTCTGCGCAGCACTTCCCTTCCGACGGCAACCGTGGCAGCGGAGTTCGGACTGAAGCCCGAGGCGTTCAGGATGTACCTGAAGGAACACTGCCCGGAACTGGCTGCAAAGAGGGGGATGATGAGGGCGTCAAACGGGAAGACCGTCTCGTGCCGCAGCGAAGAGAAATACTCACAGGCACTCCAACTGTACACAACCACAACCGAATCACTGTATTCAATAGCCAGGAAGTTCGGGATTACATACAACAGTATAGGCGGCTATGTACGCCGCAACCATCCGGAAGCAATACTAAAGCACAACACATTGCTTGCAACAATGGAGAAGGAACACAAATGCATATAACTATAAGACATCATATAGCACTCGTCCTCCTGCTGCTATGCTCAGGTTTGGCCCATTCACAGGAGAGGCGCACGGAGATACGTTTCGAATTCCGTGTTAACAGCACTGCCATAGACTCCACCTGGCAGGGCAATGGTGCCGGCATACGCAAGGCCAGGGAGATACTCCGGCAGATACGCCGGGACCGTACAATCACCATCACCGAGATCTCCTTCTGCGGAGCAGCCTCCCCTGAGGGGAGTTACCAGCTCAACCGCAGGCTGGCACAGGGACGTCTGGAGGCGGTGGAACAGTTCATCCGCCGGGAGGTCCATCTTCCCGACAGCATCATAACCCGCAACAACAGCTACATACCGTGGGAGTATCTGAAAGAAAAAGTTATGGAATCCGCACTGGATTGCAAGGAAGAAGTTGTGGCAATACTGGATGAAGAGCCGCAACTTGTGGACTACCACCATCCGGATACACATATAGACAACCGCATAGTCAAACTGAAGGCTTTGGACGGGGGCAGGGTATGGCAGCAGATGTTCAGGCTCTTCTTTGAAGACATGAGGAACGCCTGTGCCGTATTCATCACATACAAGGAAGTGCTGCCACAGGTGAAGACAAGGGCTAT
>JAGAKR010000030.1 GCA_017625535.1 Bacteroidales bacterium | reverse complement strand
CGTGGCATTCGTCTTGGCGGTGATGCTGGCGTGGACGATCAAGTTTGCCTTTATCGACAGTTGGATGATGGTGAAGATGATGCACGGCTATATGCAGGTGGCTCCATCCACTGTTATCACCTATGACCTTTATACCCAATTAAGCGGGCTTTCAAGCAGTTTCAAGAGACTTTTCAATGAGAGCCGTGTAACGCCCGTAACGGAAGCGGCAGCAGAGCCTGCATCTGAACCGCTTGCAAAGAGCGAGTCGGCTCCTGCTCCTGCTCCTGCTGAGGAGAGCGTAAAACCCCGCTTCTGCTCGGAATGCGGCACACCGTTAAAGGCAGGAATGGCATTCTGCGGTAATTGCGGAAAGAAAGTTGGATAACTGATTGATGACAAAATCCACTTGATACCCTAATGCGTATTTATACCGTTCGGGTATTTTTTTGCTCTATAATCTTGGTGAATGAAATTAAATGGCCAATGATAAAAAACAAAGGCATAATAACTGCATTTGCAAAATTATTATACCTTTATACAACAAAAGTTATATGTTATTACTCAATTGTCTCTTATAGCTGGTCAAAATCAACATCTGAAAAATTCTTCTCGTCAGATCCTTCTGTGTAGACTCTTTCTGTTACAGGGCATTTCTCCTTAATGAATTTGATCACTTCCTCCAATCCCTCTGTAAACTTCTCAAAGTCCTCTTTGTATAGGAAAATTTTGTGCTTGTCATAAACAAATCTTCCGTCCTTATCCACTCTCCTTTTACTTTCTGTAACAGTGAGGTAATAGTCGTTACCTTTGGTTGCTTTAACATCAAAGAAGTAGGTTCTTTTACCTGCCCTTACTGGTTTAGAGTAAACATCATCACCATTACGCTCTTGCGCTCCCGCATTATCAAAATCCTCGAAATACATAATTTTTTTACTGTTAATTTTAAAAAGTTTTACAAATATAAAATAAATTTTTGATGGTAATGGACTATATTTGCAAAATATTTAAAAAATCACTTTTATGCTAACCAGAAGACTGATTAGAGTTAAGGTATTCAAAGAACTGTTCGGCAAAGTGGCATCGGGAGCGGATTCCCTTATGCAGGCGGAAAAGGAACTCATTGCTTCGTGCAACAAGACCGTTGAACTGTACTGTCTGTTGCTGCAGTTGCCCCAGGCTCTCAGAAAAGTTGCACAGGCAAAGATAGAGGCAGGCTTGAGCAAATTCCATCCTACAGAGGAGGAGGCAAATCCGAACAGGAAGTTTGTGGAGAACAAATTCATTGACATATTGGAAGGGGACGATGCATTTAATGCAATGTGCCGCAAGAAAGGGCTCACCTGGGGCGATTATGACTCTTTTGTAAGGAAAGTGTATGCCTCAGTTGTTGCATCTGACTACTACAAGGAGTATATGGAGAACCCTGAAATATCACTTGCAGGGGATGTTGCCTTTGTTAAGAGGATATATGAGGAGGAACTTGAGGACAATGTGATACTTGAGGATATCCTTGAGGAGATGAGCCTCTATTGGATGGATGATTTGGCATACACAATAAATGTGGTGCTGAAGAATATCCCTTCAATAGCCAAAAAAGGTGCAGTTGAGGTTCCGGGAGCTTTCCTTAAGGAAGATGACAGGGAGTATGCCCTTAAACTTCTCACCAAATCTATGGTTAATTATGATGAGTATACAGAACTTGTATCCGGGATGGTTTCCAACTGGGACCTTGACAGGCTTGTTGCTACAGACCTGGCTCTCATAGTTATGGGAATCACCGAGGCCGTAACCTTTGAGTCAATACCTTTGAAGGTTACTATCAATGAGTTTGTGGATATCTCAAAATACTACAGTACCCCAAACAGCAAGGTGTTTGTGAACGGTATGCTTGACCGCATCCTCCAGCAGATGGTTAAGGAGGGCAAGATAGTAAAGAGCGGAAGGGGACTTGTAGGCTGATTTTTATGAATAGTTAAAAAAGCAAGAGAATATGAAGACATTGGTTATTTTGCAACAGACTGCCCAGGCAGGTGGAAACATGAGTTTCCTTATTATGATGGTACTTATTTTTGCTGTAATGTATTTCTTTATGATCCGTCCTCAGCAGAAGAAGCAGAAAGAGATTATGAAATGGAGGGAGTCTATCCAGAAAGGGGACAAAGTGGTTACAGTTGGCGGCATTTACGGTGTTGTGGCAGAGGTAAAGCCTACATACATACTTATGGAGGTTGATGCAAACGTAAAGATTAGGGTAGACAAAGGTTCCATTGTAAAGGACGTTACTGATATTCCTGTAAAATAATTCGGGTACAACCAAACTTTCAAAGCGGTATGGTTTTGCCTGTAAAAGGAAAATTGAAGATGTTTGGAGGAGGGAGAAACTGGATAATTCTGGTTTTTTCCCTTCTCCTGGCTTTTTTTATGTGGAGCATAATGAAACTGTCGGCCAATTACTCTTCATATGTGAGGTACAGGCTTACGGTTACAACAGACATACCTGGGCGCAAGAATATTGCGGAGTCTGGTGACGTGCTTGTAATTGGTGCAAAATCAACTGGTTTCAGGATAATCCAGAACCTGCAGGACAAAGAGGCCCTCACTCTCCTTGTAGAGGGGGTTGACCACAAGCATCTCCACAAATACGGACAGGAGGGTGATATGTTCTATCTTATTCCCGACAACATAAGGCAGAAGATACAGGATGCCCTTGGGGCCGATATAAAAGTGGAGACACTGGCCACAGATACCCTTTTCTTCATTTTTCCCGAACAGGGAGGCCGTAAAGTGCCTGTAGAGCCCAAAAGCATAATCACATACGGAAAGCAGCATATGCCGTACTCCAAACTGCTGCTGAAGCCCGATTCTGTATTCATTTATGGAGATGCCGGTGTCATTTCAGGCATAGACAGGGTTTATACGCAGGCCATCAGGAACAAAAATGTTTCAGGCTCAATAAGCGGCATTGTGGAACTGGCCCCAATGGATGGGGTGAGGTTCTCTGTGGAGGAGGTGTTCTATTCACAGGAAATAGGGCGCTATGTGGAGAATACCGTAAAGGTGCCGGTAACAATAGGGGATGCCCCTTCTTATGCAAATGTGGCAGTTATACCGCAGGAGGTTACAATCAGGTACAGACAGCAGTTCGGCAAGTCCGTATCGCTCTCCCCGCAGGATTTTGCTGTGGAGGTTGGATATGATGAGATAATGCTCAAGGATGTGGTGAAGCCCAGGGCCGTAAAGGTGCCTGAAGGAATTCTTGAGTATGAGATAGAACCCAAATTTGTGGAATGCGTATTGTAGTGCTATGGAGAAAGTTCTTACATTGGGATGTACCGGAGGTATAGGGAGCGGCAAAAGTTATGTTTCCAGAATTTTTGCAAGGCTGGGCTATCCTGTATATTTCTCTGATGACAGGGCAAAGATGCTCTATGACAAAGATCCGGTACTCCTTGGGCAGATTGTGGATCTGCTTGGGGAGGAAGTGCTTGAAGATGGGAGGATAAACCGCAGGGTTATGGCCGGAAAGATTTTTGGCAATGAAACTCTGCTGAGGCAGGTTGAGGGGTTTGTACATCCGGCAGTCCTGAGGGATTTCCGGAACTGGAAGGAAGAGGTGTGTGTAGAACTTGCCAAAAAGGGGAGAAAGCCGGCTTTTGTAGTGTTTGAGAGTGCAATTCTCCTTGAATCAAAACTGGTTATGGGGTGTGCTGACAAGGTGCTGCACGTAAAGGCTCCATATGAACTGAGGATAGAGAGGGTGATGAAGCGGGATGCAGCCACCAGGGGGCAGGTTGAGGAGAGGATCTCCAGACAATGGCGTGATGCAGAGCGGGATTCAATGTCAGATTTTGTTATATTTGCAGATTCAAAGAGGGCTCTGCTGCCCCAGATTGCTGGGGTGATTGCCGGGATGGGAGTGTGAGTATTGGAATTTTTATACATTTGATTTGATATGGGTATAGGAAAATGGATAACAGGTGCAATAGGGTGGGCTCTTGGGGGGCCTCTTGGCGGACTTGTAGGTTATCTGCTGGGGTCGCTCTTTGACGGTGACCAGCAGGCACAGCGCGTTTACCCGTCGGGAGGGGGATTTTCTGCCAATGAGCAGAGGAACAGTTTCCTGGTGTCGCTGCTTGTGCTCTCTGCTGCTGTGATGAAATCTGACGGCAAGGTTCTGAGGTCTGAACTGGAGTATGTGAAGGATTTCATAAGGAGGAATTTTGGGGAGGCTGCACTTCCTCAGGCCCTCCAGATACTTAAGGCTGCCCTGGAGAAACAGATAAACCTTCCGGAAATCTGCGCCCAGATAAAGCTCCATATGGACCAGCCCCAGAGGCTGCAGCTGTTCCACTATCTGGTGGGGATTGCGAATGCAGACGGGCACGTGAGCCAGGTGGAGATAAATGACCTTAAGAATATAGCTGCGTATCTTGGCATTCCGGCGGCTGAGGCAAGTTCAATACTTGCAATGTTTGGCGGCAATGATGTGGATTCTGCATATAAAGTGCTTGAAATTGAACCGTCTGCAACAGATGAAGAGGTTAAGAGGGCATACAAGAAGATGGCAATAAAGCATCATCCCGACAAAGTTGAGACACTTGGAGAGGATGTGAAGAAGGCTGCGGAGGAGAAATTCAAATCCATTGTGGCAGCATATGAAACAATAAAGAAAGAGAGAGGATTCAATTAACATAAAGAATAAAAGATGAAAACAGATTTGAGAAAAGTATTGTCCATCAGCGGACAATCCGGTTTGTTCCTATATGTTTCACAGGCAACACAGGGCGCAATTGTAGAGGCGCTGCAGACAAAGAAGAGGAGCTGTTGCCCAATGAATGCAAGAATGACTTCGTTGGCAGATATTTCTATCTATACAGATGAGGAGGAGGTTAAACTGCAGGATGTTTTTGAGAAGATGCACGCACATCTTGGAGAGAATGATGCACCTTCTGCAAAGAGCGATGCAAAAGTGCTGAAGGCTTTGTTTGAGGAGGCTCTCCCTACATACGACAGGGACAGGTTCTATGTATCCCATATGAAGAAGGTGGTTGAGTGGTACAACATCCTTAAGAACCACGCTTCACTTGATTTTGAGAACCTTGACGCCCAGGAGGAGGAATAGTCTGATGACTGGAGGGGATTTAAGATATTGCCGTGTAAGGAAAATCCAGCTTGTAACCTTGGGCTGTTCCAAGAACAGGGTGGATTCCGAGCATCTGCTCAAACAGATGGAGAGTGCCGGGATTGAGATAGTTGAACCCGGATATGAACTCTCTGCATCAAGCAAGGTGGACGCGGTGATTCTCAATACCTGCGGGTTCATAAAGGATGCCAAGGAGGAATCTGTTGAGGCAATCCTTGCGGCTGTGGATGCAAAGGAGCGCGGATATGTAGGACAGATATTTGTGTTCGGCTGCCTTTCACAGAGGTATATGGATGAACTCATTGAAGAGATTCCGGAAGTTGACGGTTTCTTTGGGGCTTTTGACTGGGACAAGGTGCTTGAGGCAGTTGGGGTGGAGAAGAATCCGGCCCTGCTGCAGCAGAGGTACACAACAACCCCAAAACATTATGCATACCTTAAAATTTCCGAGGGGTGCGACCGTACCTGCTCTTATTGTGCAATTCCAAAGATAAGGGGCAAACACATCTCCGTACCTATGGAGGAACTCCTTGAAGAGGCACGCAATCTTGCTGCGGATGGGGTCCGTGAACTTATTGTAGTTGCCCAGGATACAACATATTACGGCCTTGACCTCTACAAGAGGAGGGCACTTGGGGAATTGCTGGAGAAACTCTCCCAGATAGATGGGATTGAGTGGATAAGGGTGCATTATTCATATCCCGACCAGTTTCCCGACGATGTTCTGGAGATTATGGCATCCAACCCAAAAATATGCAAATACCTTGATATACCCCTGCAGCACTCATCATCCAAGGTGCTTGGTATGATGCGCCGCTCAATAGATGGTCCGCAGACCCAGGAGGTGATAGACCGCATAAAGGCAAAGGTGCCGGGTGTGGTTCTGAGGACAACCCTCATTGTAGGGCATCCGGGTGAGGACAGACGTGAATTTGAGAAACTGCTCAGGTTTGTGGAGCGCAACATGTTTGACAGGCTTGGTGCATTCACCTATTCTGAGGAGGAGGGTACGTACGGTGCCCTGCACTTCAAGGATTCTGTACGTGAAAGTACCAAACAGGGGAGATATGAGGAATTGATGGAACTGCAGAGCGGAATATCGCTTGAGGCTAACCAGTCCAGGGTAGGAACCGTTGAGAGGGTGATTGCGGACAGTTATACAGATGGAGTGCTGGTATGCCGTTCACAAGGGGAAAGCCCTGAAGTTGACGGGGAAATCCTCATTGGGGATCTTGGGGAATTTGCACCTGAGCAATTAATTGGTAAATTTGTAACTGCAAAAATAACGGCCGCAAATGAGTATGACCTTATGGCGGAGATTGTTGCAGTTGAATAATTGAGTACTAACCTAAAAATTTTGAATATATGAAATTATTGGAGGGAAAAGTTGCCCTTGTAACAGGAGCAGCCAGAGGTATTGGCAAGGCAATTGCCTTGAAATATGCACAGGAAGGTGCAAACATAGCATTTACAGATCTTGTAATTGACGAGAACGGAGAGAATACAAAGAAAGAGATAGAGGCATACGGAGTAAAAGTGCTTGCAATTGCTTCAAATGCTGCAAATTTTGAGGAGGCCCACGCTACAGTTGAGCAGGTTGTAAAAGAGTTCGGACGTCTTGATATCCTTGTGAACAACGCCGGAATCACCAAAGACGGCCTGATGATGAGGATGTCTGAGGCTCAGTGGGATGCTGTAATTGCAGTGAACCTGAAATCCGCATTCAACTTTGTACACGCTGTAACTCCTGTAATGATGCGCCAGAGAAGCGGTTCAATCATCAATATGAGTTCTGTTGTAGGTGTTCACGGAAACGCAGGACAGTGCAACTACTCGGCTTCAAAAGCCGGTATGATTGGCCTTGCAAAATCAATTGCACAGGAGTTGGGTTCAAGAGGCGTAAGGGCAAATGCAATTGCCCCTGGCTTCATCATCACCGAGATGACTGCAAAACTTCCTGAAGAGGTACGCGAGAGTTGGAATGCAAAGATTCCTCTCCGCCGTGGCGGTACACCGGAGGATATTGCAAATGTTGCAACATTCCTTGCAAGTGACTTGAGCAGCTATGTAACAGGACAGGTAATTTCAGTTTGCGGCGGCATGCAAATGTAATTATGGCGCTTAAAAGGGTAAATTCTGCGTTATGCTCGGCTCGGGAATCCTCATTTACCAGAGTAAACTCCGGTTCCCTCGCCTTCGCAAGCCTTGAATTTCCACCTTTTAAGCATCCATAATAAATAATTCAGACTTAGTAATAAAAGAAATATATGACACTGATTAAATCAATTTCAGGAATCAGGGGTACAATTGGTGGTGCAATTGGTGACAACCTTACCCCGCTTGATGCTGTGAAATTCACCGCATCGTATGCAAAATGGCTTGTAGGGAAAAATCCTGGCCGCAAACTTACCGTTGTAGTGGGAAGGGATGCAAGATTGTCGGGAGAAATGGTTAATGACCTTGTTGAGGGAACTTTGCTTGGTTGTGGTGTGAATGTAATTAATGTGGGCCTGTGCACTACTCCTGGAGTTGAAATGGCAGTTGTAGCCAGAAAGGCGGACGGCGGAATCATTCTTACTGCCAGCCACAATCCAAAGCAGTGGAACGCTTTGAAACTCCTTAATGAGAGGGGAGAGTTCCTGAATGCTGCAGAGGGTGCGCAGATCCTTGATTATGCAGTTAAGGAGGAGTTTGATTTTGTGGAGATAGATGAGATTGGAAAGGTTCTCAGCCGTGAGCCTTATGATGTTGAGCATATTGATGCAGTTCTTGCATTGCCTCTTGTAGATGTTGAACTTGTAAAGAAACAGAACTTTAAGGTGGCTGTTGATGCCGTAAACTCTGTGGGCGGTGTGGTTATCCCTGCATTGCTTGAGAGACTTGGTTGCGAGGTTGTGAAACTTTACTGCGAGCCTACCGGAAACTTCTCGCACAATCCTGAGCCTGTTCCTGAAAACCTTACAGAGATATGCAAGGTTGTGAAGGAGAGTGGTGCAGATTTGGGTGTTATAGTAGACCCTGATGTGGACCGTCTGGCACTTGTAAGTGAGACCGGCGAGTTGTTCGGTGAGGAGTACACCCTTGTTGCAGTTGCAGATTACGTGCTTTCACAGACCCCTGGAAACACTGTTTCAAATTTGAGTTCTTCAAGGGCTTTGAGGGATATTACAGAGAAATACGGAATGCAGTATAATGCCTCTGCAGTTGGTGAGGTTAACGTTACCACACTTATGAAGGCTACCGATGCAGTCATTGGTGGCGAGGGCAACGGTGGTGTTATTTACCCTGCTCTCCACTACGGAAGGGATGCTCTTGTAGGTGTAGCATTGTTCCTTACCCATCTGGCAAAGAAGGGATGCAAAGTGAGCGAGCTTAAGAAGGAGTATCCAAGTTACTTCATCTCAAAGAACAAGATTGAGCTTACTCCAGACATCAATGTGGATGAGGTTCTTGTTAAGATGAAGGAGAAATATGCTTCTGAGAAAGTTACAGATATAGATGGTGTAAAGATTGATTTCCCTGCAGAGTGGGTTCACTTGCGCAAATCAAATACCGAACCTATCATCCGCATCTACAGTGAGAGCAAGGATGAGGAGAGCGCAAATGCACTTGCGCAGAAGATTGTGGGTGAGATTAAGGAGATTTGCGGTCTATAATAATTGCAGCCTATGAAGAATCTGTTCCTGTTGGCCATAGCGGCATTTGTGTTGTTTTCCTGCGGACCCCAGGCTGCCTTGTTCCAGGTGGATGTGAAGGATGTGCAGGGTAAGAATGTTGATATGGAGGGGAAACAGATTGCAGTGTTCCCGTTGTCGGGAAAAAATGTTCTGGACAGCACAAGGGTTGCCAATGCGGCTCTTGCATTGCAGGAAAAATTGAGGCAGGACAGGGGATTTGAGAATCCTCTGCCTGTCTTTTTTGTTTCTGACCTGGATTTTGCCGGGTTCAATTCCCCAATGGGACTGGATAAAGAGTATCTGAAGGAACTTATGTTCTCTACCGGTGCAGACCTGCAGGTGTTTGTGGAGAATCTGAAGTTCAGCCCCTACAAGATTGAGTCTTCCCTCAATTATGCCGCGGATTACAGTACAAATATTGTTTCGTTGCCGTATACCGTAGATATGCATATCTATGATGCCCTTGAAGATTCAGTTGTATTTGCAACTGCTGTAAAGGATACTGTGTATATGCAGCTTCTTGCAGATACAAAGCCACGTGAGTACAGCGGCTTTATTGTCAACAAGTTGGCAGAGGTCTCTTCTGTGGTTGGAGAGTCGTTGGCTTCCAGCCTTACCCATCAGTGGGAGAGGCAGGAGAGGATGCTTGTGAATTATCCTGAGGATGAACAGTGGGAGAAACCCCTTGCAAAGGCACTTGATTTCAAGTGGAACGAGGCGGTTGCCTTCTGGATGCCTATGACAGCGAGCCGGAATGCCCGTATTGCAGCCTATGCTGCATACAATATTGCGGTTGGATGCGAGATGATGGAGCAGTTTGCCCTGGCCCGTGAATGGGCGGAATTTTCCGTAAAGAAATACAGGTTCCGGGAGAATGCGGAACTGGTGGAATATCTTAAAAGAAAATAAAAAGAGGCCCAACGGCCTCTTTTCAGTTATAAGATATTCAAACTTTGTTCCTTTATCTTTTCAAGTTCGTCTTTCATTTTTACCACCCATTGCTGGATTTGGGCGTGGTTGGCTTTTGAACCCATTGTGTTTATTTCGCGTCCCATTTCCTGGGCTATGAAGCCGAGTTTCTTGCCGGGGTTGGGTTCGTTGTTGATGGTTTCCATAAAGTAGCGGCAGTGCTGGCGCAGACGCACTTTTTCTTCGTTTATGTCCAGTTTCTCCACGTAGAAGACTATTTCCTGCTCAAGGCGGTTTTCGTCGGGATTAATGCCAAGTTCCGCAATGCGGTTGTGGATTCTCTCCTTTACTGCCTGCACCCTTTCCTGCTCGTATTTTTCCACCTCTTCCACAAACGATTCTATGAGGGCAACCCTGCCTGTTACATCTTTGTAGAGGATTTCACCCTCCTGGCTGCGGAACTCATTGAGGGCTGCAACTGCATTGTGCACTGCGGTCTCCATCTGTTCCCAGGCCTCTTCTGTAATCTCCTGTTTCTGGGTTTCAATTACGTCGGGAAGACGGAGGATTGTCTGGAGGATTGTGTCTGTGCAGGTGTTGAAGCCAAGTTCCTGTATCTGTTTGAAGTAGCTTCCAAAAATCTCTTTGTTTATCTGTTTTGCCTGCTCGGCCGCATTCTGCTCAATTGTGGCAAAGAGGTCTATGTTGCCCCTGTGCAGCTCTTTTGCAATGTACTGCCTTACCTCCATCTCCTTTTCCCTTGGAATGAGGGATGATTTTATGCTTATGTCTGCATTCTTGCCGTTGAGGGAGCGTATCTCTATGGTTATTTTGCCGCCCGGAAGGTTGCATTCAGCCTTGCCGTAGCCTGTCATTGATTTTATCATTCTTGCTTTATTTTGGACAAAGGTACACTTTTTTGTATATTCGCACGTTAATTTTTACTGAAATGGAAGAAGTTAAAAATGAGGTTGCGCAGGAGCGCCAGTTGAACTTTATTGAAGAGATCATTGAGAATGACCTGGCTACAGGAAAACATAAGACTGTACTTACCCGTTTTCCACCGGAGCCTAACGGTTATCTGCATATAGGACACGCAAAGAGCATCTGCCTGAACTTTGGCACTGCAAAGAAATACGGCGGAAAGACAAATATCCGTTTTGATGATACAAACCCTACAAAAGAGGATGTGGAGTATGTTGATTCAATAAAGGAGGATGTAAAATGGCTGGGCTTTGAGTGGGCCAATGAGTTTTATGCTTCAGATTATTTTGAGCAGCTGTATGTATGGGCACAGGAACTTATAAAGAAAGGCTTGGCTTATGTTGATGACCAGAGCCAGGAGGAGATAAGGGCTACCCGAGGTACAGTTAACCAGCCTGGCATAAACAGCCCTTACAGGGACCGCAGCGTTGAGGAGAACCTTAGGCTGTTTGAGGAGATGCGCCAGGGCAAGTACAAAGAGGGAGAGAAGGTGTTGCGTGCAAAGATTGATATGGCACACCCTAACATGATGTTCAGGGATCCCCTTATGTACAGGATAAACTACTCGCATCACCACCGTACAGGTGACAAATGGTGCATCTATCCTATGTATGACTATGCACACGGCCAGAGCGATTCAATTGAGGGTATCACACACTCAATCTGTACCCTTGAGTTTGATGTGCACAGGCCTTTGTATGACTGGTTCATTGAGAAACTTGAGATTTTCCCTTCACACCAGTATGAGTTTGCCCGCCTGAACCTTACATATACTGTAATGAGCAAGAGAAAACTTCTTGAGCTTGTGAAGAACAATTATGTACGCGGCTGGGATGACCCCCGTATGCCAACCATCTGCGGTATCCGCAGAAGGGGATATACACCTGAGAGCATCCGTCTGTTTGCAGAGAAGGTGGGTGTTGCAAAACGTGACAATACAATAGACCTCTCATTGTTGGAGTGGTGCGTGCGTGAGGATTTGAACAAACGTTCAAACAGATATATGACCGTACTCAATCCTGTTAAACTGGTAATCACCAACTGGGAGAAAGGGAAGATTGAGGAGTTCCAGGCACCTTTGAACCCTGCAGACCCTGACGGTCCAAAACGTACAGTAAAATTTGGCGGAGAGCTTTACATAGAGCGTGATGACTTTATGGAGGAGCCGCCTAAGAAATATTTCCGTCTGAAACCGGGTGGAGAGGTTCGTCTGAAATACACTTACATCATCAAATGTGAGGAGGTTGTTAAAGATGAGAACGGCAATATTGTGGAGATCCGCTGTACATACGATCCTACCAGCAAACCTGGCGCAGGTGAGTGGCGTTCAGTTAAGGGTACAATCCACTGGGTTGCCTGCAGCGAGGCCAAGGAGATTGAGGTAAGACTTGTAGACCGTCTGTTCACAGAGCCGTATATGGACCAGATTCCTGAGGGAACAGACTACAAGGAGTACCTGAACCCAGATTCAATGAACATTGTTACAGGTTATGCAGAGCCTGCATTGCTTGAGGACAACAGTGGTATTGCAGTTCAGTTTGAGCGCCTTGGCTACTTTGCAAAAGACCAGGACTCAACACCGGAGAAATTTGTATTCAACAAGACCACAGGACTGAAGGACACATTCAAGAAATAGTTCCTTCTTCCCGATAAATAAATCCCCGTTACGGCGTTTGCTGTAACGGGGATTTTTATGCCATTATATTTGTATTTGTTATTGGAAACTTCTGAGCATATCCAGCTCCTGCGCCCAGATGTCGGGATCCGGGGTTTCAAGGATGAGTGGGATTCCATCAAAGCGCGGGTCTTTCATAATCATCTGGAACGGCACCATTCCAAGCACTCCGTTGCCAAGGGTGCTATGGCGGTCAACTTTGCTTGACAGGGGTTTCATTGCATCATTCAGGTGCATTCCACGTAGATACTTGAATCCAATTACATTTTCAAAGTGCTCAAATACCTGGGTAAAGCCCAACTCAGTTGAGAGGTCGTAACCTGCGGCAAAGCTGTGGCAGGTGTCAATGCATACTCCTACACGGCTCTTATCCTCAACCTGGTCTATAATTTGGGCAATCTGTTCAAATGTGTAACCCAGATTGCTCCCCTGTCCTGCGGTATTTTCAATAACGGCTGTAACACCCTGTGTCTTGTCAAGAGCCAGATTTATTGAATGGGCAATAGTTTTAAGGCACTCGTCTACAGAAATCTCTTTAAGATGGCTTCCGGGGTGGAAGTTCAGACGGTCAAGCCCCAATTGTTCACAGCGGCGCATTTCATCAATGAATGCGGCACGGGATTTCTGCAGCCCTTCTTCGCGCGGGCTCCCAAGATTTATCAGGTAACTGTCGTGAGGAAGAATCTGTGCTGCTGAAAAGCCATATTTTGCGCAATTGTCTTTGAACAAGCCAATTTCTTCATCTGTGAGTGGTTTTGCAACCCACTGTTTCTGGTTTTTTGTAAAGAGGGCAAATGCTGTTGCCCCTATGTTGTGTGCATTTACCGGAGCGTTATAAACTCCTCCGCTTGCACTTACGTGTGCTCCTATATATTTCATCTCTGTTTCAATTTTTTATTTCTGCTAAGTTATAAAAATTTCTTTCTTTTTAACTTATCTGCGAATAATCGGCCGGTGTCTTGCCGGCTTTTTTCAGGGCTGCAAGATTGGTGCGGAGCAGGGCATTTGCCGGGTGCTCCAGCAATGGGTCGGCTTCAAGGACAGAGAGGGCAAGCTGTCGGGAGTCTTCCAGAATCTGGGAGTCCTTTGCCAGGTTTGAGATGTGCAGGTCCATTGCCAGGCCGCTCTGCAGGGTCCCTTCAAGGTCTCCGGGGCCGCGCATCCTCAGGTCTGCCTCTGCCAGTTCAAAGCCGTCTGATGTCTGGCACATGAGTTCAATCCTCTGGCGGCTCTCTTTGCTAAGTTTGTAGCCGGTCATAAGGATACAGTAGGATTTCTCGGAGCCGCGGCCAACACGCCCTCTCAGCTGGTGCAGCTGGCTTAATCCAAAACGCTCAGCGCTCTCTATAATCATTACTGAGGCATTGGGGACATTCACACCCACCTCAATTACAGAGGTGGCAACAAGGATATGGGCACGGCCGTTGGCAAAGAGGTCCATATCGTGCTGCTTGTCTTCATTTTTCTGTTTGCCGTGAACCACTGCAGTAACATATTGCGGTGCCGGGAATTCCTGTATTATTGCCTCATATCCCTCCTGCAGGTTCTTGTAGTCCATCTTTTCGCTCTCCTTAATGAGCGGGTACACTACAAATATCTGCCTTCCGGCGGCTATCTGCTCTTTCATAAAAGAGAATATCCGTCCCCTCTGGGTTTCGGTGGCGTGAATTGTCTGTACGGGCTTTCTTCCCGGAGGGAGTTCATCCAGTACCGAAACATCAAGGTCACCGTAAAGGGTCATTGCCAATGTGCGTGGGATAGGGGTTGCCGTCATTACCAGAACGTGTGGAGGAACTGCCGATTTGTCCCACAGGCGGGAGCGCTGCTCCACTCCAAAACGGTGCTGCTCGTCAATTACAGCAAGGCCAAGCTTGTTGAAAATTACACCATCCTCAATCAATGCGTGGGTTCCTACCAGCACTTTTATTTCACCTGCCTCCAAAGCCGGAAGCAATTCTTTTCTCTCTTTTGTCTTGGTGCTTCCGGTAAGCAGTGCTACAGATACCCCGGTAGGGGCAAGGAGTTCGGAAATCCCTTTATAATGCTGCTGCGCAAGCACCTCAGTAGGGGCCATTATGCAGGCCTGGTAGCCGTTGTCTACGGCCAGGAGGGAACACAATACTGCCACAAGTGTTTTTCCGCTCCCCACATCCCCCTGCAGCAGGCGGTTCATCTGTTTTCCGCTCTTCATATCTGCGTGCATCTCCTTTATTACCCTTTTCTGGGCCCCTGTAAGGGGGTATGGCAGTGCAGCATAACATTTGTTGAAACTCTCCCCAACCTTCGGCATAAGGATTCCCCCGTCCTGGCGCATTCGGATGCTTTTTTGTTTCAGAAGTCCAAGCTGCAGGTAGAACAGTTCCTCATATTTGAGGCGCAACTGGGCACGGGCAAGAGTGGCATTGTCGGTAGGGAAATGTATGTTCTTGAGGGCCTCCTTCAGTGAGCACAGCTTTTTCTTCTCAAGCAGGTAGGGTGGAAGAGTGTCGGGAATAAGATCAAGATATTTTTCCAGGATTGTGAGCTGGAATTTTGAAATCTGCTTGTTCCCCATTCCGCTGTTCTTGATTTTTTCTGTGCTTGAATATACACCCATCATTGAACTTCCCCCATAAAGTATCTCATCTGTAGGGAGGTTGAGTTCAGGATGCACCATATTCAGCATACCGTTGAATTCGGAGGGCTTTCCAAAGGCAATGTATTCCTGCCCTATTTTTATCTTCTCCTGAATCCATTTAACCCCTTTGAAAAACACCAGATCTATCCTTCCCGTAGGATCCTGCAGCGTTGCCACAAAACGTTTGCTCCGTGGAGAATCCCCAACTGTGGCTGTGGAGGTAATCTTTCCCCTTACCTGTATGTATGCCATTGTTGGCTGCAACTCCCTTATGGTGTACACCTTGCTGCGGTCTATGTAGCGGAAAGGGAAAAAATAGAGCATATCCCTGAACGTGAAAATCCCAAGCTCCTTGCCCAGAAGCTCCGCCCTTTTGGGCCCTATGCCCGGAAGGTATTTTATTTCAGTATCAAGGATGTTTGGCATGGATACAAAGATACTAAAAAAGTGAAGAGGATTGTATTTCTGAAATTTTTATTAAATTGCAAAGTTTTAACTGAATTTTATATGACACGCAAAATAGTTGTAGGTATTACGCAGGGAGATACCAATGGTATTGGATATGAGGTGATTATAAAGGCATTGTCGGATGCCAGGATTCTGGAGATGTGCACTCCGGTGGTGTACGGTTCGTCAAAGGCTTTCGGGTTCTACAGGAAGAATATCCCTGAAACAGAGAATATAAACACAAATGTAATAACATCGGCAAAGGATGCACATCCAAAAAGGGTGAATATAGTGAATTGTCTTCCCGACAACCTTCAGATTGATCCCGGGCAGTGCACCCACGAGGGGGCGAAAGCAGCAATCATAGCATTGGAGAAGGCTGTGGAGGAGATTAAGGAGGGATATCTTGATGCAATAATCACAGCACCTTTCAACAAAAGGTCGGTAACAGAGGAGACATTCAAATATGCAGGACATACAGAGTACCTTGTGAATGAATTTGAGGCCAAGGACGGCCTTATGTTCCTCTGCTCAGATCAGATGAGGGTGGGAGTGGCAACAGGACATGTGGCCTTGTCAAAAGTTTCGGAAGCCCTCACACCTGAACTCATTGTAAGCAAACTAAAGATCATGAACGAATCCCTGTTGAGGGATTTCAATATAGTGAAGCCAAAATTGGCGGTGTTGGGCCTCAATCCTCATTCCGGAGACAAAGGGCTTATGGGTGATGAGGAACTCAGGATAATTGCCCCTGCAATTGAGCAGGCAAACCAGGAGGGCATTCTGGCATTCGGACCTTATCCTCCCGACGGATTCTTCAGCGTGAACATGCAGTACAAATTTGATGCAGTGCTTGCAATGTACCACGACCAGGGGCTCATTCCGTTCAAATCACTTGCATTTGACAGCGGAGTGAACTTTACTGCAGGACTCCCGGTTGTCCGCACTTCCCCTGACCACGGAACAGCATTTGACCTTGCAGGTGAGAACAAGGCCAATCCACAATCAATGATAAGTGCAATATATCTTGCAATAGATGTATTCAGGAACAGGGAGCGTTACGACAAGATGCACGAGAACCCGCTTCAGATAAAGGAGTTTGAAACGCCTCAGAAAGAGAGGCCGGGCAAGCCTGTAATAGCATAATGGAGCCGATTAACCTGTATACAGACGGCGCATCAAGGGGCAATCCCGGACCCGGCGGGTATGGGGTAGTGCTTACCTGTGGCCCGCACAGGAAAGAGTTGAGCGGTGGATTTGCCTGCACAACCAACAACAGGATGGAACTGCTTGCTGTAATAGTGGGGCTGGAAGCCATAAAGCGTCCCAATGCCCAGGTCAATATCTATTCAGATTCTTCATATGTGGTGAAGGCCATAAACGAGGGGTGGCTCCCCAATTGGGTGAAAAAAGGACTGCACAAACAGAAAAATGCAGATTTGTGGGAGAGGTTCCTGAAAATATCAAGCAAGCATCAGTTGAGGTTCTTCTGGATAAAAGGGCATGCGGGGCATCCTGAAAATGAAAGGTGTGACAAACTTGCAGTTGATGCTGCAACGGGTGGGAACCTGGCTGAAGACACAGGCTATATGCTACAGGAGCAGGGCAATGGGGAATTGTTCCAATAAAATGCAAAATAATATACGGGAGATTTAAACCTTCGGTCTATATGCAGGTCTAATAATACGGACTTGATAGGACCGAAGGTTTTTTTTGATCTCCGGACTTTTTAGCGGCTGTGGGGTTCCCCAACCGCTATATAGGGGGTTTGGTCCGGTTTTCTTTTTCTGGTCCAATTGGTTTATATTGTTGGTCCCACTTGGTGGGGTGGCCGGCTGCAGTTACTGCAGCCGGCTTTTTTACGTGCAGGCAAGTTTCCGGACAAAATGTTTTTAATACTCAGGCAAAAAGGTTATATTTGTACTTCGTACTAACCTGCTTTTTTATGATTACATTTTTTGAGAATGAGAACCTCAGATATGCTATGATAGGCAGTGGAAGTTGGGCAACTGCATTGGTGAAACTGCTGCTCAACCATCAGCAGAGCATATCGTGGTTCATGAGGAATCAAAAGAATATAGACAACATAAGGGAGAACCACCATAGCCGTTCGTATCTGCAGTCTGTTCTTCTGGACCCTACCAGACTCAATATGAGTACAGATATAAACGAGGTTATAGAGAGTGCGGATGTACTTGTATTCTGTGTCCCTTCGGCATATTTCCTTAATGTAATGAAGAACTTTACAGGTTCTCTTGACAACAAATTCATTATTTCAGCCATAAAGGGATTTGTGGGTGAGATGAACCTCACCATTGCGGAGTACTTCCACAAGGAGTATGATGTTCCGTTCGACAGGATAGGAATCATCAGCGGACCTTGCCACGCAGAGGAGGTTTCAATGGAACGTCTCTCATACCTTACCCTTACCAGCAAGCATATAGAAGTTGCAAGGGCACTGTGTGATGTCTTTGCCTGCCGATATATAAAGACAACTCCAAGTACGGACATCTATGGAGTGGAGTATGCAGCAGCCCTCAAGAACATTTATGCGATTGCAGCCGGCATCTGCCACGGACTGGGTTATGGAGACAACTTTATGGCAGTGCTCATGACAAATGCATTCCATGAACTTGCCCTATTCCTCAATGCTACCCATCCCGATGAGAAGCGTGTTGTGAAGTCTGCGGCATATCTGGGCGATCTTCTGGTAACAGGATACTCGCAGTTCAGCCGCAACAGGACATTCGGAAACATGATAGGAAAGGGGTATTCCGTTAAGAGTGCACAGGTGGAGATGAGTATGGTTGCCGAGGGGTATTATGCCAGCAAGTGCATACACGAGATAAACAAGGAATACAGGATAGATATGCCTATAGCGGATGCTGTTTACCGTATCCTTTATGAGGAGCGTTATCCGCCGTTTGTAATAAAACAACTCACCGAAGAACTGTTCTGATGTTTTTTAAGTTTTTAAGGGAAAATATAAGGTATATAAATATTAAAAACACTATATAATGGTTTCAATCAATTTGAAAGCTGCTGAAGGCTTTATTTCAGAGTCACTGCTCAATGAGCAGATAGAGAAGGCTTATGCCGGTTTGGATACAGTGCTTGCAGGAAACGGTGCAGGCAATGATTTCCTTGGTTGGGTAAATCTTCCGTCAGAGATAGACGGTACACTTATAGATGCTTGTAACAGCATAGTGAAAAGATGGATAGGTAAGGTTGATGCAGTTGTGGTTGTAGGTATAGGCGGTTCATACCTTGGTGCCAAATGTGCAATTGAGGCACTGTCGCACACATTTGCCGCAAGTATGCCAAATACACATCCCCAGATTGTATTTGCAGGTCACAACATTTCAGAAGACTATACTGCAGAACTTCTTGAGTTCCTTTCGCACAGGACATATGCTACAATTGTAATCTCAAAATCCGGTACAACAACCGAGCCTGCAATTGCCTTCAGAATCCTTAAGGAGGATATGGAGAAGAGATTCGGCAAAGAGATATGCAAAGAGAGGATAGTGGCAATTACAGATGCTTCAAAAGGAGCTTTGAGGACTTTGGCAACCCAGGAAGGATATACAACTTTTGTAATTCCCGACAATGTGGGAGGCCGTTTCTCTGTACTTACCCCTGTAGGACTTCTTCCTATTGCAGTGGCTGGTTTTGATATAAAGGCATTGGTTGAGGGTGCAAGACATATGCAGGAGGTATGCAGCAAGAAAGAGGCTGTAAACCCTGCAATCCTTTATGCAGCTGCCCGTAATGCAGCATATTCATTGGGCAAGAAGATAGAGATTCTTGTAAACTACAATCCAAAACTCCAGTATCTTGGAGAGTGGTGGAAACAGTTGTATGGTGAGAGCGAGGGCAAGGACGGCAAGGGCATTTTCCCTGCATCTGTGAATTTCTCTACAGACCTCCACTCTATGGGCCAGTATATCCAGGATGGCGAGAGGACATTGTTTGAGACAAACGTTCTTGTAAAGAAAGCTTTCCATACAGTTAAAATTGAGAAGGATGAGCAGAACCTTGACGGTTTGAACTTCCTTGCAGGTAAACGTGTTGAGGATGTGAACAAGATGGCACAGTTGGGTACACGCCTTGCACATACAGACGGCGGTGTCCCTAACTTTGAGATAGAGATAGATCAGATAGATGAGTACAACTTGGGCGAGTTGTTCTATATGTTTGAGATTGCCTGCGGTATAAGCGGATATATGCTTGGAGTAAATCCTTTCAACCAGCCTGGTGTTGAGGACTACAAGAAGAATATGTTTGCATTGCTCGACAAGCCGGGATACGAGGAGGCTTCAAAAGCTATCAGGGCAAGACTGTAATATTTTAAAGATTATTCAGTATATGTAAGGGGGTAGCTGGAAAGTTACCCCCTTTGCGGATATAATTATAAAGTAGGTAAAGAATGGAGTGGACATTGGTTTTGAGATTGCTGGTGGCAGGGGTGCTTGGCGCAATCATAGGTCTGGACAGGGAGTACAGGGCCAAGGAGGCGGGGTTCAGGACACATTTTCTGGTGAGTCTTGGAAGTGCCCTTTTTATGATAATTTCCCAATATGGTTTTGAGGAGGTGACAAAGGCCAATGGCGCCAATTATGACGGTGCAAGGGTGGCAGCCCAGATTGTAAGCGGAATAGGCTTCCTTGGAGCCGGAACCATTATCTTCCACAAGCAGTTCATAAGGGGACTTACCACTGCCGCCGGTTTGTGGGCTACTGCCGGTATAGGTATGGCTGTAGGAGGGGGGATGTATTTCATTGGGGTTGCAGCAACAATTCTGGTGCTAATAGGGCTGGAGGCCCTTACACTTGCATTTGGCAAAATAGGCTTGAGTTCTGTTTCAATTGTATTCTATACATCAGACAGGGCAAATCTTGAAAAGGTTGTAGAAGAGATCCACAGTAAGAAATATCATCTTGTGTCTTATAATTCAATGGAAGAGGCTCACGGAGGGGTGCTTGTCTACAAGGCAGAGATTGTTATGAAAGTGAGGGGACACAGGGAGCAGAATTCCCTTTTTGTATATATCCAATCCCTTAAAGATGTTTCACACCTTAAGGTAGAATAGAAATAACCAGCACATAATATGAATCATTTGTTGTCTGACCTTGCCCTTATCCTTATTGTGGCAGGTATTGTAACCGTATTGTTCAAAAAACTGAAGCAGCCGCTTGTGCTGGGGTATATTGTTGCCGGTGTCCTTACGGGCCCGTACATCTCTTTCATTCCTACTGTAGGCAATATAGAGAGTGTGGATTTCTGGGGGAAGATTGGTGTAATCTTCCTGCTGTTCGGACTTGGACTTGAGTTCAGTTTCAAGAAACTGAAGAAAGTTGGTGGTCCCGGATTCATAACTGTATTTACGGAGGTGGTGATGATGTTCTGTATGGGTATCCTTGTGGGAAGGGTGCTTGACTGGTCTTGGGTGGCTTCAATTTTCCTTGGGGGAATGTTGAGCATCTCATCAACTTCCATAATCATAAAGGCATTTGATGATATGGGGGTGAAGAACAAGAAGTTCACGCAGATGGTTTTTGGAGCCCTTGTGGTTGAGGATCTGGTTGCCATACTCATTCTGGTGCTGCTTCCGGCCCTTGTGCTGAGCAAGAGTTTCAATGGGGTGGAACTGGCAGACAAGGTGGCAAACCTGGCATTGTTCCTGCTGCTGTGGTTTACAGGCGGTGTATTCTTCATTCCTACCATATTCAAGAAACTCAAGCAGTTCCTTTCTGATGAAACCCTTATTGTAGTTTCCCTGGGCCTTTGCCTTATGATGGTGGTGATTACTGTAAATGCCGGCATTTCAGAGGCGCTTGGAGCATTTGTAATGGGATCCATCCTCAGCGGCACAATACAGAGCGACAAAATAGTAAAGGTTACAAAACCCATAAAGGATTTCTTTGGGGCAATTTTCTTTGTATCTGTAGGTATGCTGGTTGACCCTTCTGCAATTCTGGAGTATTGGCCTCAGGTAATCCTGATTTCTGTGGTGATAATTGTTGCCAAGCCTTTGGGTGCCACATTGGGACTCCTTTTCTCCGGGCAGACACTCAAGAATGCAATTTTGTCGGGAGTATGCCTGTGCCAGATTGGTGAGTTCTCCTTCATTATTGTGCAGATGGGGCTGGACCACAATGTTGTGCCAAAACATCTTTATCCGGTTATTGTTACGGTTTCCATACTTACCACATTCATTACCCCGTATTGGATTAAGATGGGAGAGCCTCTCTATAATTTCATATACAGGAGTGTGAAACCGCAGTGGCGGGTTGTGATTGAGAGGCTGGGAACCGGAAGGAAAACGCTGAACCAGGAGGGGGAATGGAACAAACTGCTTAAGTCATATGCCTTGAGGCTTTTCATTTATGTGGGCTGGCTGCTGTTTGTGGGCATATTGTTTACGCAGATACTTTATCCGCAGATAGTGAAGTGGTTTGGCGAGGCAACACACATAAGGATACTCTCTTTTGTGGCAAACCTTCTGGCAATGATGCCGTTCCTCTGGGGTCTGCTCAAGCGTAAGGACAGTGACGGCGCATTTGACAAGATATGGCAGGACCAGAAGTTTGCACGGGGGCCGCTGGTGTTCATGACGATGCTGAAGTATATCATTGCAATAATTGCAATCTCAATCACATCATCGAGGTACATTTCAATGGGATTTGGTGCAGGTCTTACACTTTGTGCCATAATTATAGCCGCAGTACTGGCATCAAAGAAGATAAAGGAGTATTATGCAAGGATTGAGGACCGCTTCCTTACCAATCTGAACAGTGAGGGGGGGAGAAGATCACTTGTACTTCCACGTGAACTGGCGGATGAGATACATATAGAGAAGGTGGAGGTGGAACCGAATTCGTCATTGCAAGGAAAAAGCATTTCCCAGATACACCACTCAAAGAAGACAGGAGCCCTGGTGATACAGATTGTAAGGGGTATGGAAATACTGGACCTGCCGCCGAATACAGAGATAATCTTCCCGATGGATATACTCATAATCCTTGGTACCGACAAACAGATAATGGACTTTAAGGAGGCAGCGGAGGAGCATCATAAACCTGTTGCAGGTGGGGCGGATCTGGAGCTGTTCCAGATTACATTGCAGAATTCTTCTCCATTGGTAGGGGAGAATGGCAACATTACCCACATAAGGGAGAAGTTTGGGGTACTTATGGTTGGACTTGAGGGGGAGGAGAGCAACACTTTCATAAGGACAACATCTGCCACAATAATAAAGGGCGGAGATACGGTTTGGGTTGTAGGAGAGAAAAACAGGGTAAAGGATTTGAGGTAACAGGTTATGGAGAACAGTTTTTTAAGGAGTGTGGCAAGGGCATATGTGCAGAACGGTGCACTTGGAAGTGTGTTTGTGCTGCCCAACAGACGTTCGCTGAAATTTTTCCAGATGTATCTGGGACAGGAATACGGTGCAGCATACGGGAAGCCGCTCTTCTCTCCACAAATAATAACCATAAACGATTTCTTTACACGCTTGGGAGGAATTGCTCCGGCAGACAGCGTGGAGCAGCTGTATATCCTCTACAGGGAATACATCTCATTGAAATATGCGGCAGAAGGTTTTGAAAAAGGGTGTGCAAAGGAGACTTTTGATGAGTTTGTCCATTGGGGCGATACCCTTCTTAAGGATTTCAATGATGTGGACAAATATATGGTGGATGCCCGCCAGCTCTTTACAAACATAAAGGAACTTAAGGAACTGGAGAGTGATTTTTCATTCCTCTCCCCAAGGCAGATGGAGGCGGTGAGGTGCTTCTGGACCAACTACCTGAAGGGTGGCAAGTTCTCCGGTAAGAAGGAGTTCTTCAGTTCAATCTGGGGGTTGATGTATCCCCTCTACAGAAACTTCAAGGAGGCTCTTGAGGCTAAAGGGGTTGGATATGAGGGGCAGATATACAGGAAGGTTGCAGAATCTGTGGAGGATGCTGAGTTTCCGCAAAGGGTGGTGTTCATAGGGTTCAACGCCCCCAACAGATGCGAGAGGAGGGTTATGCAGTATCTGAGGGATTCCGGGAAAGGTGATTTCTACTGGGATTTCTACGGTACAATGCTTACAGACCGGCAGAACAGTGCATCTGAAATAATAAGCCGCTTTGCAAGGGAATACCCTTCACTCTACACCATAGAAGGGGGGGCAGTTCCGGTTGGGGAGCAGAAGGTTAAGGTATATGCCACCCCGTCGGGAGTGGGACAGGCATTTGTGGTGCAGCAGATACTGGAAGATCTGTATCCGGGTGAAGAGGTGCATCCCGATGAGGCTTTTTCCACTGCAGTAGTTCTTCCCGATGAAAACCTCCTCCTGCCGGTGCTGGATTCAATACCGGAAAAATTCAGGTCCATAAATGTTACAATGGGTTACCCCATAACCACCACATCCCTCATCTCTTTCATGCAGTTGCTGCAGCAGTTGCAGGAGGATGTAAGATGCAGGGGTGGCAAGTGGTGCTTTTACCATAAATCACTTCTGGCGCTCCTTTCACACGAGTATCTGAAACAGCTTGCACCTCAGGCGCAGTCGGCAATAAGGAGGAAGGTTATAGAGGGCAATATGATTTACATCCCTCAGGAGAGCGGAGTGCTGGAAGGGGACGGATTCATCTCAATGCTGCTTAAGGTGGTGCGTGAACCAAGGGAGATTGCCGCCTGGCAGATGGAGGTGCTTGAGAGGCTGGATACCCTTCTTGGAAGTTGGGACAGGGAGTTCATCTACCAGTATTACCTTAGGATAAATTCCCTTTCAAAATTGGATATACCTATGGAGGCGTCCACATATTACAGGCTTGCAGAGAGGTTGTGCAGGGGTATAATTGTGCCGTTCAAGGGGGAGCCGCTTGCAGGTCTGCAGGTTATGGGAACACTTGAGACCAGGGCTCTGGATTTTGAGAATGTGATAATAATATCGGCCAACGAGGGGAAGTTCCCTTCTTCAAATGTGGAACACTCCATTGTGCCGTATAACCTTAGGGTGGGATTCGGACTCCCTACCTATGAACTGCAGGACGGAATAGCGGCATACCATTTCTACAGGAGCATATGCAGGGCCAGGAATGTGTTTATGGTGTATGACACCCGCAATGACGGTCTTGGTACAGGTGAGGTGAGCAGGTATGTGAAGCAGTTGGAATATCATTTTGGAGTTGCGGTAGAGGAGGTTGCGGTTTCACTTGCCCCTGCCCCTGCAGCGGCAGGAAGTGCACTTGAGGTTGCCAAAAGGGGGGAGGTTATGGAGAAACTCCTCTCATTGTATACCGGAGACGGGGGGAGGTATCTCTCGGCAAGTGCAATAAACACCTACATTGCCTGTCCGCTCAAGTTCTATGTGGAGTATGTGGAGGGGCTCAAAGAGGAGGAAGAGGTGTCGGAGAGTGTGGAGAGCAATGTGTTCGGCAGCATCTTCCACCACGTTATGGAGGGGCTGTATGCACCTTGTGAAGGGAAGGTTATGGGGAAGGAGGATATAAAGGGGCTGGCAAATCAGAATGAAACTATCGGGAAACTAATTCTTGAAGGGTTTGTGGAATATATGCACCTTGAGGAACTTGGGGGGCAGCACAGGATTGTGGAGGCACTTATAAGGAAGTATGTGGCACTGGCACTTAAGGAGGATGAGGCACTTGCCCCGTTCAGATATGTGGCCGGGGAGAGGCGTCTGAAATACAGGCTCCCTATAAGGGAAGGGGCACTTGAGGTGAACTTCAAGGCAATCATAGACAGAATAGATGTGCTGGTGGAGGGGAACCATACAAGAATATCGGACTACAAGACAGGAAGTGTCACTCCTCCCGACAGCAGATTTGAATTGCCACAACTTTTTGACAAGGAGGGGGACGGCAGATACAAGGCGGTGCTGCAGTTGTACCTCTATGCGGCAATATATTTTGCAGACAAGCTGAAGAGGGGGGAGAGGGTTGATGATGCGGTACTCTCAATTTATCCCCTCAAGAAGATAGCAAAGGAGCATCTGATGCAGGTACTGCTTGAACACGATGCCCTTGTGGAGTTCAAGAGGCTCCTCACAGAGTGTGTGGAGGAGATTTTCAATCCCGATGTGCCGTTCTTTGCAAATCCGCAGGAAAAGCACTGCAGTTATTGTTCACTTGCCGCCATATGCGGAAAATAGGAGGAGAGGATATGTTGGATATATACAAGGCATCGGCGGGGGCCGGAAAGACACACAAACTTACAGGAGAATACATAAAACTGCTCTTTGGCAGGCCAAATGCATTCAGGCATATACTTGCGGTTACATTCACCAACAAGGCAACTGATGAGATGAAGCAGAGGATACTGCAGGAACTGCATCTGTTGTCGCAACCTGGGGTGAAATCGGATTATCTTGGGCAGATAATGGAACTTACCGGCAAGGATGAGGCTCAGGTGAGGGAAGAGGCGGGGAACATACTCATCTCCATACTCCACGATTACACCTCTTTCAGGGTAAGTACAATAGACAAGTTCTTCCAGCTGGTGATGAGGGCTTTTGCAAGGGAACTGGGGAGAATGGCCACCTATAACGTGGAACTGGACAAGGATGAGGTGCTGGCCAGGGCTGTTGACAGGATGTTTGCAGACCTTGATGATCCGAAGAACAGGAAACTGCTGGACTGGCTCATTGAGTACTCGCTTGATGCCGTTGACAAGGGGAACTCCTGGAATGTGAAGGGGGAGATACTCAAATTGGGGGGACATCTGTTCTCCGAGAATTTCAAGCTGGCGGGGGAGAAATGTGGCAAAGGGGCAGAGGGAATCTCTGTGGATGAAGTGTGGGAGTTCAAGAAGAGACTGGGGGCTGTTGCGGACAAATTCTTTGGCAAGGCTGTGGCATTGGGCCGGGAGGGATTGCAATATATCCACGGATGCGGGCTGGAACTTTCAGACTTCAAAGGGGGGAGCAGAACTCCTTTCAATTATCTGCGTACGCTCGCTTCACTGCAGAAGGGGAGTGCGGTGCCACCTCCGGCAGACGGTTTCATTGCCCTTGAAGGGAATCTGGAGAAATGGTATACTGGGAAGAAGTGCCCTGCAGGGATAGAGGCAGCATATGGGGTGCTGGATGGAATTGTCGGGAAGATAATTGCACATTTTGAAGAGGGGTATGGGGAATATGCCACTGCTGTGGCCCTTCTGTCCAATGTGAATGTGATGGGAATCATAAATGACATCCATACGAGGGTTGTGGAGTATTGCAGGGAGAAGAACATCATTCTGCTGTCAGAGTCTACAGAACTGCTTGGAAGGATAATTGACGGCAATGATACCCCTTTCATTTATGAGAAGATAGGGGCACGTCTGGACAATTTTATGCTGGATGAGTTCCAGGACACATCTTCGCTCCAGTGGAGGAATTTTTATCCGCTTCTGGCCAACAGCCTTTCGCAAGGGTACGGCAACCTTATTGTGGGGGATGTGAAGCAGAGCATATACCGATGGAGGGGGTCAGACTGGAATATTCTCAATGAACAGATTTATGGGGAGTTCAGGGAGGATGAGATAACAGACCACAATATGGAATACAATTACAGGAGCGGGGCCAATATTGTGGAGTTCAACAACAGTTTTTTTGATTATTGTGCAAAGGCGGCAGGACAACTGTATGGGGATGAAGAGAATACAATAGAGGGGATATATGAGGGGTTTGCCCAGAAGGTGGCTCCCAAGAAGAAGGAGAAGCCCGGGTGTGTGGAGGTGGATTTCCTATCCAATGAGGATGGCGATTTTATGGAGAATGCGCTTGGGATGCTGCGGCAGAAGGTGGAGGCACTGCTTGGGAAGGGTTACTCCCAGAAGGACATTGCTGTGCTTGTAAGGACCGGAAAACAGGGGAATGCAGTTGCCCAGGCATTGGTTGGGGCAGGATATGACATAATTTCAAGCGATTCATTGTATGTCTGTTCTTCTGAATCTGTGCAGAAGGTGGTGAATGTGCTCAGGCAGATGGATGCTCCCGAGAGTGATTCCCTGAGGGTGCTTAGGAATTTCTGCACCATACCGCAGACAGGGGAGATGGAGAGGCACTCCCTGTACCAGTTGTGCGAAAATATAATAAGGGAGACACTCTCACCGCAGGAGAAAGGGGATGTGGCATATCTTCAGGCTTTTCTCGATCTTGTACTAGATTTTACAGCAAACCGTGGCACCTCAATATCACAGTTCCTGAAATGGTGGAATGAGAGCGGTGTGAACTGCACCATCTCTGCACCTGAGGATATGGATGCCATAAGGGTGATTACAATACATAAATCCAAAGGGCTTGGTTTTGAGGTTGTGATTGTGCCGTTCCTTAAGGAGAGTCTGGATCATCACCCTTCCACAGCACCGGATCTCTGGTGCACTTATGAAGGGTATCCGGTACCTGTGAAGTATGGGAAGGGGCTTATGGAGACCTCTTTTGCTGAAGAATACTGCAGGGAGAAACTCTGTGCATATATAGACAGCCTCAATACGGTTTATGTGGCATTTACCAGGCCAAAGCAGGAACTGCATATATTTGCGCCTGAACCCAAAAAGACCAGAAACGGATATGCAACCCCGTCTTCGGTATCCGATATACTTTTTGCCTATTATCTGAAATTCAAGGATGAGAGGGGTTGGACAGAAGGGATAAGGATTGGAGAGTGCGGCAATGCGGCCGGACAGTCCGGACCTGTGGAAAAATTTGCTCCAAGAGGGGTGTTCGGGATGCCGGTTGATGCCTCCAGAACCCGTACCGTTGCCCAAAGTGGAACAATAGGTGAGGGAGAGAGCATAAGGGAACACGGTATTGCAATGCACTATGTATTTTCTTTGGTTGATTACAAGGAGAGCATCCCTGCTGCGGTAAGGAGGGCTTGTGCGGAGGGGGTGGCATCGTGTCCGGAGGAGGAGTTGCTGGCTATGGTGAATGCCAAGGTGGAATCTGTTGCCGGTTACGGATGGTTCGGCAAAGGGTATGAGGTTATGAATGAGTGCAGCATTCTTACCCCTTCAGGTGAAGAGAGGCGTCCCGACAGGGTGCTTGTAAAGGATGGTGAGGCAATTGTGATAGATTATAAGTTCGGTGCATTTTCTGATGATACAGCACAATTGGGCAGATATAAAAAACAGGTGGGCAGATACAAGGATCTGCTCACCTCTATGGGGTACTCAAATGTAAAGGGTTACCTGTGGTACCTCCAGGCAGACAAGGTCATATCTGTCTAATATGTCTGGCCTTGAAATATGTCTGACTCCTCGTAAGGAACAAGCCTTCCTGTCATTGTAAGGTTGTTGCTGTTGAAATTAGGGTAGATAGTTACAGTTGCCCTGTTCCCGTCACCGGTAAGCTGGATGTTTACAGTGGCGGATACAGCAATACCCTGGTCCATAAAATTATAGTAGACTGTACCCTTTTTCCCGGTACTCATTGTGATGTTTGATGCATTGCCTTCTACAGTGATGCCACCCACACCGTTGGGACCGGGCCTGAAGTAGCTTGTAGCAATCTGTATTACAGCCTTGCCATCCTTCATAGAGACAAAATTGGTGATACCGGATACAAATTTTGTGAGTCCTCGAGGGAACAGCAGCTGGTCTGCTTCAATTACAAAACTCCCCTCTTTGAGACATTGCACAGCCTTTTCAAACTCAAGTTGGTTTTCTGCTGCAAGAGCTTTCTTGTGGGCGGCTCTTGCCGCTTTCCTTGATTCTTGTCTAGACATTGTTGTCTCGGATCCGAAATCCTGCGCATTGAGTGTTGTTCCGAAACCAAGTAGGGTAAGTAGGGTAATTGACAACAAATAAATTCTTTTCATTTTTCTGTTTTTATAGTTCATTTCCCCTTAGAAACAAAGAATTCTTCGGAATGTTCTGAAATGCGTGCTCTTTGGGAATTTTAAACAAAACTCAGCAATGTGTGTTGTGTAGGGTAAGAGCATTAATTTAAAATTGAATGTTATGAAAAAAGTATTTTTAGTTTTGTTGGTCTCACTTATGGGCATTGGTGCTTATGCACAGGATGAGACTATAATAGAGGTACAGGGCCAGAAGGGCCCGTATGTTACAAACGGTTTTTGGGACAATTGGTTCTTGTCTGCCGGTGGCGGTGCCCAGATTTATTTTGGACAAAGCGACACTTACGGAGACTTTGGAAAGAGGCTTGCCCCTGCACTCGATATCTCTTTGGGCAAATGGATAACCCCTTCAGTAGGTGTGAGGTTCCAGTATTCAGGCCTTAAGGCAAAGGGTTGGACCCACGGCAAACTCCCTTATTCTACAGGAACAGCGGATTCACAAGGTTATTTTAAAGAGAAGTTCAATACAATGAACCTTCACGCCGATTTCTTGTGGAACATCTCAAATGCAATAGGAGGTGAGAGGACAGACAGGTTCTGGAACATCTCCCCTTATGTAGGTATGGGACTTGCCAGATCCAGCGGCAACGGATTTGACAAGAATGAACTGGCAGTTACAGTGGGCATGCTCCACAACTGGAGGCTTTCTGATGCCCTTGATATGAATATAGAGATGAAGAGCATGTTTGTAAACCAGAGGTTTGCATTTACAGATGGAAGCAAAGGGGTGAACGCATTGGGCTCAGTTACAGTAGGACTTACCTACAAGTTTGGCAAGAGAGGTTTCCAGAGGGCTTCTGATCTTGTGGTAATAGAGGACAATACCCAATATGTTGAGCAGATTGCGGCCCTTGAGGGGATGCTTGCAAAAGCGGAGCAGAAGAGGCTTCAGTTGATGCAGCAGATAGAGAACCAGCAGATGGAACTCAACAATGAGATGAGCGAGGAGGAACCGGTACCGGTAATGCCGGACCTGGCAATCTTCTTTGAGATAGGCAAGGCAGACCTCAATGAGAAGGCTATGATAAATATTGGCTATCTGGCAGATATGCTCAAACAGTTCCCTGAAAAGAGATATGTATTGTTTGCCTCAGCAGACAAGGAGACAGGAACACCGGAGTTCAATATGGAATTGAGCAAGAAGAGGGGTGATGCAGTGTACAAGGTTATGGTGGAGAAATTTGGAGTTTCGCCAGACCAACTTAGGATAGAGGCTGTAGGCTCAACCCAGCAGAAATTCAACGGCGCACCTCTAAACAGGGTTGTAGTTATAGAAGACCAGGAATAGAACAGATATGAAAACAATTAAAATTATGGTGGCCTGCATTTTTGCGGCCACCATTTCTGTCCTTAAGGTACAAGGGCAGGATACAGTTGTACTTAAGGTACTGGAGGAGAATGCTCCAAAATACTTCAATGCTCCGGGGATGCCAAGATTCTCGGTAATAGGCAAGGATCAGGAGTTTTATCTGGGTATTGGCGGATACATAAGGGGGACAATGTCCTATGACCTTGGGAATCCTATAGAGAGCCCTATGTATTTCATTACAAGTGCAATTCCAATGGACAACCCGTCGGGCAACAGTTCCCTGTTCCAGATGAGCGCTGCATCTTCCAACATTTTCTTCAACTTTGTGGCACTGCCGCAGACCCAGGACAAGGTGGGTGCATATGTTGATTTTGGTTTTGGTGAGGGGATGAAAAGTTACGGATTCTCCCTCAAGGCGGCATATCTCACATACCGCAACTGGATTGTGGGATATACCACAAGCCTCTTTACAGATGGAGCCGCTGCTGCCCAGACTATAGACCAGCAGGGCCCAAATGCAATGACATTCCTCTTCAATACAGTGGTAGACTATCAGGCGGCACTCTCAAAACACTGGAAGGTGGGCATAGGAGCGGAGTACCCTTCTGTAAGTGCCACATACGGGGAGAATGGAAGAGGGGTGAACCAGCGTCTTCCCGATATCCCCCTCTATGTACAGTACAGTTGGAAGGACGGAACCGGATGGCTGAGGTTCTCTGCCCTTATGAGGAATATGTATTATTACAATGAAACTGCGGGGAAAGATTCCCACGAGACAGGGCTGGGATTCAAACTGAGCGGCGCCAGCCCTTTCGGGAAGAAATTCACCCTTTTCAGCCAGAGTGTTTATGGCAGGGGGATTGCCTCTTATGTGCAGGACCTGCAGGGGCTGGGTATGGATATGGTGCCGGTTGAGGGGGGAGGCCTCAAGGGTGTTGATATTGTGGGTTCGTATATCGGGCTTCAGTACAGGATAAATGAGAAAATATCAACTTCGGCCACATTCAGTGAGGTGAAATGCTTTATGCCGGATGATGCTGTGGATATTGGCGGTGATGTATACAAGAATGCAATCTATTTTGTGTCAAATGTGATCTACCGGGTGTCACCGGTGCTTACTACAGGCATTGAATACCTGTGGGGCAGCAGGAGGAACATTGATGATACGTTCAGACAGGACAACAGGATACAGATGTCGTTGAGGGTGAACTTCTAGGAGGACAGGATGCACAAAAAAAGGTGATGAAATCAATTTTCATCACCTTTTACTTTAAATCCGTAATTCATTAGGGTGCATCCTCCAATTATGAAGGAGATGCCTACCCACCAGATTACCGCCTCCATTCCATAGAGCAGCGGCTGCACCAGAATAATTATGCCGCAGATTATGAGCAGTATGGCAGAGAAGAGGGTCCAGCCCCATCCGCTCCCTTTTATCTTGCTCATTTCATACCCTATGCCAATTAGGGAGGAACCTTTGAAGAGGAGCCAGAATCCAAGGCACAAAGGGAGTGATATTGCAGAAACGGCAGGCATTGCGGTAAGTATGATACCAAGGATGATCTCAATTATACCGGATGCAATGAGCCAACCGCGCCCTCTTACCCCCTTGGACATTGCCATTCCAAGGTACATTACTCCCGACAAAATTATGACAGCCCCGAATGTGAATGTCATTGTAAGATAGCTTGCCTGAGGGAACAGCAGCACCGCAGCACCCAAAGCAAGGATAATGATTCCCAGAATAAGGGAAACCCACCAGTGTCTTTTTTCCATAGCAGTGATTTTTACAGTTAAAAATGCGTGTTAAACGTTTGATTTGTTTTTGCTTTTCTTAAAAAGAGCAACAGAAATCGGGAAAAAGAAAAGTTTTTCAAAGAACCCTCAGATTTATCTTTTTCAGGTGCGCTCCGCAGAATGTTGGGGATATTTTCGCAGAAAAAAAATTGCGATGAAAAAAATCTACATTCTTATGGTTGCCCTGGGGGCGCTCCTTTACAGCACTCCTGCAGATGCACAGAACATTTATGTCTCTACAAATCTGCTGGATTATCTGAATATAGGAACAATCAATGGTGAGTTTGGTTTAAGTCCGTGGCCCAACTGGTCTTTTTATGCACGTGCAAGGTACAATCCGTTTACACTCAAATTGGACAAACAGGTACAGAACCGGGTGGCAGGGGGTGCCCTTGGTGCAAAATACTGGTTCTGGTATTGGGGGAGCGGGTGGTTTGCGGATGCCCATCTGGGTTACTCGGTATATAATACAGCAGGAATATGGAACAAATATGCCTACGAAGGGGAGGCTGTGGGGATTTCTGCCGGAGGGGGATATTCACTTATGCTGAATGAAAGGTGGAACCTGGATTTTGCACTTGGGGTGCAGGGAGGGTATACTTCCTATACTAAATATGCCTGCCCCAAATGCGGAAAGGTTACAGATAAGGGGAAGAAGATTTATGTGGCCCCTTCAAATATCCTTGTACAACTTACTTTAATGCTTTAGGGTATGGGAAGAGTTTTTATTGGTCTGTTCCTGTTGCCGGTTGTGTTTGCGGTGGCGGGATGTGCCGGGGGAAAAAGGCTCTCTCTGGTTGAAAAGGAGAAGATAACCGCCCAGGTTGCCGCTGGGAGTCTGGAGGATGTGGATTCAGAATCCTATGCGGTTGATACATCATCCGTACCGGAAATAGTAGAGGTTTCTGATCTGCAGGGGAACAGCATAGTGATGAATGCCGTAAAGGATGAAGAGAGCGGTGAGATGGTGGCCCTTGAACAGTTGGACGAGATTGTGGTTGTGGCCAAATTCAAGCATGTTGCAGAGCGGAATGGGGCAGTGGACCTTGTGTTTGAACTCGCAGTTCCAATGGAACTGCAGCAGAAGAGGTGGCAGGTACGCTTTACCCCACAGTATTTTGTCCTGGAAGATACCTTAAAGGCAGAGAGGATATTCATAACAGGTGAAAGGTTCCGCAGGGTGCAGAACTGGGAATATGCGATGTATGGAAACTATGCCCGAAAAATTGTTCCCGATAAGGTGGCGGATACCCTCTATTCACGCAGGAAACTCTTTGGCAGATTTATGGAGAGGGGTGCCTGGGAAACCTATGGAGATACAAGGGAAGAGGTGGAAAGGAGGGCTTCCAGACATTACAGAAAAAGGCTTATGGAGAAGATGAACATAAACAGGGCGGATGCCAGGATGGATATATTCAACCGCTTTGTAGTGGATCCTTTTCCCGATGGAGGGGTGCGGCTTGATTCAGTTGTATATGACAGATCCATAGATGGTCTAAGATACTATTATGTACAGAGCATAAAGACAAGGCCCGGATTGAAGAGGGTGGATATGGTAATGCAGGGGGAGATATATACCAACGGAAAGAAACTTTGCAATCTGCAGGGGACAGAACCCATATCATTCTATATAAGTTCCATCTCCTCGTTTGCTGACGATACAGAGAGGTATATGAAGAAGGTGGTGTACAGAGACCTGCACCTCAGCACCTCCTACAACATAGAGTTCAGAAAGGGGGAGTGGGGCATAGACCCTGAATTCTCCCTCAACGGCAAGGAACTCTCCGCCATAAGGAGGAACATAGCGCAGATAATGGAGAATGAGGATTATGTGATGGATTCAATACATATAGAGGCCAGCGGTTCTCCCGACGGAAAACTGCATGTGAATGAGAAGATTTCCGAAAGGAGGGGGGAATCCATTAGGCGGTATGTTTCGGATTATGTGGAGTTCTTCAGGGATTCTGCAGCAAGGAGCGTATGGGAGATAAATGAAGATGCAGATTATCGGGAAGAAGAGAAAAATGAGAGTTTTGATGTGGGGAATATAAGTGTTGCAAGTGTGCCGGAGGATTGGGATGCCCTGTATGGCTTTCTGGAGCGGGATACCCTTTTGGCCGGAAAAGAGGATATTATGGCGTTATATGCAATTGCAGATTTGGACGCAAGGGAGGATGCCTTAAGGCGGAATGAGGGGTTCGGGTACATTCTGGAGAACCTCTATCCCAAACTCAGGAGGGTGAAGTTCAATTTTATGCTGCACAGGAAGGGGATGCTAAAGGATACGGTGCATACTACAGAACTTGATACGGTTTATATGAGGGGTGTGGAGGCCCTCAGGGAGAGGGATTACAAACTGGCGGTAACGCTGTTGAGGCCGTACAACTGCTACAATACGGCGGTGGCATATGTGTGTATGGATTACAACCGGTCTGCTCTGGAGATTCTGCAGGGGCTTCCGCGTGATGCCCGCAGGGATTATATGCTGGCTGTGGTATACAGCCGTCTTGGGGAGGGGAGGCTTGCAGTGCAGTACTTCCTCAACTCGGTGGAACAGGATGAGGCAATGAGGCTGAGGGGGAATCTGGACCCTGAGATAAGTGCCCTTATAAAGAGATATGGAATTTTAACTGAAAAATAAAACAGGTATTATTATGAAGAAGAGATTATTTTTGGTGGCAATGGTTGCTGCTGTTGCCTGCAGTTGTGCAAAAGAGAGTGTTGTTGAAACAATTGAAGAACCTTTGGAGAGTACAGTTTACATTTCACTCAAGCATGAGAATGGGACAAAGGCTACCGGTGCCGGACATGGGGTTCAGGCAGATGACAACAATATAAAGACCCTGGAGGTGTTCATATTCAGAGTGAATGAGGGTGAGGATGACAACGGTATGCTTGACGGCTACAGGAAATTTACCGGCAATGAACTTGCAACCCTTACCAATCTGGAGGTGAAGACCACAACCGGACGCAAGATGATTTATGCCGTGGCCAACTCCCATATGGAGAATTGGGCCGGAAATATGACCCGCACTCTCTTTGAACAGCAGGTGGCGGAACTTTTCAATGATGATGTAAGGGAATTTGTAATGGTGGGGAGTCTGGAGGAGACCCTGCAACTGGCTTCATCGGTTTCATTTACAATAAGGCGAATGGTGGCAAGGGTACAGGTGAACTCTGTGGTTACAGCCTTTGACGGGACACCTTACCAGGGGTGCACCCTTAAGGATGTGAAGGCCTACCTTACAAATGTGCAGGGGGCCAAATACCTCTTTGACGGAAGCGGCAAGGACCTTAAGGTGCTCAATTACAAAAGATATGTTGCAGCGGATATGCAGGGGTGCACTATGCCGGGGATGCTTTATGATGAACTTGCTGCCAGCATAGATGATTCCGGCTACAGGGAAGCGCACTATTTTTATTGTTACTCAAACAATATTCTGGAGGAAACGGATACAGACCGCTTTACAAGGCTTGTTATTGAGGGAGAACTTAACGGTACCACCTATTATTATCCCATTGCAATAAAGGGGCTGGAGAGGAACTGCTGCTACTCAATTGATGTAAAGATACAGAGGCCCGGTTCACTTGATCCCGACAAGGAAGTGGAGATTGGGGTAATGGACCTTACCCTTGAGGTTCTGGGTTGGAATACACTGCCCGGCAGTACTGTAGAATTCTAAAATGGAGGCGTATGGAAAAAAAGGATGTTTTTAGCAGGATCAGGCTCCTCTGCACCCTGCTGTGCGGCCTGTTTGGCCTTCTGTTGTGCTGCTGCACTGTGCTTGAAGAGAGGGACGGGTGCACCAATACCCTTACAGTAGACCTGCAGGGGGTGGAAAAAGGGATAAAGGAGTGGCAGATGTGGCTTTTCAATGGAGAAGGGAAACTTCTTTTCAAGGATACCATATACCGCAGGTCATATTCTTCCCCCTACAAGGTTGAGGTCCCACGGGCTTCCGAGGTGAGATGTCTTATGTGGGGAAATATGAGGGGTGCCACCAGGGTGGTGGAGAACTATTCATACGGTACCAATTTTACAAAGGCAGCCGACATCTCTGCAGATTCCATCTATTTCTTTACAGATACCATAACCACCGCAGGAGAGGATTCCTATCTTAAAGTGGTTCCCGATAAGGAATTTGCCACTGTAGATATATATGTGAACGGATGGGTTGGAAGCGATTTTGAGGCTGATATGGTTCTGGAGTGTGCAAGTGACGGCTTTTATGTGGGAAAGGAATTCCTAAGAGGGCGCTCATTCATAAATGCACAGGTGGCCGGCATAGGCAATTATTACACCCGTTTCCAGTGCAGGATGCTCCGGCAGCAGGATACCGAGAATATGGTGCTCAATCTCTATATAAGGGATCTGCTGGCAGACGGTACCCTTGGACGGGTAGCGGTAGACAAAGAGATACCTATAGGGGAATATCTGCAGGAAAACGGATATGATATGCAGAAAAAATCCCTGGAAGACATTGTTATGGAGGTGGATTACTCTTTCAATAAATTTGTGATAAAGGCAGCCGATTGGGAGGCCACCTATAAGATGGATGAAGAGATTTGAATTTTTTGGGGCCGATAGATTTGTTTATTCAAAAAATTGTTCTACTTTTGCAGTCCCAAAACGGGAGATTCGTTAGCTCAGCAGGTAGAGCACAACACTTTTAATGTTGGGGTCCTGGGTTCGAGCCCCAGACGGATCACAGAAAAGGCCTTCGGAAACGGAGGCCTTTTTTGTTTATTTTCACTAAAATTGGTTAGTCCGGCAATTTGCGGGGGCATGAAACTTTAAGTAGTTTTGCCCTCGCTTTTTATTTTCTTGACTTTAATATTTAATAATCTGTATATGAGAAGAATGACTTTGAAAATGGCGGGCTTGGCTGTGGCTTTTGCCTGCCTGTTTACGTTCAATTTCCCTGTAGAAATGTATGCAAAAGGGGGTAAAGACGGTTCACAAAAACAGGGTACAACGCTGGCTGTGGTGGTTGACAAGGAGACCTACCGTCAGATACCTCAGCAGGTGGATGCATATGTTGCGTCTGTTGCCAACAGTTACCGCAAAGGTGTGCTGGTGGTGGACAAATGGTTTAATCCCGATTCAATCAGGAACTCTCTGTACAATATGTACAAAACACAGGGCCTTGAGGGTGCGGTGTTCATTGGAGATATTCCGGTTCCTATGGTGAGGGATGCTCAGCATTTCACAACTGCGTTCAAGATGAACCAGAAGGCAGACTGGAAGGATTCATCAGTCCCTTCAGACCGCTTCTATGATGATTTTGACCTCAAGTTCAAGCCTCTTGGGCAGGACAAGGAGAGGAAACTCTATTTTTACTACTCTCTTCTTCCCGACAGTGCACAGGAGCTTTGCTGTGACATTTATTCAGCAAGGATAAAGGCACCGGAGGGGAAAGAGAAGTATAATCTTGTTGCAGCATTCCTGGAGAAGGCTGTTGCCCAGAAGAAGGGAAGTGCCCCAATGGACAAGATACTTCATTTTGGAGGACACGGCTACAACTCTGAGAGCATGAATGCCCGCGTGGATGAGGCTGTGGCACTTTCTGAGCAGTTCCAGTTTCTGAATACCAGCAAAGGGGACCTCGATTACATAGATTTCACCTTTGACAAATATGTGAAGAAACGCCTTATGGCTGCAGTTGCAGATAAGGAGGTTGATCTTGCGATCCTACACCACCACGGAGCCGAGGATACCCAGTACCTGAACGGTTCTCCGTTTGTATCGGACCCACAGGGGTGGATTGATCTTGCCAGAAATTATTTCAGGGGCAAGATGCGTTCTGCAAAAGACAAGGAGGCTGCAAAAGCCAGGTTCATGAAGAATTATGATGTTCCTGCATCTTGGCTGGATGATTATCTTGATGCACAGAAGAAGCAGGAGGACAGCCTGCACGCAGCATCTATGGATATAGTTATCCCAGATCTTGAGGGTTATGAGTCCGGTGCCAGAATGGTGATCCTTGATGCCTGTTATAACGGTGCGTTCAATAATGACGATTACATTGCCTGCCATTATATCTTCAACCCTGGAAATACAGTTGTGGCAAAGGGAAACAGCGTGAACACTTTGCAGGATACCTGGACAAATGAACTTATGGGTCTTTTGAACTGGGGAATAAGTGCAGGAAACTGGGCAAAAGGACAGATGACTCTTGAATCCCACCTTATCGGTGACCCTACTTTTGAGTTTGGGGCACAGGATATTCCGGCGTATTTTGTCGGGAAGAAGGGATTTGATGTGAATGAGGTGATTGCAACCAGAAAGGGTGATGTGAAGTATTGGAGGGGTGTGCTGTATGCCCCTGTGGAGGATGAACTGGCTTGTGATTTCAAGTCTCTGGCAATACAGATGCTCTACAACAACAATGCAATTACTTCTGCAGAACTGTTGGAGATACAGAAGAACAGCAACAGCAAAGTTTTGAGGCTTGAGGCTTTCAATACCAGCAGGAAGATTGCAGATGCAAACCTTCCAAAGGCCATTGCCCTTGGTCTGCAGGATGATTATGAACTTATGCAGCGCTTGGCTGCAATGTATGCAGGAAAGAACTATTCTGCAGAACTGGTTCCTGTGGTTGCAAAGGGATGTATGGATCCAATGACCCACAAGAGGGTTATGTTCCAGTTGAGGGGTAATCTTAAAGGTTATGATGCCCAGGTGCTTGGAGCGGAACTGGAGAAGTTGCACAAGGAGAATCCTTATTGGGAAGGTGAGAAGGGATTTGAAGTGTTGAAGGGCATTGTTGCAAATTCTGACAAGTCTTTCAAGAAGGATGTGGCGGCAATTATGGACGGCTCAATGAGTGTGAAGGAGCAGAGGAGTTTTGCCCGTGCAAGGAGGAACGGATGTGAGCCTCAGGCTGTGGCACCGCTTGTACATATGATAAAGAATTCAACTGATGCGGAGTTGAGGCTCATTGCCATTGAGGCGTTGGGCTGGTATATGTATTCAAGTGTGAAGGATGGTATTGTTGCCCAGTGTGAGGAACTCTACAAAGTGGAGAAGGACCAGGCGGCAAAGGATGAACTCCTTAAAACAATAAACAGGCTTAAATAGAAGTACCCTAAAAGACTATATACAATGCGGAAACTTAAGATATTGGTGGCGTCCGTTCTGGCTATGCTCCCTCTCTGCCTTATGGCGCAGCAGGGGAACGGTACCGGAAAGTATGCCCAAATAAAGGGAACAGTTACAATGGAGGGTACCCAAGGGGAGCCTGTGGGATTTGCCACTATCCATCTGTTGCCCCAGGATGTGTATACAACTACGGAACTTGACGGTACATACATCCTCAAGAATGTGGAACCGGGTGAGACCAACATCTCCATACAGTTTGTGGGGATGGAGACAATAGACACCCTTGTGAACCTTTCGGCAGGGAAGGAGTATCATTTCAATTTTGTGATGCAGGAGACCAACTTCCGCCTGGCAGAGGTTACGGTGCTTGCAGAGCAGAGCAAGGCTGGCGAGTCTACCGCCTCAAACATCTCAAAACAGGCAATAGATCACCTGCAGGCAAGTACAATAAAGGATGTGATGCAGCTGTTGCCCGGTGCAACTCTGCAGAACTCCAATATGTCTGTGGCAAACAACATCTATATAAGGACAATTGCCCCTACAAGCACTTCCAGAAGTGCCACAACTGCTACCGATGATGCCCACGCCAATATGAACAGCCTGGGTACGGCGGTGATTATGGATGGTGCGGCTCTTTCAAATAATGCCAATATGCAGATGCTTTCTGCTACAATGCAGGGCAGCAATGCAAATGTGGGTGTGGGTTCTACTCCTGCTGCGGGTGTGGATCTGCGAGGCATCTCTACGGACAATATTGAGAGTGTTGAGGTTATCAGAGGTATCCCTTCGGCACAGTATGGAGACCTTACTTCCGGAGCGGTAATCATAAAGACCAAGGCTGGACGCGAGCCTTTGAGGGTGAAGGTGAATCTTAACCCTTACACATACTCAGTATCTGCATCAAAGGGTATGCAGTTGGGTGAGAAGGGCGGTGCGTTCTCCATAAGCGGAGACTATGCTTATGATGCCCGCCAGCAGGAGATGGCCCAGCAGTATTACCAGAGGTTTACCTTAAGGGGTTTGTGGACAAAGACCTTCTTCGACCGCCTTACCACAAATACTTCACTGGACCTGAAGTTCCGCAAGGATACCCGTGAGAAGAATCCCGACGATCTCCGCTCAGAAATGGCATATGGTGCGGATGAGATAGGGTTCAGGTTCAACAGCAACGGTTCTCTTTCAACACCGGATGCCGGCTGGTTGAAGAGGCTCAGTTATACACTTTCATTCTCCTTTGCAGACAAACATTCTTACAGGGAGAGCATCCTTTCCAATGCTTATGCACCATATCTTATGTCAAGTACAGACGGAGCAGTGCTTGCCAGTGTTCCGGGGGTGCGCATATATGACAGGAACACCGGTGAGGAAATCACAAATATACCGGAAGGGGAGGAGCACTACCGTGCCTCATACCTGCCATACAGCTATTTTTCCCGATATGACATCTATGGCAAGGAACTCAACTTCCAGGGCTCCCTTAAGGCCCATTTCAACAAGAGATGGGAGAAGAGCGGCAACAGCATCCTTGTAGGTTTTGACTACAAGCTTGACGGCAACTTGGGCAAGGGTACAGTGTATGACATTGCCACCCCACCACAGAGCACCAGCAGCGCATCTGCATACAGACCAAGGGCATTCAAGGATATCCCTTTCATAAACCAGATAAGCGGTTATGTGGAGGATGTATTCTCATATGAATTCGGGAATCATGAACTAAAACTTACCGGTGGTGTCCGTTTTGATTTCATAAACAGCAAAACAGCAGTAACACCACGTTTCAATGCATCATTTGAGGTTGTTCCGGAGAAACTGTTTGTACGAGGAGGTTGGGGTATATTGGCAAAGGCTCCTACATCGTTGTACCTGTATCCGCAGGATGCATACTTTGAGTTTGTAAATTACAACACACTGGGGAATGAGAGTGTGGCATTGGAGAACCAGGCCCTTATAGGTACAGTAAGGCGATTCAAGACTGAGAATCCGAATCTGAAGATTGCCAAGAATACAAAATCCGAGGTTGGTTTCGACTTCAAGTTCAATGAGAGGAAGATGGGACTTTCAGTTACCGGTTTCTACGAGGAACTCAAGGACGGATACTCTATGGGTACAGACCTCTACACAGGTTATCACCTTATCCCATATGTAACATACAAGAACCTGCAGAAAGAGGCTGACGGAAGGTATACAGTGGAGGTGGATAAGACAAGCAACATTTTTGTAAGCCACAGCACCCCTATGAACTCCCTTTCAACCATAAACAAGGGTATTGAGTATGAGCTTAACCTTGGAAGGATTGATGCCATAAGGACCAGCATAAACGTGAACGGTGCGTGGATGCACGTAAAGAAGGTGAATAACAACCACTCTTACAGTTCATCTGCAAGCGGAAGCAATCTGGAGCACCATATAGGTGTTTACGAGAGGGGAGTCTCGCGCAATTTGAATGAGGTGTTCAACACTACTTTCCGTTTCACCCACAATATCCCTCAGGTAGGTTTTGTAATCACCTTGGCTGCACAGGCCAACTGGTTCACCAAAACCTGGACAGAGTACGGCAACGATACAATGTTTGAGTATTATATCTCGTACAAGGACGGCAAGGTGCACAAATTTGATCCTGCAATGAAGGATGATCCTGAGTTTGCATCGTTGTTTGAAACCAAGAGCGACCGCAGGTTCATTAAGGAGAAATATGATCCGTACGTGATATTCAACCTTAACGTATCCAAAGAGATAGGTGATTTCCTTACAGCATCTTTCTTTGCAAACAATATCTTCAATACAAGGCCTTTGTATGAGAGGAAGATGTATCCCGGTTCATATTACGAACTTGGAATGCCTACATTCTTTGGATTTGACCTTAAGATTAACATAAGATAGGAGGAGAAAGGATGAAAAAGATATTATTATTTGCAGCCCTGCTGTCTGCGGCCATCTCTTGTGAGCAGTTCGACCAGGTAAAGGATGTGGAGATGGTAGGCAACATATCAATGGGTATAAATGTACAGCTGAAGAAGCATGACAATGTGCCTGCCCCTGCAACATATAAAGTTAAATTGAACAACTATGCGGAGAATATTGAACTGGTTAAGGAGGTACCGGCAGGGGATATGATTTCTGTTGAGGATATCCTTCCGGGCATCTATACAATCTCGGTTTCGGGAGAGTCAATGGCAAACGGCTTCACATATGTGTTCAACGGTAACCTTTCCAATGTGAACATACTCCAGGACGGTGAGGTTATGGGGCTTGAGATGGCTGCGGCCAAATCCGGCAACATAATTCTTAAAGAAATTTATTATTGCGGAAGCAGGAAAGAAGGCAAGACCACATATTTCAGGGACCAGTTCTATGAACTTTACAACAACAGTAGCCAGGTGCAGTATCTCGACGGCCTATGCATAGGAAATATGCTCCCTGCAACAACTTCTTCCATAACATACGTATGGGACAGGCCTAACCAGGAGGAGTATGCATATTTCCAGACCATATGGCAGATACCGTTCGATAGGGAAAATCCCCAGAACAAACTTTATCCCCTCCAGCCCGGTGAGTCTGTAATCATCGCACAGCTGGCGGACAACCACAAGAGGGAGGCCCTTAATCCCGATTGCCCGGTTGATCTGTCGGGAGCAGAATTTGAAACTTATGTAAAATCCACTGCCCTCATTTCAGATAATGCTGCAGAGAATATGCTCCCTGCATTCTGGACCCTCACATCCCCACAATGGCTTGTTACAGTGAATGGAGGTGCATACGCAATCTTTTATCCCGACGAACAGATGCTGGAGATAATGTACCAGCCAGATTATGAATTGGCATACTCAGGCAAATGGGTTTCACCTGTAGGGTATACAAACAAAGGGAAGGATGTACATATGGATTATATCCTGGATGCTGTGGAACTGATGCTCAATGAATCCAAAATTTCCCAGAAGCGTGTCCCTGCACTTCTTGATGCAGGTGCAACTTGGGTAGGGGGAACTTATCTGGGCAAGAGTGTGAGCCGCAAGATAAAGGAGACAACTCCGGACGGCAGGATAATATACCAGGATACAAACAACAGCCTTGAGGATTTCCAGGTTAATGATATTCCAATGGTAAGAAGGGATGGCGTTGGTACACCATCCTGGAACACCTGGGCAAACTGATTGTGGATTTTTAATATTGGATGATATGAAAAAGAGAAATATAATTTTGATTGCAATCGGTTTGTCTCTCTCTGCGGTGGCTTCTGCACAGGAATCTGCAGGTTTTGTAAGACAGGCCGGGATAGAGATTGATGCTGCAAGGGCACTGTGGATGGAGAGCAGCAATGCTGCCGGAATGAGTATCACACCTCTTAACAAATACAGCATTGTGGGGCTGGGATATTCCAGCGCAGATGGTGACTTTAAGATGACCCAGCAGGGGGAGAATGAGAAAACTGTGGGCTTCAGCACCAATGGTGCCACAAACATAGGGAAGACATATCTTTGGGGCGGTTTTGAATATGGCAATATTACCCAGAAGGATACAAGGTTTGTTACCAATATTTTTGATCCATTCAGGGATATGCCTTATTATGTTGCTGATTCTGTTCAAAGCAAGATGAAGAAGCAGTCTTATGACCTTAACGTTAAGGTGGCATTCCCCCAGATGTGGGATTTCCTTACAGCAGGGTGTGACCTCAGATATTTTACCAATACAGGTGCAAAACAGAGGGACCCACGTTCTGTAACATATTATATGACAGTGGCTGCAACCCCTTCTTTTGTATTTGAATTGTCTGAAAACAACCATCTGGGCCTGAGCCTCAACTATGAGTATCTGTACGAGAGGAGCACTTTCAACAGGAGTGATACAGAGGTGGATTACCCTGTGTATATTATGAGGGGACTGGGCAATTATTCGCAAGGAGTGGTGTCGGGCTCTGTTGGAGTTGGCACATTCTTCTACAAGGGGAACAAACTGGGTGCTGCTCTGCAATATGGCTATAGCAGCAACGGCTCTTTCTCCGCCCTTCTGGATGCAGGATACTCATACAAGGTGGAGGATGCCTGGCAGACCCCAACAAAAAAGCAGAGGATGGGTTCTGTAAAGCAGAATTTGTGGGAAGGTTCATTGCAGTTGCTCTCAGACGGGGATTCTTTTCTCAATAAGGTTACCGTTTCGTTTGCAGACAAGAAGACAGACGGCATAGAGTACATTCAGGTGCTTGACCAGTCATTTGAGGTCTCTGAGTGGGTGACCAAGGCCAAATATGTAAGGAGCTGTTACTCATATACAACTTTGGCGGTGGATTATGAGCTGTATGCCAAAAATGAGGACGGGTACAGCTGGAGGGCAGGATTTAACGGTGAGTATTCAGACAAGTTTGATGAGTATTATCTCCCTGCATCAACCCTTAAGGCCGAGAACCTACTTATAAATATGTATGCCAAAAAGAATTTTGCCCTCTGCCGCAAGAGTTCTCTGCTTACAGGGGTGAATGTGGGGTATAATGCCAATCTGGAGGGTGAATACAATTACTCCGGTTCATATTCAGAATCAAAAGTAGTAAAGGAGATGTATGCAAATGACATACTCTTTATGGCTTCAGATTATGTGAAGTTTGGGGCCCAGGCTTGCTTCTCAACCCTTGTGGGGCCAAGGACATCGTTCTTTGTGGAGGCAAAATGCCAGTACTTTGTCCCTTCCGGCTCAGGATTTGACAACAGGCTGTTTACAGATTTCTCGGTAGGAATCACATTCTAGCAAATGACAAGGAGCTGACCTTTTGGGGCAGCTCCTTTATTTCTCTTGTAAGGAAAGTGGTGAGATCTGCAAAGATCTCTGTGCGTACGTTGGTTTTTTTGTCTATATTTGGGAATCACTTAGAAAATAGAGTTATGGCAGACAATTATCTGGAAAAGAAATTTGAAGAGTACCGCTCCAACAAGGGGGCTGCTCCAAAACATAAGGCAGCTGCGGCTCCAAGCCTGGATTCACTTCTCCTCAAGAACAGAAGCTACAGGGGATATGACCCTTCATACGTTGTAAGCAAGGAGGAACTCCTTAAAATGGTTGAGGTTGTAACCAAGGTCCCAAGCGGCAGGAACGGACAGGTGCTCAGATACAAACTGGTTCTCCCCGAAGATGCTCCTAGATTGCAGCAATATACAAAATGGGCGGGTGCCCTTCCCGAACTCAATCTCCCGTATCCGGGTACTGAACCGAGTGCCTGGATCATAATCTGCTCTACAGTTCCTGAGAACAAATGGGTGGATATAGATTTGGGCATAGCATCCCAGAGCATACTCCTTAAGGCAGTTGAGATGGGGTTGAACGGAATCTGCATAGGTGCTTTCAACAAGGATTCGGTAATGAAGGAGTTCAATCTGCAGCACGAGCCTGTTCTGCTGCTGGCAATTGGAAAGGGGGCGGAACATATACAGCTTACCCGCATAAGCGGCGATGACTCCCGAAACTATTACCGCAAGGACGGGGTACATTTTGTCCCTAAATTGGGATTGGATGACATTTTGATTTAATCATTTTAAACATTGGATATATGAAGAAACTGTTTGTTCTTGCAGCGGTGCTTATGTTCTCTTGCGCCGCATTGTGTGCCCAGGATTATCAGATGATGCCAAACCAGGGAAAGAATATGATTTATAAGGTGGTGTCAAGTGCAATGGGCAATGAGATAGTAATGTATGTTACCCAGAAGGTACAGGAGGCGGATGCTTCATCTGTTACCCTGGCAATGACCGCATCCTCTACAGAGGGGGGCCAGGGGCAGACATCTTCAATCAAATACAATATAGAGGGGGACAATTATGTAATCTCCCTGCAGGATGCCCTGGCAGAAAATCTGGCTCAGTTAGGCGGAAATTTTGAGATAATCGAATCTTCCGGAATGCTGGGTTACCCGATTGCACTTACCCCTGAAACAGAGATGGAGGGGGCAAAAATGAAGATAAAGGTATCTATGCAAGGGATGGGACTTGTGATGGACCTTGCAATCCAGGACCGCAAGGCCGCCGGTGAGGAGAGCATCACCACTCCGGCAGGTACATTCGAGTGCCTCAAGTTTACAGAGAACCAGACTGTAACGGTAATGGGGCAGCAGCAGGTTACAAACATCACCTACTGGTACGGCAAAGGTGTGGGACTTGTGAAACAGTCCACTGAGGCAATGGGCGGTATGGTTTCCGCTGAACTTGTGCTTCAGAAAATAGAGTAGTTATATGCAGGAAATTGTGGCTCCTGTGCAGAAGGTTGAATAGTTTTCCCCAAGTACACTCTGCATCAGTTCCCCTGCGGCGGAGCAGGTGCAGTGCCCGGAAAATACTTTGAGTGCAGGATACAGTTCCTTAAGTTTGGTGGCCGTCCCAATTATCTGGGCGGCCTCTTTGTTTTCCCCGCACCCCTGCAGATAATCCACATAGTGCAATCCCCCCACAAAGTATTTTATCTCACCTTTTCCCGATAAATCCGGATGTTCCCTGCAGCACTCCAGTACATTCAGGATGCCGTTGTGGGTGCAGGGGGATATTACGGTGTATTCCCCTGGGGTGTGTTCCACAAGGATTGCAACCTCGTGTGAAAAATTGTCGGGAAGATCATTCTTGAAAAGGAATTCATTTCCCATTGGGGTTGCAAACCCTTTTGAGCCGGTTATGGGGATGAGGGCAATCTTTTCTGTTATGCGTGTTGCCCCTTCAATTTCCCGGAACCTCTCTTCATACTCTGCAAAGAGGGCCTGCTCCATTCCAATGCTGCGGGCCTCACGGATGCCGTTTTTTGGACGGCACGAGAAGAAATAATTGCCTCTTACAGAGTTGTGCAGGTATATTGGGGCTGCCGTATTCCTTCCAATGAATTTGCGCAGGCCTCCGGTGTGGTCGTTATGGCCGTGGGAGATGAATACGGCATCAATATCTTCTGGTTGGGGTACTGCAGTTCCGTTGCTGTGCAGCATATCCATATTTTCCAGGGCCTTTCCGCTTGCCCCGGAATCCACCAGGTAGTTCTGCCCGTCTATGGAAAACTGAAGGCACAAGCCGTGCTCAGAGTGCAGTTGGGGCATCTTCCCAGAGGGCAGATTGTCTATGATTACGTGCAGTTCCATTACCTTAACCTGTGGGTCTTGAAGTGTTTCCTTATGAATGTAAGCAGGTATATGAGCCCTATTATTGTAAATGCAAACCCTACTGCATATGCTGTTGAGTAGTTGGAGTACTGGGCTATTATGCCTCCAAAAAATACTCCGGCACCAACTCCAAGGTCAAAAAAGGTGAGGTATGTGGCATTTGCGGCCCCCCTTTCGGTATCCTTGCCCAGGTTTATTATCATTGTCTGGGCGGTAGGGGAGATGAGTCCGTAACCTATGCCCATACATATTGCGGATGAGTAGAATGCCACGGGATTATGGATGAATGCCACTATGAAGAACCCTATTATGAGGGAGATTATTCCAAGAGCAAATACCAGTATGAACCGTCCGCTGCGGAGTATCATTGCAGATGAGAGGCGTGCTGCCACCAGACCTGCGGAGAAAATGGTGAAGTAGTATCCTACACCCTGGGTGAGCCCTACCTCCTCCTTTGCGTAGATTGAAAGGTATACTGTAATTATTCCGTATCCGAATGTGAGGAGCACCATTACTGCAGCCTCCGGCAGTCCGGCGTTCAGAAGGAGGTTCTTTACGGAGAATTTCCTTGTTGAGCGTTCTATGTCTTTGCGGGGCTTTATGTTGGCGGCGCACAGGAAGCCGGAAAGTCCCACGCAGAATACAGCAATGAAAATTGTGTCAAAAGGGATGCCGTTCTCTTGCATGAACAGTGAGATTACCGGGCCGGTTGCCATTGCAAGGCTGGTGGATGAGGTATAGATTCCCAGTCCCTCGCCACGCCTCTCTTCGGGTATGATGTCCACTGCCATTGTATTTATCCCCACAGTTGCACTTCCAAACGCAATGCCGTGCACAAACCTTATAATGAAGAACAATCCCAATGAGGCTGCCAGTGTGTAGCTTGCGCACATTGAGATATAGAACATATAGAAGCACATCATAAGGGGTTTGCGGGCAACTTTATCAAGCCAGAACCCCGCTATGGGGCGTGTGATGAGGGCGACAATTGTGTAGAGCGAAAGTATTGTCCCTATTACAGATTCACTTGCCTGCAGCTGGTTTGCCAGATATAGTGGCAAAATGGGCAACAACATGTAAAACGCATTGTACATTAAGAAGTTGCCCAAGTTTACCAATATGAAATTTCTGTTCCAAAGCATCATCCTGCCTTCTCCATCTTCTTTACCTCGGCACTTATCTTTGCCCAGGTATAAATCATTGAACCAATCATTGCAACTACTGTTGCATAACCCATTGCATTAAGTAAAAATTCTCTCATGACACCAGTTTTTAAAGTTTGTACCGTTATTGTTTACGGTACAAAAGTATCCTGGTGTTTTGTCAACTTTTGACACAATGAAAATTCTTCCCGACAATTTATTCATTTTATAGCAGAATATTATTTTAACAGGGGACGACGCAGTCTCCTCTGCTTCGTCATTGCACAAGTACAATAACTCGCAACCGTCGAATGAGGTCCCCTGTTAAAAAATATTCTGCATATCAAGTTATCAATATCCCAGATTGTCTCCTCTGAGGAGTTTCTGGAAGAATGCAAGATGCTCTTCAAGGGCAAATCCCCAGTACTGCCAAGAGTGTTTTCCAGGGGTAAGCAATGCCACGTGAGGGATGCCCATATAGCGGCATTTCTGGGTGAAGAGGTCTGTACATCTTACATAGTAGTCGTCATAGCCGCAACTTACAATTATAGGCTTGTTCTTGCCTGCAAGTACCTGTACCCTGTTTATTGCGCTCTCTTCGTAGAGTCTGTTCCTCTTGTCGCCTATAACTTTTGAAATCTCCTTCTCAGCAAGCGGGGTAAGCTGTAGGTCAAGCACGCCGCTCATGCTTCCTGCAGATCTGAATGCATCGGGGTTGTCGAGGAACAGATTCATCGCCCCGTGTCCACCCATACTCAGACCTGTAATGAAAGTTTTGTCGGGAGTGAGGTTGTATTTCTTCTGAATCATTGGATACAGTTCGCTCCAGAAGAAGGTCCTCCACTGCATTTTCTCAGGATCTGTGTTGTTAAGATACCAGCTGTTGTAGAAGCCGTCTGGGCATATGATTCTGAAATTGGTCCTGTCTGCTATCTCCTGGATGTCGTGTTTCTGGCTCCAGTTTGAGTAGCATCCGCTCCAGCCGTGAAGCAGGAAGAGGGTAGGGGTGTTCTCATTCAGGTTCTTTGGTGTGAATACAAGTACTGAGTCATTGCATTTGAGGTTATCGCTCTCAAGTACCATAAGTTCCTGGGCATTTGCATTTCCAAGTGCCAGGATGCATACAAGCAGTGTAACTGCAAAACGGATCATAATCTTATAAGTTATTGGTTTTGGAATGCAAAAATAGTTTAATTTTGTGATATGGAAGTTATAAATACCCACAAAACAAAGGCCATCTTAAAGAAAAGGTCTGTGTATGTAAGCCTGGCAGTGGCTTTTATTGTAATGATGCTCTTTTTCCCAAATGAAGGGAAATTCAAATACGAATACCATAAAGGACGTCCTTGGATTTATGAAACCCTAGTTGCCCCAATGGATTTTCCTATCCTGAAGACAGAGGCAGAACTTTTTGCGGAGAAAGATGCGGCAGCGGCAAAAGTGATTCCGTATTATATCTATGATCCTGCAGTAGGGCAGGCAGGCATTGCGGCATTGGCACGCCTGCAGGTGAAACATTCAATACCCGCAGACCTGGAGAAGGAGATGGCTTCAGCCTTGCAGTACATTTACAATACAGGAGTTATTCCCGACAATTCTGAAACTGACGGCTCCCGTACCAGTTATGTTATGGTGCAGAAGGAGAGGCAGACCGTGGAGGAACTGCAGTCTGCACTATTTACCGTATCGGCTGCACAGCAATATTTGAAATCGGACCTGCAGTTGAATATGCCGCAGTACAATACAGACTCCCTGGTGGCAGCATATGGAGTGCAGGATCTTGTACAGCCCAACCTCATATTCAGCAGACAGAATACAGACCTCCTGCACAAGGAAGCCATCAACTATATCTCCCCAACCAAAGGGATGGTTTATGCGGGGCAGCTTATTGTAACTGAAGGTGAAACAATTACAGCAGATATTGAACAGCTGCTGGATTCCTATAAGGCGGAGTATGAACTAAGTTTCGGATATTCGGGCAATGAGTGGCAGCTGCTGTTTGCCCACTCAATAATATGCCTTGTAATCCTTCTGCTGGTGTATGTGACAATCTATTTTGTGAATTTTGACATACTAAGGGAGAGCAACCGCTTCAACTTCATTCTTCTGGTTGTGGTTATGGCGTTTTTGGTTACAATGGTTGCCAGGAGGATGGATGCCCACTTTATGTTTATGGTGCCGTATGCGGTGTTTGCACTCTATATGATGGCATTCTTCAGGAACAAGATGGTATTCCCAATATATATGATATTGCTTATGCCTCTACTGATAGTTTCTGAATACGGAGTGGAACTCTATATGCTCAATGCGGTGGCAGGAGGTGTTGCACTGGTTTCGTTCTCATTTCTGTACAGGGGATGGCTCCAGTTCCTCAACTCCCTCATTATTTTTGTGGGGATGTTCATATTGCATATGGCGTTCAGGCTTATGGAGAGCGGTACATTTGAGGGTGTCAACTACACTATAATAATGTTCATCTTTGCTAATGCATTCCTTGTGGTTGCTGCATATCCTCTGGTATTCCTGCTTGAGAAGATATTCTCACTGGTTTCCGTTGCTACCCTGAAGGACCTTTCAGATACAAATAATACCCTTCTGCAGGAACTTGCACGCAAGGCTCCTGGCACTTTCCAGCACTCGCTGCAGGTTGCCAACCTGGCGGAGAGGGCGGTGCTTGCCATAAGGGGCAATTCACGTCTTGTAAAGGTTGGGGCAATGTACCACGATATTGGAAAGATAAGCAATCCGCAATGTTTCATAGAGAACCAGGCTCCAGGAGTGAACTACCACAAGGGGCTTTCACCAAAGGAGAGTGCGCAGGAGATAATAAAGCACGTTGCAGCCGGTGTGGAACTGGCCCGCAAGCACAACCTTCCGCAGATAGTTGTGGATTACATCACATCTCACCACGGAAGATCCCAGACAGGATATTTCTATACCCAATACTGCAACGATGGGGGAGACCCTGCAGATATAGATGCATTCACATATCAGGGAACGCTTCCAACCTCAAAAGAGCAGGTGGTTGTAATGATGGCGGATGCAGTGGAGGCAGCCTCGCGTACACTTAAGGATTACTCAGCAGAGAGCATCTCAAAACTTGTGGAAGGGATTACCAGCCAGAGGATATCTGATTCACAGCTGGAAATGGCAGACATCTCCATAAAGGAGATAAATGTGGTTAAGGCTGTGTTCAAGAAACACCTGCAGGAGATTTACCACGCCAGAATTGCCTACCCTGCAAAAAAGAAAGGCCCGGACAAACGTGATGTCCAGGTCACTTCAGAAACTGAATAACAGTTACTCTTCAACCTCGTATGGGAGGAAGTGGAAAATTGCTGAAAAAATAAAAAAAGGATGGCACTCCGCCATCCTTTTTAAGAATAGATGCAAAAGCATCATATGCGTTTGAACTCACCTACAGGGTCTACAATATCAAATGTAAGCGACTGTGCCTTGTTCCCTTTAACTGTAAAGGTAAGGTCAAATGTACCAGAACCTGGCTGGTAGAATTTGAATACGTTGCCGTTCTTGTGTTTGAGCGGTGAGTCAACATCTTTAAGATTGAAGTAAAGCTGGCCGTCTTTCTCATAAACTTTGGCTGTGCCAAAAGGTTCAAGTTTGTAAGAACCGGTGTATACGCTGTTGGCCATAGGGTCTACAGGAGTCTCTTCAGGTTTATTCTCATCTTCCTCTTCGCTGTAAAGGTCCTCAAGGTAGTCTGCAAGGTACTCGTCAAAGTGGCCGGCATCTGCATTGCCTTTGTAAAGCTCAATAAGGTCGCGGCCAAGGGCAGACTGAGGATCAGATGAACTTCCGTTGTTTGTAAGGAATACGAAACCAAGATTCATTTCAGGATGAAGTCCTACAAGAGCAGTGTAGCCGTAAGCAAGACCTGTATGTCTTATATAGCGGCCCTGGAGTCCGTACTCAACTGTCCAGCCCTGTGCATAGTTGGTAAGACGGGTTGAATCGCTGCCTGTAATGGTCTGGGGGTAGAAGAGCATATCGTGGTTCTTGCGTGAGATTATCTCTTTGCCATTAAATGTACCGTGGTTCAGGTGCATCTTAACCCAGTTTGCCATATCCTCTACTGTAGAGATTACAAATCCTGCAGGGGCAACGGCAGAAAGCCATGCAAATGCATCGTCCTTGTCTGTGCGTGGAACAACCTCAATCTCGTTCTTTCCCTCTGCCTTTCTCATCCTGTAACCCTGTGCAAGGTTCTCTGCAGTATAGAATGAAAGGTTTCCGGTGGTACTGTTCTTCATTCCAAGAGGGGTGAAGATGCGCTCTACAAGAGCCTCGTCCCAACTTTTTCCGGTATATTTCTCAATGATTTTGGCAGAGATGGTGTACATACTGTTGTTGTAGGCATATTTTGTACGGAAGCTGTAGGTAGGCTGCAGTACAGAGTAGATGCGGTAAAGGTCGTCGCGGTTGTATCCCCAGGTTGGAAGGTCGTCAAGTGCGTATGCATTGAATCCGCTGTGGTGCGACATTATGTCCCTTACCTGGAAGTTCTCTGTTACCCAAGGGTCATACATCTTGAAATCGGGAAGATAATCCACAACCGGTGCATCCCATTTGATTTCGGGATACTGGTCCATCACATTTGCCAGAAGGCCCGATGTGAATGCTTTTGATGTTGATGCAATTACAAACTGTGTCTGTGGGGTTACAGGTACCGGTGCAGCAGTGGAATCTCCAAGGTGTGCGTTTCCGTAACCTTTCATAAATACAACCTCACCGTCCTTTACTACGGCTACTGCCATTCCCGGTACTTTCCACTCGTCAATGGCGCGCTGGCACATTGCGTCAAAACCGTCGGGAATGGATTTGTAATACTTGGCAGATGGATTGCTGCAGCACGATGCAAAAACAGCAACCGCCACAAGGCTCATTGCAACAAGCCTGCTGAATGCTTTAAGATAGTTTTTCATAAGTGTATGTTTTTAATGGTTATATTCTGCTATAATGGTATGCGGTTACTGCAAATATAGCACAAACAATTGTACCATCTGCAAAATACACTTATGAAAAGTGGTGTTGGAGGGGTTTTCAGTTTGTCATCCGGTCAATCACTTCAAGATGAAGGTCGCCATTCATACTGTATGTCTCTCCATTGAGTGTGCATTTGATCTCTGAGAAACGCAATATGGTTTTCATACTGGAAACAGAACTGACCTGGAGTTGTATGAAATGTATTTTCCCCGAATACTCTGTTGTGTAATCCTTGGAATTGCTGGAGAGGGGTTTGCAGAATGAGAACTCCTTTATCTTAATGTTTTCCCCCTCTTCCTTTCCTGTACAGTTTTCTGTCTGTATGGAGAGGGTAAACAGTCCTTCAGCCGAAGAACCGTCCGTATGGGCGTAAATTTGGGAGAAGTCTCCCGCAGTGTCTGTAGAAATTGTTGCTCTGCTGAATCCAATAATTTCTCCGTTGCCGGTTGTGAAGGTGAAAGGGATGTCCTCTCCAATGGAGATGGTATCAATGCTCTCTTTTGAGCAGGAAACTGTACATAAAAGGATGCACAGCATTAAAGTTGCGGTTAAAAGTTGTTTCATTTCAAAAGATATTGGTGTAAGTCTACATATATAACGTGACCAGTGTACAAATACTGCATTGTTTTTTTGAAAATTTCACAGTTGTTGTATTTTTGCGGGGTAAAAACAACAATTATGCACAAGGTATCGGAAAACCCTTTCAAAAACCGAGTAGAGGCACATCTGCGTGCCGGTGGCAGGTCTGTAAGCAACCAGACTGCACTTATGGTGGTTACAGCGCTCTTTGTGAGCCTTTATCTCATTTCAAATACTATGGCGGTAAAAGTGATTGGCATTTTCAATCTCTTTTATTTTGACGCCGGAACCATTACCTTCCCTTTTGCCTATATGCTGGGGGATGTACTTACAGAACTTTGGGGATTCCGTATCTCCAAGCGTGTAATTTGGACAACCTTTTTCTGCAATATCCTTATGGTTGCCTGTACCCAGGTAGGGGTGTGGCTTCCATCTCCGGAGCATCTGGGGGAGACTGCTGCAGCGTATGACCATATTTTCAGTTATGTTCCCCGTATTGTGGTGGCATCCCTAACCGGTTTCCTCCTTGGAGAACTCTCAAATGCCTGGCTTATGGTAAAGATAAGGGAGAAGACCAAGGGTAAGCACCTGTGGGTACGCACAATTGGGAGTTCCGCAGTGGGATATGTGTTCGACAGCCTTCCGTTTGTACTCATTGCCTTTGCAGGTACAGTTACAACCAGGGAACTTCTCCTTATGATTGCATTCCAGTATTGCAGCAAACTCCTCATTGAGGCTGTTTTCGGCACCCCTATGGCTTATGCTGCAATCAGGTTCATCCGCAAATATGTGAAGTTGGAGGAGCCTGAAAACCAGTTGCAGGGAAGATGATTATGGAGAGGTATTCTGTAATAAATGAAAAATTCCCCAGGGAGTTTGTGCTGCTGCAGGGTACAGGATGCCGGTGGGGGAAATGTACTTTCTGTGATTACCATTCAGATACAAGTGAAGATCCTTTTCTTGTCAACCGCCCGGTGCTGGAACAGGTCACCGGTTGCCACGGAGTGCTGGATGTGATAAATTCCGGCTCCTGCCTGGAACTGGACCGGCAGACTGTGGATCTGCTGCAGGAAGTTGTCGGGAAGAAAAAGATCCATACCTTATGGTTTGAGGCACATTGGATGTACCGCAAGAGGCTGGGGGAGTTTGCCTCCCTTTTCCCTGGGGTGCAGGTGAAGTTCCGTTGCGGGGTGGAGAGTTTTGATGCCGGGCTCCGGAAAAGGTGGAACAAGGGGGTACCTGAAACTGCGGGGTGCAGGGAGATTGCAGAATATTTTCAGGGGGTATGTCTCCTGTGCGGCACGGATGTGGAGGATTTCAGCCATATTCTTCCCGATATCCAAACGGCTGTGGACCATTTTGAGTATCTGAGCGTGAACCTTTTCTGCAACAATTCAACCTCATTGCACAGGGATGAAGCCATTGTGGCCAGGTTTATGGAAGAGGTGTACCCATTATATAAAGACCACCCCAAGGTGGAGATTCTTGTGGAGAACACCGGCCTTGGGGTGGGATAAGTCTTAGGGCATTACAATCTGTTACAGTTCGGTTTCGTAGTCCTTTATCTGCCCGAGCAGTTCATCTGCAGTGTGGATAACCTTGTTGTTCATTCTGGTGCCGCATATTCCTCCAATGAGCCCTCCAAAAATACCTCCGCTGCAGAACCAGATGGCATCGTGTCCGTAAATGATGTAAATCTCAATGCAGGTCCAGATGAGCCATACGGCTATCATAGGGTAGGCAATCCTTTTCCAATCCTTGTACCGGTTCCTCAATCTGGCCACTTTCTTTCCGGTTTCAACAATATTGCTGCTGTTTATATCAAGCCTCCACAATTCCCTGTGGTATTGCAGTGTCTTTAGTGCGCAGAAAAGGAGCATTACAAATGTGCCGCCGCAGAACCACATTGAGCACCCCATATATGCGAAGAACCCCGGTGCCCAGATTGCAACCAATATACCCATAATGAAGAAGAATCTCCCCATCCGGTTAATGTTGCCCAGTTTGCTTTTCATTGCACTGCGGATAATCTTTTCATTTATAATATTCTGGGTTTCCAGTTTCTTTTTCAGCATCTCCAGCTGCTGCTTCATCTGGTCCAGTTCCTGTATGTTGTTTTCCTGTATCATAACTCCTTGTTTTTACTCAATGTTGTTCATCTTTTTCAATTGTTCCCTTATCCTTACCAGACGTACGGATACATTCTTCTCGGAGATGCCCACTATCTCCCCAATCTCCGCATAGCTCATATCCTCAAGCCAAAGCAGCACTATTGCCCTGTCGAAAGGCCCCAGTCTCTTTATCCTCTTCTGCAGCATCTTTATCTGGCGTACATCCTCCTGAGATTCATCAAACAGGTTTATGTCCATAGACAAAGGGGAGGTTTTTGGCCTGCGGGAGTTCTTCTTTGTGTATGAAACACAGGTATTGAAACTCACTCTCCATATCCAGGTGTTCAGGGAACTCTCACCCCTGAATTTTGGGAGTCCGTTCCAGATGTTTATGAGAATCTCCTGGAACAGATCCGCAACTTCGTCGGAATTATTGGAGAACATATAGCACACTGTGTATATGGTCCCTTTGTGTTCCCTTACAATATCTGTAAATTCTTTTTCAATAGGATTCATAAAATTTTATTGTTTCTTATACCCCGTAAGACACCGTTTCTGCATATTCACTACAAAAAAACCTGGAAAATATTCAAATCTTCCAGGTCATCTTTATGTGCGGTATGCCGTCAAGAATAAAAGGCTCTGAAGATTGTACAAATCCCAGGGCTTCGTAGAACCCCTTGGCATATTCCTGCGCCTCAATATCTATGAGGGTTGCCCCAAAATACTCCTTGGCAGCCTCAATGGATTGCAGCATAACCTCCTTGCCATATCCCTTTCCCCTGCAGGAGAAATCACTTATTACCCTCCCGATGGAAATATCCTCCATATGTGTCCCGGCCGGGCAGACACGGCTCATTGCCACAATCTTGTCCCCCACGGTAAGCCATACGTGTACGGATTCCCTGTCATCCCCGTCAAGATCCTGGTATACACAGTTCTGCTCCACGCAGAACACCTCACTCCTGAGCCTGAGCAGTTCATAAAGTTCATCCAGGGTAAGTTCATAAAACCGTTTTTTGTGTACTCTAGGGGCTTGCCTCTCTGAATTTGCATCCAGGGCCTCAATGTAAAAGCTCATTGGGCGGAAGCCGTCATTGCAACTTATCATTGCGCTCATAGGGTCCTTCATCCATCCGTCATAGAAATTGCCTTCCCCTCTGGCAAGGGATTCCACAAATTCCCTCATTGAAGACCAGGCCGAGGGACACATCCCCTCCGGGCATTTTCCGTCTTCTGAAATCCATTGCTGCCCCACCTTTATATCACAGGTGTGCTCAATGGGGTTCTCATATTTTGCCATAAGGTCGGGATACTCACTCTGGCGTACCGCAGTTATACGTATGTTCATGGTTCCAAAAATAATCTTCCTGCCACAAATTTATTAATTTTGCGCCAACAGATTCAATATGGAAACAGTGCCTGTGTCATTTTTAACAGAAAATATTATACAGATATTCCTGCTGGCTGTTGGGGCCAGTTTTGTGCAGAGGACCACAGGGTTCGGGTTCGGCATTTTCATAATGACCCTGCTCCCTTTCCTTATGCCTTCATACGGCGAAGCCACGGCACTGTCGGGATTATTGGCCTTTACAACATCCCTTGTTGCTGCAATAAAATACAGGCGGTTCATTACCTGGAAAAGGCTCATTCCCATCCTCTCCATCTTCCTCCTTACCTCCACAGCGGCAATCTGCCTGCTTAAGGTTATGCAGGATTCCACAATAAGGTTTATACTGGGTTTCATCCTCATTTTTGTAAGCATATATTTTGCATTCCTGAACAAGAGGATAAAATTTGGCACAACTTTGCCATACCAGTTGGGGGCGGGCTCTTTGAGCGGCCTTATGGGGGGCTTCTTTGGAATGCACGGCCCTCCGGCAGTGCTCTATTTCATCTCGGCAGAGGAGGACAAGGAGCATTATATGGGGATGATACAGACCTATTTTGTAATTACAAATGCAATGATGACAATAGCCAGGGCGGGGAACGGATTTGTAACCCCGGCTGTTGGGAAATGCTACCTGTTCTGCCTTGGGGCGGTGGCAATTGGTTCCACATTGGGAGCCTGGGCCTTCAACCGCATACCCGGCAAAAAGTTCCCGTATGTGGTATACGGGTATATAGGAATAAGTGGAGTGATAATTTTGTGCAGTGCAATGTAGCCTGCATTATAATTCAGACGGAGTTATGGAGATTGCAATAAAGAAAGCCGGCCGGGAGGATGCCCCAATAATTGCCAGGGCAGTTGCAATGGCAATAGGAGAGGAATCTGTGGCGGAATACTGCGGAGAAAATTACCTTGCAGTGTTGGAAGAGATTGCCTGCACCCAGGGTACACAATACAGTTATGCCAATTCCCTTGTGGCATTTGTGGATGGGGAGCCTGCCGGAGCAATTGTGGGGTATGACGGGGCAATGCTCTACCCGTTGAGGGAGAAGACCCTCTCCATTGTGGGGAAATACAACCCTGCCGTTCCCCATCTTCCCGACGAAACTTCGCAAGGAGAATTCTACCTCGATTCCCTTGGTGTGCTGCCCCACTTCCGTGGCTGCGGAGTTGCTTCTGCCCTTATCCGGGCCATCTGCTCCGTTGCATCAGATGCCGGTTGCAGTAAGGTTGGCCTCATAGTTGAGGTTGAGCGTCCCTTGGTGGAAAAACTATATACCTTACTGGGCTTCAGGCGTATTGGAACAAAACAATTCCTGGGACACCCTATGTGGCATATGCAGATTGAGTTGATAGCGTACTGACAGATGATGTCTCAGAAAAAATAGTACCTATGACAGAAAAAGAAAAAATGTTGGCCGGGAAGTTGTACGATGCCAATTATGATGAGGAACTGCTGGCGGAGAGGGCCCGCGCAAAAGAACTGTGCTTTGATTATAACAATCTGCGCCCGTCGGATGAGCAGGGGCAGCAGAAAATCATGTGTCAACTGTTGGGCAAGACAGGCTCTGCATTTACAATAGTTGCCCCTTTCTGGTGCGACTACGGTTACAACATAGAGATAGGGGAGAATTTCTTCTCAAACCATAATCTGGTAATACTTGATGGGGCAAAAGTGAGATTCGGCAACAATGTATTCATTGCACCGGACTGCGGCTTCCATACAGCAGGGCACCCTATTGACTTTGAAAGGCGCAATGCCGGCCTTGAATATGCCTACCCCATAACAGTAGGGGATAATGTATGGATAGGAGCCGGAGTACAGGTAATGCCGGGCGTAACCATAGGCTCTAATGTAGTAATAGGTGGCGGAAGTGTGGTTGTAAAAGACATCCCAGACAACTGTGTAGCCGCAGGCAATCCCTGCCGTATAATCAGACCCATCACTGATGCTGACAAAACCAGGAACTGGGATAGGTAAACCTCTCTTCAATTGGGACTGGTAACCCCCTCTCCAACTGGGACTGGAGAGAGGATTGTTTTGTGGTATGCCCTGCCTGCCGAAGAGATTGGGCACACAACCCTTGGATGCTGATGCATCAGATACTGGAAAGCGTGTCCAACCTCATTGATCAAAAATCGTAAACACTGTTTACGATTTTCAAGATACTACACCTGTAACTCATAAATTTTCCCTCTCCTGGTCTCATTATCTGATACTTATGCGTATTCCCGATGCCAATGCCCGCAGTTTCTACGAAATAGAATGCGCAAAACAGAACTGGAGTGTACGTTGGTTACAGCGTCAGGTAAACAGCAGCTTGTATGAGAGATTGGCCCTTAGTAAAGATAAAAGCGAGGTGCTGCGTCTTGCTCAAGAAGGACAAACAATTGAGAAACCCACAGACATCCTCAAGAATCCAATAACACTGGAGTTTCTTGGCTTGAAACCTGAAGCAGTTTACTCTGAGACCAAATTGGAGTCTGCAATCATTGATAAAATGCAAGAGTTCCTGCTAGAGATGGGAAAAGGCTTCCTGTTTGAAAAACGCCAAAGACGATTCACATTTGATGAAGACAACTACTATGTAGACCTTATCTTCTACAACCGTCTGCTTCAGTGCTATGTTCTCATTGATCTGAAAATTGACAAACTTACCCATCAGGATCTTGGCCAGATGCAAATGTACGTCAACTATTATGACCGCTATGTGAAACAGGAGTTTGAAAAGCCAACCATAGGCATCCTGCTATGTAAAGAGAAAAAAGATGCACTCATCAAACTCACATTGCCAGAAAATGCCAATATCTATGCAGCAGAATATGCCCTGTATCTTCCCGATAAAACAGAGCTTCAAAACAAACTCAAAGCATGGATTGAAGAGTTTGAAGAGAACGAAAATTAAACTCAACAAGCTATAATGAATGTCCCGTTTTTTACACAAAAAACGGGACATTTTTAATTTATATCTACCCTATGCCGTAACCTCATAGACCCCATCCCAGCAAAACAAGTTCAACAACTACTTCTCCACCATTCAAACCTCCCAGATGAACACCCACGGAGAATACATCATCGCATCCGTACGCCGCCTGGGGCTCTCAGCCTTCAGAATCATCCTCATTCTCTCTGCCCTCCGCATCCTGGAAACCGGAGAGATCCCAACCAAACTCACCTGCACAAATGAAGACTTTTCCACCGCCCTCACCATCTGCAACACCCTAATGGTACACACCGGCAAAATCTTCAGCACCCTGCCTCAAGTAGAAGAAAACCCATCGGTCCACCTCTCTTCTTCCCGACAGCAGCAGTTCCTTACCGCCCCGCCTGACGATGCTACATTTTCCCGACAGACCTATCTGCAGATTGCAGAAACCTTGGGTATCCCTGTCCCTTCTGCCGACAGGTATATTAACCGTTGGGTGAGTGTTGGAATGATTGAGAAAGTAGGTCATGGGGAGTTTAGGAGGGGGATTAAAAGAGTGAGTACTTAAAAGTGCTCATTCTATTTTATATTATGACTGATAACGTGGTTATTATACTTGTTTATCTGAATTTTTGATTTTATTATCCTCCTCTATCCTTATTTTGCTTACCTTTGTGAGGAAGCAAGCAAGATTATTTACAAATAATTATATATATGGCAAAAGTGAACACTGCCGATGTAGGATTTGAGAAGCAAATCTGGAATGCGGCCGATGTATTACGTGGCAGTATGGATGCTGCGGAGTATAAACATGTTGTACTGGGACTAATTTTCCTAAAATACATATCAGACAGATTTGAAACACGCTATAAAGAACTTGTTGAAGAGGGGTATGGTATGGAGGAAGATAAAGATGAATACACAGCAGATAATATATTTTATGTACCACAAAAAGCTAGATGGTCAGTAATAGCGGAGAATGCTCATAAACCGGAAATAGGGATTGTAATAGATGAAGCAATGAGGTCCATAGAGCTTGAAAATGATAAGCTCAAAGGTATTTTGCCCAAGAATTTTGCACGTCCAGAATTGGATAAACAAAAATTGGGAGATGTTGTGGATTTATTCACAAACATTCAAATGAAAGAGCAAGGAGATAGTAAGGATATCTTAGGAAGAACTTACGAGTATTGCTTATCAATGTTTGCATCTGCTGAAGGTAAAAATGCTGGTGAATTCTATACACCTGCGTGTATTGTACGAACATTAGTAGAAGTCCTTAAACCATATCATGGTAGAGTCTATGACCCTGCATGTGGATCTGGTGGAATGTTTGTACAGTCAGCTAAATTTATTGAAAGACATCAAGGAAAAATAAATGATATTTCTGTTTATGGTCAGGAATCAAACCCCACTACTTGGAAAATGGCACAAATGAATCTTGCAATTCGTGGCATTGATGCGAATTTAGGTGATTTTAATGCAGATACATTCTTTAAAGATGTGCATCCAACATTAAAGGCAGATTTTGTCATGGCTAATCCACCATTTAATGCAAGCAATTGGGGTGCTGATAAACTCCAAGATGATGTAAGATGGAAATATGGTATCCCACCATCAGGAAATGCAAACTTCGCTTGGCTGCAGCACATGATTCATCACCTGTCTCCTAATGGGAAAATAGGTATGGTATTGGCTAATGGATCTTTATCTTCACAAAGTGGTGGTGAAGGAGCTATTAGGGAAAATATTCTAAAAGCTGATTTAGTGGAATGTATTGTAGCAATGCCATCTCAATTATTCTACTCAACTCAAATCCCTGTATGTCTTTGGTTCCTAAATAGAGATAAGAAACAGCCTGGCAAAGTACTATTTATCGATGCTAGAAATATGGGAAATATGGTTACAAGAAAGCTGAGAGAACTTTCTGAGGATGATATGATGAAGATTGCTGGCGTATATGATAAGTATGTATCAGGAACTTTAGAAAATGAAAAAGGTTTCTGTGCTGTAGTTGGAATAGAAGAGATAGCGAAGCAAGATTATATACTTACACCAGGTAGATACGTTGGTATTGCTGAAACAGAAGATGATGGAGAACCATTCCAGGATAAAATGGAAAGACTGACAGGAGAACTTTCTGAATTGTTTGCAAAGTCCCATGAACTTGAGGATGAGATAAGAAAGCAGTTGGCATCTATTGGCTTTACGATAAAATAGTATTTTAATTCTATGGCAATTAAATCCATAGAATATGAAAGAACATTTTATCAATGAGATTACGGATGCTATGTCCGAATCGCTCAATTTTGAGCAAATGACTGAACTGAACAATGTGCTTCTTCAGGTAGTAAGTAAGTATGAAATTGTCGATAACACAGAGACTGTTAGAGAAGATGTAAAGAGCAATAATAGAGTCCTGGAAATCTTCCTCTCTGCTAAACAGGTAGAAGGATGCTCAATAAAGACAATCAAATACTACGAATCTACTGTCAAGCAGTTGTATAAAAAGATGCCGAAGAAAGTATCAGAGTATACGACAGAAGACATAAGAGCATATTTGGCAGTATTTCAGAGAAGGCATAAGTCCAGCAAAGTAACGATAGATAACATCCGACGGATATTTTCTTCGTTCTTTGCATGGCTAGAGGAAGAAGATTTTATAGTAAAGAGTCCTGTAAGGAGAATACATAAAGTAAAAACAGGAACTCAAGTTAAAGAAGTGCTTACAGATGAGAATCTGGAGCTACTTAGAGATAATTGCAAGACAATAAGAGATCTTGCTATAATAGATTTCCTGACATCCACCGGTATTAGGGTTGGTGAATTAGTTAAACTTAACAGGAATGATATAAACTTTGTCGAACGTGAGTGTCTTGTCTTTGGTAAAGGAAATAAAGAAAGGATTGTTTACTTCAATGCTAGAGCGAAAATCCATTTGCAAGAGTACTTGAAGTCAAGAAGAGACAAAAATCCTGCATTGTTTGTATCCTTGGCAAAACCTCACAATAGGTTACAAATATCAGGAGTTGAAATAAGGTTGAGACAACTGGGCCGTAAGGTTAAATTGCCTAGAGTTCATCCACACAAATTCAGGAGGACATTAGCAACCATGGCAATTGATAAAGGAATGCCGGTAGAACAAGTACAGAAACTGCTAGGACATGTAAAAATTGATACTACAATGCATTATGCAATGGTAAATCAGACAAACGTAAAATTATCACATAGAAAATTTATAGGCTGATGCTGAATTATAATCAAACATATGGATATTCTTGTTTTTCTCGTCGAAACAGACGTGGAAATGATAATTTAGAGCAGCAGGCTCAAGTTCTTTACAAATCCTGGTTTGTAGATTTTGAACCTTTTAAGGATGGTGAATTTGTTGAATCAGAGATGGGAGAGATTCCAGTAGGATGGACTGTTGTAAAGTTCAGTGATCT
>JAGAKR010000029.1 GCA_017625535.1 Bacteroidales bacterium | reverse complement strand
CGAGCGGTACTAATATCCCGACACTTCAGTTGTGGAGGGTGAGATAACTGAAAAATCAGTAATCACACTAAGCAAGATAAACTTTTATATTTTCTCTCTCTTACACCATATAGTGAGGCACACACATAAGAAAGTGCCAGAGACAAGAGATAGATAATGGTGGTAATAGCGACGGGGATCCACCTCTACCCATTCCGAACAGAGAAGTTAAGCCCGTTAGCGCCGATGGTACTGCTATACCAAGTGGGAGAGTAGGTAGCCGCCAACTTTTAGAGAGCATTCAGGAAACTGAGTGCTCTCTTTTTTATTGTATATATTCTATTTGAAGAATTCTTCTATTGTCTTTAGTGGAACATCTTTTAGAACAACCTCCTTATTGGAATCAAGAAGGTAAAAGACCGGCAGTACACGCAAGTCATAGAGAACTTCAGAAATGAGGGTCATGCCGTTGTCGCACCCGTTTATCCATTTGTCGGGAACAGTTTCTATATATTTTCTCCATATGTATGAATCATCTTGTGGGTATATTGCTACAAGGGTTGTATTCTCCTCTTCAAGTGCTTTGTGAATTATTTCTGATCTTTTGGTTGCTTCCAGTATCTGGCTGCACGATTTGCAGTCGGGATTATAGAACAGGAGTACTGTATATTTTCCCTGTACATCACCGATTTTTTTTATTTCCCCCGTTGGGGTTGTGAACTGGAATTCTGTTGCTTTTGTTCCGGGTAGGTTTAGGGAGAGCATTGTGGTGTCCTGTATGGCATTATATTTCAATGTAGGGTCTGTTGCATTTTCTGCCAGATACCTGGCAGCTCCAACGTAGAGCAACTCGTTCCGCATAGGAGAGTCATAGTTTACAAGGTATTTTCTGGTCAATTTGTTGATGTATTCCTGCATAAGGGAATTGGCTGAGGCCTTCCCCATCAGATCTGAGAGGTGCTCCTGCCCTTTTCCAGCAGACAGTCTTGAGATGAGGTCGAGATAGTTTACCAGCGCCTCTTCTGTCTCTTTAGTCTCAATACGGAAGGTGTCAGAGAAGTCAAACCTGTTCCAATAGTGGTCTACAACATAGTTGAATCTGCTTTCAATTGTGCGCAGTGTATCAGGTATTGATGGGAGTTCGAATTTCCTTGAAACCTTCTCTTGTGAGAAGCAATTGGCTGAACCCAGCAGCAACAATGCTGCCAGCAATATTGTAGTTTTCTTTTCCATAGATGCCATTATCTGAACAAATTTAACATTTTAATGCAAAATAATAAAGGTGCCGTTTCTCAACGGCACCTTACGCATGAAAACCTAATGTAAAAATTATCTCCCGATAATTGACGTCTAACCTATTTATTAACTATATATATGGTTGTATGCTTAATTCTTAATTGTCTTTTACACAGCGCAACCAATAGTTGCTGTGGTTTACTGTGTTGTTATTTATATTGTTTATATCTGTTACCAATACGCACATGAACGGATTGTAATTGTGAATTGCATAACCTCCAACTGTGTATCGGAGCGGATGCCATGGGTAGCCGGTCTGGTTTGGTGCAAATGATGAGCGTGTCATTGAAAGTACCTCATCATTATGGTAGTCTGAATCATTCACCTTTGAGAGCATAAGGATAAGCTCTTTCTGTGAAGGGATTCTGTAACCGTCAGGACAACCGTAATCTCCATCCTTGCCGCTGTCTATGATGTTTGTCCAGGTGTATTGGCCGTTTCTCAGGTCTGATGGTCTGGTAAGTTCATCATTAATTGTAAATGATGCAAACGGCTTGTTCTGCTCCTCCCTCTCTGTGTGTCTGGTAAGCATCTCAGTCCTGTAATTGCGCAGTGCGTTTGAATTCAAGCCATCCAGTTCAACAACATATTTGCCGTTTACCTGTTTTACTGTTGCATAGTCAACCTGGAGCACATCATTCTGTGATGCTACATATTTGCTCTGGTCTGCAGGAGTCTCCACGTTAAGGTTCCTCAAACAACGGATCGCGTGCTTTCTGTCGTCGTTGAAACGTCCTCCGTGCTCATTGTATGGAGATACTGCCGCACCCTCTTCTGCCCAGAAAATCTGTCCTTTTGAGTTGCTGAAGTAGTGGGTTACCACCGGTGTTGCAGGATAAGTGTAAAGGTGTGCATCCTGGTTAATGCCGGCATTTCCAATCCAAAGGTCCTGATACTGGTTTACAGATGCCAGGTACCATTTGATTTCATTCTGGTCAAACTCGCCGTCGCCGTCTGCATCCCTGTTCCTGCTCATACAAGCAAGATATGCCTTCCTGTACTCTCCTGCAGTTGTCTGAGGATCCCAGTCCCAGTTCCAGGTTGTAATGTCATCCCAGTCAGCCCTCTGGTTGCCGTTATTATAAACTTCAGAGATCATGTTTCTTCTTCCGTCATTATTGAATGTGGCAAAATTTGCTGTAGAACTGTTCCAGTCTGCATTGTCTGAATTTATTCCGTAGTTTGGCTGTATATTGTCAGTCTCATTGAACCACTCTGTACCCCAAGCACTTGTCAAAGAGCCGTCGGTCTTGAAAATGGTTTGGATAGATTTCTGGCGGATAATATAAGTGCCCTCTGTAAGGCTGCTGCCGTTTCCTGCCTTGGTATCGCAAAGGATCAGCATCTCACGGTTCTCTGTATTCACCCATTTGTGCCACTCAGTTGCCTTGTCCTCATAATAGTACTCATTTACATAGCAGCTTACAACTATCTCATCATTATTGTCAAACAGGCCAAGAGTCTCCGCATCCCTGAGATTCTCCATCAGGTCCCCTACAGACAACAGATTGCTGCTGTTGTCTCCAGGATAATCCACCACTTGCTGTGAATATACACCCTGGCGTTTTCCGTTTATCACAAACTTAACCCAATCAGAATCCACACCTGTCTGGTAACCGCTTGTATACGGAGATTTCACTTTGTATGTAATCTCGCTCTTGCTCTCAAGATCTGCCTTGTTGAATGTAAGAATACCGCTTGCATAGTGTGCGTCAAGATCTATCACTTTACCGCCGTTCAGGTAAATTACATCACCATCCTCAACGCTGCTCTTGTCACCCTCTGAAACTACCTCAAGAACTATATCATCTATACCGTTTACAGTAATGTTGTAGATATATTTTGTATTTCTCCTTACATTGTAGTCATTAAGGTTCCCGTTTACATATCCAAGAGGAATGTAATATGTAACCTTTGCCTCTGCATTCTCCTGTCCTGAGTACTGCTCTTTGTCAAAATCTGTATAATGGTCTGCCTTGCCAGAATATGATCCCTTTATCACTACATATGTAGAGTTGGCATTTGCCAGATCCATACGGTCTCTGAATGCAGTTACATTTCCTGCAGCCTGTTTCCTGTTCTCAAGAGGATAGAAGAAGATGCTGTCTTTGAAACTGTCGTATGTAAGCATCTCGGTATTGAAATAACCGCAATCTGCTACATCAGATGTCTTCTCAAACAGGTTTGAATTCTTTGGAAGGTTGCATATCTGGAAGTGCTCTGGAGTGAATTTTACACCCTCTCCGGCCTTGATGCTGAATACAACAGTTGCCTGAAGACGTACCAGCTCAATTACACCCTGCAATGTGCCGCCGTTTCTTGGAATGGTTACAGAACCGTCGCCCGCATCATTTGAAGGAGCCACATATTTTCCGCTCATAAGGAATCTGCCCTCTGTAATTCCCTCAAACTCCTGGTACATTCCAACTGCTGCATTAAGGAAACTCTCTCTGCCTTTCAGTGCCTCTGCCTTAAGGAGGGCAGTAAGGTCTGTACTGTTGTCATTGAACAAAGAAGAATTTGTATTGGCAACAGCATATATGTATTTCTTTCCGCTCTCTATGCTTTGGATGTCAACTCTGTCTGTACCTTTGTTGTGGTTGTATGACTGCTCGTGTGCAAGATGGAAAGATCCGTCTGCGTTGAATACAACTACCAGAAGATTGGATACATACTCCAGGTACTCCTCATAACTCTCACCGGCTTTAGTCATTGCCTTCTCCATCTCTGGCATCCCTACTTTAAGGGAAATGCTGGTCTCCATCCCTGGCTCATTTCCTACAGGGGTGTTTGTCTCCATCTCTGCCCTTTCGCAAGAGAAAAAGAGCATTCCTGCCAACAATACCCATATATAGTTTAAAGTCTTCATATTATCGATTCTTAATTTTTATCAGGTTTCATTCAATTTATATGCAAGGATCAGTTGAATCCTATGTTTATTTTGTGGATGTCGTAATAATCAACAACATCATATATGAGAGATACATTGGTCTCCACTCCACTCACTTTTGTTATGTTGAATATGTATGAGTGGTTTCTTATTACATCAAATGCCTCGTTCTTGTCATCTTTGAATTGGATTGTTCCAACTCCTGCCTCTCCATCCATTGTGTAATGTACATCTATTGTGATGGCATTCATCCCTTCTGCACTGTTGTTCTGCTCAACTGTGTAAATCATATCTGAGTAGGCATCTGTCACAGATAATCCGGTGTACTCTGCATGTGCTATCCTGTTTCTGGCATCTGCCGGTACATATGGCGTCTGGTACTGGATGTTTATGTCGGGACTAAGCTGTGATTGTGAAATACAATATCCTTTGTCCAAAGAATTCTTTACCACTACCTTGGTAATCACAAACCCCTCTATACCCTGTTTCTCATTCACCCAAATGTTTATTTTGGCAAGTGCCTTGTATAAGTTGCAGGATAGTGATACATTGCCGGATACCGCTTCTCCAATCTGCACTTCCCCCCACATAGGTATGCTTTTGTCTGTAAGGTCCCAGTTGCCTGTGGAGTTGTCCATTATGGCACTGTCGTATATGTTCTTTACATCCTGTCCTTTGAACCCTTCAAGCCAGGTTGCTGTATTTGCATTGCCTCCAAACCCCTGCTGGTTTATATTTGCAAGCAGCACCAGTCTTGACCCTGCCTGGGGCTTCTCCATATATCCTCTGTACAGTGTGTTTTCGGCATTCTGAACTAAAAGCTCATCTACAAGATATTGGAACTTGTTGTTTCTGTCCACCAACAATATGTAAAGGTCACTGATTTTGTTCTGGTTGTCTGTAGTGTAATCCAGGGTGGCATTTCTGTTGTCTGTATCTTTGGTGTATGCCGTTCCCGAGATTGAGAGCGACAGACGTACATCTATCATGCTCTCTACATTACCCATCGTATCTTCCTTTGAGCAGGACAAGAGTGCAATACAGCCAACCGCAATCAGGAATAGTCTTGATACTAATGTTTTCATAACTTTGCTGTATTTTCCTTGTTAGAAACTCATGTCGTCGAATCTCACAATCCACTCATTTATTATAATTTGGGAATCAATCCATTTCATGTTCTCATCCAGGAAGAATGTCATTTTGTACTCGTCCTGTCTGTCCAGATACTCCTGGTTGTCCATATCATACTGTCCCTGAAGTTTTGCCAAAAGGAACATCTTTATTACAGGAATACGGAGCACTGTCTCGTCTGTAGCCTTGTTTCTGATAGTAAGGATTGCATTCTGGCTCTCTACAAGTCTTCCTACTGTAAGTTCTGCGGTTGCGAAGCTGATGTTGGTGGTTTCGCCCGATTTTGTTGCAGATGCCTCAACCACATTTCCAGATTCGTGGTGGTATGAGTAATAGGTCAACTGTTCATCCTCCATAAGGGAGTTGTCATAGTCCATAAGGCCGTTGTTGTCTGAAATTGTGAACTCCAGATCCTCAGCAGGGATTCTTACACCGTCCATCTGATGGAGGATTATCTTTACGGTGTTGGTATTCTTTACCAATGGAACAACTATCTCCTGATTGATTGCTGCACGTGTTGTAAAATTCTGGTTTGTAACCTGTCCGTGGAACAGAGATGACAATTTGGTGTTGATGATTCCGCCGTCACCCTCTGCTTTGGTATAGACCCTGTCCATTCTGCATTTCAGATCCTCTATGCTTGCCCCCTGTGAAACCAAAGGTACAGAGAAAGAATCATCGTCATTCAAACCTGCCCATGCAATGAGGTGGTAGTTGCCCGGATCCATGTCAACATCCATTGCATATCCCTCCTGTTTTAATACATCTCCCTCCTCTGTTTTCTGATATACCAGTTTGCCATTGTTGTCAAATGCATATAGAGTAACTGATTTTACTTCATTGGCAAATGCATCTGCATATTTCATATTATAGTCGTACTTGAACTTAACGCTATAATTTACGGAACAGTCAACCTCTTTCTCGTCCAGAATTGCGTCGCAAGAGACTAGAGAACTCCCTAACAGTAGTGCTGCCACTGCGCTGAAAGTATATCGTTTGATAAAGTTTATTTTGGTTTTCATGCTGTCTTTCTTTGTTTGGTTTCTTGTTTTAAGTTTTTGAAGGAGGGAGGGAGATCCCTCCCCCAATGAACTTTTGTGTTTTAGAACTCTACATCTGTAAATCTTACTATCCAAGGGAGGATTTTTGCCTCAAGAGTAAGATATATGCTCTCACTTCCACCCTCAATTGCATTCTCAAGTTCAACCATCTCCATCTCGCTGAATCCGAATTTGTCTACGCTTGTTACAGCTACTGAGTAAACGTTGTTTCGCATTTTGATGAACTCATTAGGACCTGCTGTCTCTGCATTGCCGTCATCGAAGTGTTTTATCTGGGCTGCGTAGTAGCAGTAACCGTTCTCGTATACTGAGATGCCGATTCCTTTAAGATCCTCAGCGTCAATTGTGCCGTTGAGATACTGCTGGGTTGTCCAGTTGCCTGGAAGGCCGTTTACGTCGTTGAACAATGCCTCAAGGTCCTTATAGTATGACTCGTCGTACTTGAACAATGTAACTGCATTGCCACCCTCATCAAGAATCTGTCCTTTGAATACTATGCTGGTGGTCTTGTCCATTGTCTGGAAATCTGCTGTAATGCCATTCTCAAACATATATCCCAACAGGCCTCCTACAGTTGTTGCCTCATCTGCGTTTGATACTGCACCGTGGTCTGCATCTGCACCTGGCAATGCCTTGAAAGGAAGTGTAGATACGGCATTCTGGTAAGTTGTCCAGGCATTTGCAAAGTAGTTTGCTCCGTCAAAGTCATTTGCCGTATTTTTGTATGATGAATTAGGATCGAACAGGAAGTTGCCTGTGCCCAAAGTTCCGAAAGGAGAGGCTGCCTGTGCACCTGTATGGCGTACATAATAGGTGGCGTTGTTAAGGTTTACAAGTGCATACTCCATAAGTTTCACTTTGTACTCTGACTGACCGTTTGCAGTAACCTCTTTAACTGCTGAATACAATGGGTAGAATCCCTCTTTTGATGCCAGTTCAGTATTCTCAACCATCAATTTTGCTGTAAACTGCTCGTCGTTTACATAACTTGTATACTCGCTTGTGCTTGTAAAGTATCTGGTAACTCCATTTATTACGGCAACGTAAATAGGGGTTCTGTCGTTAAGGTTCTTCTCGTTGGTTGTTCCTGCCGCAAAACCTGAACTGAAGTATGTATAACTTCCATCAGAATTCTTTACCCATGCAGGAACTGTAGATATGGTGTATTTGTATTTGTCTGCTTTAATGGTGTACTCATTGTTTTCAGCAACCTGGCGGTATGTAGCTTTTGCCAGAACGCGCTCTACATTTATTGCACTTGCAGGTCTCGCAGGGTTATCTTTGTTGTTTGAAACTGTAACGTTTATTGTAACCTCACTCTGGTTCGCCATCATGAAATAGTCTGCATTCTCACCCATAAGTCCGCTTACGGCACCATCGTATGATCCGTTTAGGATAGCATCATAGATTGCCTTTGCAGCAGAAGAGTTGGTTGCAGTCTGTTCTGCCAATGCAGCAGGAGGGTTGGCAACAACCATTACCTTATATGTACCGGTAGTGTTTACCATAAAACTCTCGGATGGGGTATAACTTCCGTCTGCGTTCTTTTGTATACCTACAGAAACATTCTCCCCAATTACATATGTCTTTGCAAGTCCGTCACCATTTGCAGTCTCGTCACTGGTATTGTAGAATACCAGCATTATTTTTGATACTGTATTTTCACCTGCTGTACCTGCGTGTGAATGTCCGCTGTCGTCAGCATTTCCGTGTGTGTCACCTGTTGGGTTTCCAGCAACGGATCTTGTAGAGTTTACTCCCGATACTATATCAAAAGTGAAATATGCGTCAGCCATCTGTGCGGTAGGCTGGTCTGCAGGAACAAGAACTTCTTCTTTAGTGCAGGATACTGCCATAATTCCTGCCAAAAGGGCGATAACAAATAATTTGGTTCTCATGGTGTGAATTTTTTAAGGGTTATTTTTTCATTTGCTTTTTTCTATGTGCAAAGAAAACCCAATACCAATTATTTGTCCGTTGGCATTTTTGTCAAATGACATAGTTGTTTTGCTATGCCCTAAAAAAGATTAAAACAGAATTGTTCTGCGGGGCGGGATGAATGATATTTCATCCAATTTGAAAGATTCGCCCCACAATCTATGCAACATATTCCCGATTTTTATTTCAACGGCAATGTGAACCAGAAACAGGAACCTTTTCCACACTCAGATTCAACTCCAATTTTTCCACCCAGTTCTTCAACTATACCTCTACATATATGAAGGCCCAGTCCCCATCCGCTTATATTGTTGTTGAGTTTTACCAGTCTGTTGAAGATTCTTTCCTTGTCCTTTTCCTCAATTCCAATGCCGGTGTCCTTCACATATATTCTCAAATGATTGCTTGGAAGAGTCTCATATCCCAGGCGGATTTCTCCGCTTTTGGTGAATTTCATTGCATTGTTCATCAGGTTTGAGATTACTTGCTGTACCCTTTGTACATCTGTATTTATGATGCAGGTATCCAGAGTTTTTTCAAAATGTATCTCTACATCTGATTTATGTTTGAGCTTTGAAAAGAATACTATATCCTGGCACAAGGCATTAATGTCTGTAGGGGATTCCTTGTATTCCATTGCGCCGGATTCAATTTTAGAAAGATTGAGCAGATCCGAAACAATTTTGGTGAGCCAGTCGGAATTCCTTTTTACAATGGAATAGAATTCTTTACGTTCCTGATAATCTTCAGTTTCAATGAGCAGTTCAGAGAAACTTATTATGGAATTGAGGGGTGTGCGTATCTCGTGGTTTACATTGGCTATGAAAGAACTTACCAGCATATTGAGTTCTTCTGCCTTCTCTTTTGCCGCTTTGAGTTGTTCCCTTTCCACCCTCTCTGATTCCTGACTCTGTCTGAGTTGGATACTCAGGCTCATCATACCTGCAACAGATGTGAACCACTCAATTGCAATATTATCCAATAAATCATAGCCCTTTACGAAATCTATACCTACGTAACCCCAAGTTTTCCCGTTTATGATAAGAGGTTCAACAAGAATGGATTTTATGTTCTGGGCATCAAGGATTTCATACTCGCTTTTGGCCTCGGGCGGAAGTTCTTCCAGTTTGTGCATGTATATGGCCCTGTCTGATATCATCTCCCTGTTCCACCACGGTGTAGCATCAAAAGGGACACCCTGAAGTTGCTCAATTTCTGCCAATCCTGACTCTGAAACCACCTCATATATACAATTCTGTACTTTCTGTCCGTGGTCATATGAAAATATGTATGCCCTGTCTCCCCCAAGTTTTTCCATTGCTTCCTGCAGTATCTGATTTATCCCAAAATTGAGGTTCTCTGAGTGGAGAAGGTGTGACATTATCCTGTAGAAATCCTTTTGTCTTTTTTGCATGGCAATAATTTTTGATTCGTCTGCTAATTTACAAAATACTTTACAATAATATAAAAGGAGACCGGCCTTTACAGACCAGCCTCCGGGATTGAAGTGAAAAATGGTATTTTATTTGCCAAATACCTCAAAGTCTTTACGTTTCTTTGCAACTTCCTCCAAGTTGGCCGCAGCCTCTTCTATCCCCTCTGCCTGAGCTCTCTTGAAGAACTCTTCCGCTGCATCCAAATCACCCTGTAGAAGTTTGAGAACTCCATAGTTGTTGAGAGTTGCACCATCACTCTGTGATGCTTTTTCCAAGAAACGCATAGCGCCGTTGACATTGCCTTGCTCAAGTTCAATTGCAGCGGCATTTATGTTTGCTGTAGGATCTGCAGGGAACATTCTCACTGCCACATCAAATACTTCCTTGAATTCCGCACTTCCCCTTTCGTAAGTTTGTGCCACAAGATACATTTCCTGCAGGCTCAATTGCTGAGGACGCTCTTTTATTATCCTTTTTGCCTCCTCAATGTCAAATGCACGTACTACATAGTGTACAACATAATCTGAATGTCTGAGTCCAGGGTATACATCTTTATATAATTGTGCATAGGTCTGAGGGAAGCGGGTCTTGATTTTTGCCTCCTGAGCATCCTCATTGCTTCCGTTTATTCCAGCAATGATTTCAAGTATTTCATCTTTGTTTTCAATGTTGTTCTCTTCTACATATTTCTTCAGGCCAGCCCAGTCTTCTGGTGTGCTGGTTACCCTAAATATGTCTCCAGAAAACTCATATTGTCCCATTACATAATCTTTAAGCGCTTCAGCCCTTCCCTGTGCAAGTCTGGCATTGTTCTTATAGCCGCCCTCAGGTGAAGCGTAGCCGTCTATGTCAATTTGTGTAATGTGTACATTTGCATCATTTTTAACCACATCTATAGTGCGTTTGATCTCCTGAAGCTCTTCAGGGTTGCGGCGGTAATCAGGGTAAATTGTTGTCTTGTTTACAGGGAAGTCGAGATATGCCCTTCCTTGCTCAGTGCGGTTCTTTATCTGCTCCACCTTTGGCTCAACATAAACTACAACCGGCTTTACTGTATATCTTTCCAGATATGCACTTGTCACATACATTGAACTTTCATCCTCCTTGCAGTTTGCACATCCTTTCACTTCGCTCAACAGTTCAAGATCTGCCTTGTGCATCCATTTCTCATAATTTATTCTTGTGGTGTAGTTTATAGTCTGGTCGGTCCCTTTATCCCTTCTTACTACAGTATATGCATCCTCAGGAATATCATTTGAACGGTCGTGTATTATAGAACGGTTTCTGCCGTAAATCCAGATTGAAGGGAGTGAAATCTCCCCGTTCCCATTGCTGTCTTTCAGTACCGGTGTAACGGTCATTACATCATTGGTGGATATATCCATATTTGCCGGTACGGTTACATCCATTGAAACAACAACCTGTCTGTTGTCATCTATAAGTATAGACTGGTTGGCAACAAGAAGTTTGCCCTCTGCAGTCTGTGCGGCAGCAGTGCCTGAAAGGCAAATTGCTGCTGTCAGTATTATATTGTACAATAATTTCATAACTTCAGTTTTTTGGTTAGAATACATAAATCAGATTAAGGGCAGCCTTTGTAGGGCCAACGTAATTGTCTTTGCCGTCCGGCAGTTTGTCGCCACAATCTTCACACTCATATTTCTCCCAGTCTATGTGGGCATAGCCCAAACCCAGGTTCAAGCCAAGATTCCAGTGTTTGCCAAGAATCCATTGGTAACCCCAACTTACACCGCCGCCGTAGAAGTTGCCTTTATAACGGTACTTGCCAAGATCTTTGAGTGGAGAAAACGGCAGGTCAATGCCGGTAGTCTTGAATACACCTCCCAGCAAGTGCACACCAAAAAAATGTCCGTTGAATTTGTCACACAACCAGTAGCGGAGTTCTGGAGAAATCATGCCCAGTTTGAGCATTTTGTCTCCCACACCGTTTTCTGTTGTCTTATAACTCCAGGGATTGTAATAGAGAGGGACATCAAGTGTCCATTTCTGACTTATGCCTACTTCCAGACCAATGTTGGGGATGAGCAGCGCATCCATAGGCACATTAGTTTTCAATGCTACTTGTCCGAACAGACATGTAGAGGCAAATAAACCGATTGCCATCAATAAGATTCTTCTTAATACCATAATTTTTCACTCCTTTTTTTTAAATGTTTTGTCTTTCTGTTCTCAGGTTTTCATGTGTTGCAAAAATACCTTATAGCAATTCCGCTTCCTATTGGTGATTTTATCTTTATTCGTAGGCAATTTTTCCAAATAACCTTTTTGTTAAAAAATGATGAATTTTCCGTCTGAAAACGTCCATTCCAAACCCTCGGATGTTATATGATCAGGGGAGTGTCCAACCCCGCAGACTCCCTCTTTTTCTAAAGTGAATAATATACCTACCTACTTGATAATGAGGGGTATATCATTCATAGAACAGCGGTGTTTTCATCTTTATTATGTATTTTGTTCAAAAGCGGGGTAAAACGTTCATAAAAAATTTTGAGCATTGAATTAAATACATACCTTTGCACCGGGTTCGAGTGGAAAATCATTCAAAATAGGGTAATTTTTAAAAAATTGAACAAATGAAAACAAGACTTCTCTTTTTGGCTGTATCAGTAGTAATGGCACTCACCTCGTGTTCTGCTGAATTAATTGACCCTGCAGACGGACAGGTGACAAAAAGTGTACTTGAGACAGAATATAATGCCCTTAAGGTTGATTCTGTTCTTCCCGACATATCATCGCTTCCTGTAATAAGTATGAGTGAGGCAGAGAGCATATTGTCTTCTCTCCGTACACACAAGAATGCTAAGGAGGAGTTCACTGCAAATACCCACGATGAAGGAGAGGCACACAAGTGGGAACTTAACATGAAACAGACAATAGATGGAAAATACGCTTTCTCAATACAATTGAGCATTACCTCTTACGACGACGGATCCCTGTTCTATGACGGTTATAGTGCAAATTGTTCCCTCTCCAAAATTTTCTGGCAGGTAGGCGGTTTCAGCTTTGAGTCAGACAAGGCGCATTCAGAGGATTTCAAGTTCAATTCCAGCAGCAGCATTTTCCTTAATGTAGTATCCCAAAACGGGGAGTGCGCATATTATAGAATACCTGTATCCATTCAGGGTACATACCATCCGGCACAACAGAAATCATCTTATACCTATTCATTGTAAATCTTACTTTATTGCGTAACAAACATTTGCAAAAAAGTTTATATTTGTAGCAATAAAGATTATACCTGATGAAAAAATTATTTCTGCTCATAGCCCTTTTCATGGGCTATGAGCTTTGTGCAGATACATTCTTTGAGCGTCCCAAATATAAGTTGTATGACAAGTCGGAGGGGCTGAACAATAACACTGTATCCGGCATCTTCCAGGATAGGGAAGGTTTTCTGTGGCTCGGTACAGATATAGGACTAACAAGAAGCGATGGAGTGAATTTCCGTCATTATCCTTTTGGGGATAAGGGAGGAAGTCTCATTTCCGATATACATCAGTTGAATGATTCGCTATTGTGGTGCTGGTCGAGCAATTATACCACTCCTGTATGTTTCAATATATATGAAGGGAAAACGTTGGAACTGAAAGGACTGGGCCTGGACCTGATGCAGTCTTTGTATGATTTCTGCATGGTTGACGGCAAGCTGTATGCCATAAGCAATTCCAGAATGCTGCACATTTCTATGGTTGATGAGGCTTCTTCTTTTCTCCTTGGACAGGAGGAACTTCCTGTAGGAGTACCTGTGGAGAGGGCTTTCAGTGATTCAAATTCATTATATCTTTTGTCGGGAAATGAAATCCTGGTGTATTCCCCCAAGACTGGGGTTAAGGAGAGGATTTCTTCACATAATTTGGGATTGGAGAATCTGCAGGGAGTAAGGAATTTGAGGCTTTTTGGCAATTATATGATATTGTATGGCCCGGAAATGATGCCGGTATGCTACGATATAAAAAACAACAGAGCCAAATTTTTGGATACGTCAGATCCCATTATTGACATACAGCAGGTAAGCGGCAACTGTTTCATCCTGGCAACCTGGAACACAATCTCTGTGCTGGAATTCAGTGGAGAGGACCTTATAGGCTCTTCATATGCTATTGAGGGTCTTTTTGACGGTATGGCTCCATATGCGGCGATTTTCAGGAACCGCATAAGTGAGATGTATTACGACAAACGTAATGAGGTGCTTTGGGTTGGCATTACCGGAAGGGGAATGATGCAGATTTCGTTCAGGGGAGACAGGGTAAAGCGTATAGAGGTGCCTGCAAAAGTGAGGATGGTGAATGGTATGGCCCAGGACCGTGACGGCTATATATGGTTGAGTACAAATACCCAGGGCGTTTTCCGCAGTTCAGGAAACACTCTTTCTCATAAGATGCATTTTGAGAGTGCCGCAGGTATGGAGAAGGGGAAATATGTGATGTTCCAGGACAATTTTGATTATTTGTGGTTTGGTGACAGCAAAGGAAACATTACAAGACTCAATCCTCAAAACAACAGGAAAGAACAGATTGACGCACAATATCTGAAGGATGGCAGAACGGTGGCACCTGAGAAGATAAATGCATTGTGTCTGAATTCCAGGAACAGGTTGTGGATTGCAGCTGAGAACGGCCTCTTTGTTTATGATGCAAGTGATGGGGCAGTATTGGCCCATATGCCAATAGGCAGTGAGACAGGCAGAATTACTGCAATCTGTCAGGATGGAGGTGGAAATATGTGGATAGGTACAGAGAAAGGGGTATGTCAGGCACAGAGGAGCGGTGATGCCATAATTCTTACAAATGGATTTGAGGAGAAGGCAAATGTTGCGGCAACAAAAGTCCTTGCACTTTATGTGAATAATTTCAACCAGCTGTATGCTTCATATGAAGACAAGACAATCCATATTGATGCATCTACTAAAGAGATTGTTGAAACCCTTATGTTAAGGAGGGATTATTCAAGCGGACATATTGCCTGTATTACCGATGACGGAAGCGGATGTACATGGCTGGGAACTGCAGGCGGGGTTGTGATGGTAAACAATGAGACACTTGAGTCATACCTGTATGAATTGCCGGAGAGTTATATGCAGGTGGAGAAGTTGAGGGACGGGGAGCTGTTGTGGGCAACATCAAATGGGCTTGTATATTTTTTGCCTGATAATATTAAGAATTGGGTCAGCAACAGGGAACTTATAGTTTCCGGCCTGGAGATAAACTACCGCACGCTGGGAGATGATGCACCATATAATTTTGACGGACCTCTCCAGTTCAAAAGAAGAGAGAACAATCTTCACGTATACATAAGTGACCTGAGGTTCGGTGCCAGTTCAAGCAAGATTGAATACCGCCTCCTGCCGGCAGACAAAGAGTGGAGATCTACATATGGCAATTATGTGGAACTTAGGGATCTGAAACCAGGCAAGTATGTTCTGGAGATGCGCAATCCAAATATAACAGGGGCACAGCCTCCTGTAACACATATGGATTTTATAATCAAGCGTTCCTGGATATTCAGTTTCTGGGGTATCCTGACATTGGTTGGAGGTGTATTGGCACTTATGACATTGGGCCAAATCTTTATGCTCTTGAGGTTCCGCAAGAAAAAGAAACTCTCAGCCATTGAGAGCAGACTGCTTGGAAAGATAAATGAGAGCATTGAGAGGGAAGAGAGGGCAAAACTGAGAGGAACTCTCAGACACGAGATTGTACAGAACCTGAGGACTCCAATCTCCCTTATAATTGCCCCGCTGAGGGAGATATCATCTGATTCTTCCGTTGCAGGGGATGTAAAGGTGAAATCAAACATTGCACTTCTGAACAGTGTAATTGTGCAGGAGATATGTACAAGGCTTGAGGACCTCTTCCTGCTGGAAAAAGATGAAATATACAAGGTGGCGCCATATGAGGTGAGCAAAATTTCTAACTCTACCGTATTCCCTCTGAAGGAGGTTTTCAATACCAGTAGGGTGAAAGTATATTTCAACAAGGATAACTCGGTGGAGAAAGTTTTGTGGGTGGATTTGGTAAGGATAAGTTTTCTGCTCAGGAGCCTTCTTGTGCATGTGATGCAGTATCTGGAGTATACAGGAGAGATGAGGCTTGAACTTAAGGAAGGTGAATGGAATGGGAGGAAGGCCTGTATCTTTGTAATAAAGACAAAGAGAATAGCAAGGATACAGAAAGACAGATCTTTAAGCCTGTGCCGTGATTATGAGGAGGCAATCAACCAGAAATTGCTTGGATGGCAGTTCCTGCAGTACGTTGCAACCATACATGAAGCGGATGTATATTTCAAGGAGAGTGTTGCTGAGGGTATGGAGGTGACTCTGTATCTTCCGTTCCTAAGCAAAGAGGATTGGAGCAACAAGGCCAATGTGGAGATAATTGAGCCGATTGAGGAAGAATCAGTGAAACATGCTTTTGACAATCTTCTTTCAGAAGGGTCTTCGCTTGACCTGGATATGGATGAACCGGAGGATGAACCGGAGGATGTACAGGAGGGTATGGCAAAATTGCTGGTAATAGAGGATAATCCCGATATAAGGCTGTATATGAAGGTGATGTTCTCCAAACAATACAATATGCTGTTAGCCGAGAATGGAGAACAAGGCATTGAAATGGCAAGGACAGAGAAGCCTAACCTTATCCTTACAGATGTAATGATGCCCGGGATAGACGGATACGAGGTTCTCCGTATAGTTAAGGAGGAGCCGGCTACCTGTCATATACCTGTTGTTCTGCTTACTGCCCTTACAAGTGAGGATGACATAATAAAGGGTTTTGACCTGGGTGCGGATGACTACATCACCAAACCGTTCAATCCTGAGATCCTGAGGGCAAAGATAAGGCAGCTTGTAAAGGGAAGGAGAGAACTCAAGCAGATATACACAGACAGGCTTACTTCTGCGGGTGTCTCTTTAGGTGAGCAGGAGGAGGCAATAAAGGAGGAAGATCCACTGATTGTAAAAATTAACGAGTTGGTGATTGCAAACATCAAGAATCCGGATTTCAACGTAAAGGAACTGGCAAGTATGCTCTTTATGAGCCAGCCTACATTGTACAGGAAGGTGAAGCAGATTACCGGTTATACCATAATAGAGGTGGTAAGGACTGTACGTCTTAGACAGGCGGCAGAACTGCTGAAGACAAGGAAATACGGCATACAGGAGGTTTCGGAACTTGTGGGATACAATGATGTGCCAACTTTCCGCAAGCATTTCATAGCACTGTATGGAACAACACCTTCTTCCTATATGTCATCCAATGATGCCAGAAGTTAGAGGACAATGACAAAAAAGGTCTCCTGATGATATTCAGGGGACCTTTTCTTTAAAATCACTTTATTTCGTCGAAATACTCAACTCCAAGTCCGCATCCGGGACATACCCAGGTGGAACCGAGTTCTTCAAATGGAGTGCCGGGAGGAATACCTCCGTCGGGATCGCCAAGGGCAGGGTCATATACCCATCCGCAGGCTCTGCATTCATATTTTTTCATAGTGTGCAATAATTGGTTTTACAAAAGTTAAAGAATCTGTTTCTGTATGTGATTCTCTGCTTTTGTTAAACGCATATTGCTCTCCATTTGTTTAAACGCAACGGGCGAAATGTTGGCTTCCCTGAACTTCTCAAAAATATATTTTACTGCAAGTGGTGAAGGGTGCAGCATATCTTCTGCGTAGAACCTGTAATCCCTCAGGTCATCCATCATAATTTCATATGAAGGGAAGTATGTGCAGTTTTCCCTTTTCTCCAGCACTTGTTCAATGGCAAGTAGGAGTGTGGCCTTGCTTATCTGGTTGCCGTGGAGGGTATCTTTCAGGTGCCTGATTGGGCTTACTGTAAAGATTATGTTTTTGTCGGGAAGAGAATCTGCAATCTCCAGCAGGGTCTCCCTGCACTGCACCACTTCAAGCAGGTTTCTTGAGAACTCCTTTGCCAGCCTCTTGTGGCAGTTGGAAACCACATTCCCGGTTTGTATGTTCCTGTATACCCAGGCTGTGCCCAATGTGATTATTACAGTGTCTGCATTCTGCAGAAAATCTGATGCAAGTGAGAGCGCATTGTTGGCATTCTCCATGAACTCTTCTGGAGTTGGGCGGGAAAATGAACTGTGGTGGTGGAAACTTGCGTAGCGGGCTGGCGATGATGCATCTGTGGGGTTGGTCTGTATCACATCCCCGGCTGTGAATGGAGTACACTCAAGCATCCTTTTTACAGATGATGCTATTGAACACGGATTATACAGGACGCCAAAAGGATTCACAAGCACATTGAACCTGTAATCCTGCAGTATTTTCCCTATTTCCGTTGTAAAGCAGGAGCCCAGCATAAGGATTCTGCTCCCGTAATCAATCATATTTTTTCCGGCCGGCACACAAATCTGTGTCCTGAACTTGAATTCACCCATTATTTCCCTGTTTTCTGCCCCATTCCAGGGCTGTAATTATGTTTTCAAGCCCTCCCCTCAAAATTGGAGAGCCTTTAAAATTTGCCTTGAATTCCTCTTTTGTGAGCCCTTTCCACCACTCATACCGGGCCTGTTGCAGCATTGGGCGGTTGGTGTGGAACTCTTTCCATCCGGGAAGGTTCCTGCTGTTCCACGGGCAGGCATCCATACAGGCGTCACAGCCATAATACCTGTTTCCCAGATTGGGCACAACACCCATAGCCAAATCCTCCTTCAGCCTCCTGTTCTCAATTGTATGGTATGAGATGCACTTTCCTGCATCCATTGTATAACTTCTGCAAAGTGCCCCTGAAGGGCAGGCGTCCAGGCATCTTGTACACTCTCCGCAACCTCCGGCTGAACAAGCGGCCTTCTCAGGTTCCATTTCCACAGTAGGAGGGAGCCCCGCATTGCAGATGATTGTCCCTATGAAATTCTTTATGCCGCACCTTGGGCTTATGAGAAAATTGTTCTTCCCGACAAATCCCAGCCCGGCCCTCACACCCCATTCCCTCTCCAGAACAGGGGCGGAATCGGTGAATGCCCTTCCCGAAAAACCCTCTATCCTGCTCTCCAGCATCTCCATAATTTGGAAGAGCTTCTTCTTGATAACCTGATGGTAATCCTCACCAAGAGCATATTGTGAAACCCCTTCAGGGGGTGTACAACCTTGGGGCAGGGAAAAGGGGGCAAGGAAAACCAGCACCGTATCTGCCCCATCCACAAGCAATTGTGGGTTGAACCTCTTTTCAATATTGTTGTGGAGATACTCCATTCCGGCAAAGAATCCGGCCTCTTTGGCATAGAGGTATGCATCCTTTACGGAAGCGGAAACTTCAGAAGCGGCGGCGCATCCTGAATCTGCAAATCCCAGATCCTTAGCCATCTCCTTTACGGCCCAATATATCTCCATCTTTTGTGTCAGCATATTGCAAAAATAAAGTTTTTAATAATAATCTGTTCCGGCAAAGGTGGTATTGAAGTAAAATTATTACATTTGTAAAGCGAAAGACCTGATAAAATTTATACCTAAGATAAATGAAGAAAATTTTGGTGGTTGGTGCAGGTGGCCAGATAGGGACAGAACTGGTTCCTCACCTGCAGAAACATTACGGTTATGACAACGTAATAGCAGCGGACCTCAGGCCCGAGATAGTTACAAAACTCAGTGGCTTTTCAAGGGCAATTACCCTCAATGCCTTGGATATGGAGGAATATGCAAAGGTTGTGAAAAGGGAGAATGTGGATTCAATCTTCAATCTTGTTGCACTCCTTTCTGCAACAGGCGAAAGAAACCCTCAGTTGGCTTGGGACATAAACATAGGGGCGCTGTTGAACTCACTTAATCTTGCAAAAGAGTACAATTGCGCAGTGTTCACCCCAAGTTCCATTGGTGCATTCGGTGAAAACACACCTCACCATATGACACCACAGGATACAGTAATGAGGCCAAATACCATCTACGGTGTATGCAAAGTTACAGGAGAACTCCTGAGCGACTACTACCATTCAAGATTTGGCGTGGATGCCCGCAGTGTACGTTTCCCTGGAATCATTTCAAACGGTGCATTGCCTGGCGGCGGCACAACAGACTATGCGGTGGAGGTATTCTATGAGGTTGCCAAACGCGGCAGGTACACTTGTGAGGTTCCAAAAGATACCTATATGGATATGCTCTATATGCCTGATGCACTTGAGGCAGTAACCCAACTTATGGAAGCAGACCCAAGCAAACTGGTACACAGGAACAGTTTCAACATAACATCAATGAGTTTCACACCTGAACAGCTCTTTACAGAGATAAAGAAACGTGTCCCTGAATTTACCTGGGATTACAACGTGGATCCTGTAAAAGACCAGATTTCGGCATCATGGCCGGATTGTATGGATGATTCCTGTGCAAGGGAAGAGTGGGGCTGGAACCCTAAATGGGGCATCAATGAAATGGTTGATGATATGCTTGCAGCATGCCGCAGGAAAGTTGAAAAGGGGGAATATTGATTCCCCCTTTTTTTATTTTTATACAAACATACCCACCATTGCAGCAGACATAAGCGCCACCAGAGATGCGGTCAGCATAGCCTTGAGACCATATTCAGAGAGAATATGCTTCTTGCCCGGAGCCATACCCCCCACTGCACCTATAAGGATTCCCACAGAGGCAAAATTTGCAAATCCGCACAATACATATGATGCCATAATAACAGACTTGGCAGAAGAAAACGCACCCTGGCGCAGCATATCTGCCATACTCTGGTATCCCACAAACTCAGTGAGGATGAGTTTTTCTCCAAGCAGCCTTCCCACAAGCCCTATATCCTCGCCCGGCACACCAATAAGCCAAATTACAGGGTAAAATACAAAAGCAAGTATGGCTTCAAGCGAGAGGTCTGCATATCTTCCTCCCGACAACTGCTCAATAAGCCTGTCAACCGCAGGAAAACTTATCCATCCCAGAATGGCATTGGCCCCTGCAATAAGGGCATAGAACACAAGAAGCAGTGCTGCCACATTGGCGGCAAGTTTAAGGCCGTCGGCAGTACCGTTGGATATGGCATCAAGTATATTCTTTCCAATCTTCTCCTTTGATACGGCAAGGGTATTGTCTATCTCTTCAGTCTGTGGCAATATTATTTTGGAAAGTGCAATTGCCCCTGGAGCTGCCATAACGGAAGCGGAGAGCAGGTGTTTGGCAAATTCCAGCTCCAGAACCTTGTCACCGCCCCCAAGCATACCTATATATGCGGCCAGCACTCCGCCGGACATAGTTGCCATACCGGAAGTCATTATTAGCACAAGTTCGCTCCTGGTCATCTTTGGAACATATTCCTTAACCATAAGTGGTGCCTCAGACTGTCCAAGGAAGATATTTCCGGCACAGGTAAGGGCCTCTGCCCCTGAGAGCCTCATGAATTTTGTAAGGACCCATCCCATACCCCATACAATCTTCTGCATGATGCCCAGATAAAAGAACAGACTCATAAGGGCAGAGAAGAAAATGATGGTGGGAAGTATCTGGAAAATGAATACAAAGCCGAATTTTGAGGCATCCATAAATCCTCCGAAAAGGAAAGTGGAGCCCGCCTTTGTCCAGTCCAGTACTGAAACAAAAGCATTTCCAAGAATCTCAAATATGCTTTGTACCGCAGGGAAAACAAGTACTGAAACCGCTATTGCAAACTGCATCAGCAGGGCCTTGCCTACAGTTCCCCAGTTTATGTTTTTTCTGTCTGAACTGAAACACCAGCATACAAACACAATCACTCCCATACCTACAATTCCCTTGATGAGGGAAACAAAGGAAAATGTGAATGTCCTGTCTGAAAGAAGAACTTCATAAGGGGAATCAGCGGCAATCTCCTGGGCAAAGCCTAAAGTGCAGCATAACAGGAGCAGAGCCGTGGCAATAAACTTTTTCATAAAAATGGAGCGTATGAATATGTCTTACTCTTTCTCTTCAGGCTCTTTGGAGATCTCATCAATGACCCTGCTTATCTGTGCCGCCCTCTCGTAATCCTCCGATGCAATGGCCTGGCTGAGTTCCTCCTTCAGTTTCTGGAGCCTGATCTCTTTCTTTACAATCTTGTCAGATACAATGTCTATGGCAGAGGCATATTTCTCCATAATGGCTTCATCCGTATAGATTGGGCAGGCAAAAGCCTTGGCCAGTATTACACCGTCCATAAAGCCTGCACTCTGCCTTGTCTCCTTCTCTCCGTCAAAAAGGAGCAGTTCAGATGCAAAATTCTCCTCATCAGATTTTCTTGTTATGGTAACCTCAAGGAGTTCAATGTGGTATTGCCTCAAGACAGAGAAGAATACATTATGTACCGTAATCCCCGTCCCATCAGGCTGGTTGAAGTTTGATAGAACGGCATGCATCTCCGGTGGTGAAAGTTTCACCGGAAGACACTTGTTCATCCCCTCCCTGTAGAGGAAGAACATAAAACTCCCCCCATTGTCGGGAGAAGCGGTGAGAGCCCCTATATCCAGCCTTATCCTTTTCATTGCTCTGTATCTGTTTCCCACAAATATAAACAAATTAAGAGTTATTTTTATTATTTTTGCCGTTTATAGGAGATGAATTTAGTATGAATTTTGAAAGAATAGCACAAGACCCTCAGTCTGCGGCAAGATGCGGACTGCTTTACACAGACCACGGAGTTATAGAGACCCCAATCTTTATGCCTGTAGGTACTGTAGGATCTGTGAAGGGAGTATATCACAGAGATCTCAGGAATGATATAAATGCCCAGATAATACTTGGCAATACATATCATCTGTATCTGCGCCCAGGACTGGATATAATAAACAAGGCCGGCGGACTCCACAAATTCATCTCCTGGGACAAGCCAATGCTTACAGACAGCGGCGGATTCCAGGTATTCTCGCTGGCGGAAAACCGCAAACTTACAGAAGAGGGATGCACCTTCCGTTCACATATAGACGGTTCAAAACATACGTTTACCCCGGAGAACAATGTGGATACCCAAAGGATTATTGGTGCGGACATCATTATGGCCCTGGATGAATGCACACCGGGCAATGCCACACACTCGTATGCCCTCAATTCATTGAAACTTACCCAAAGATGGCTTGAGCGCTGCATAAAGAGATTTGATGAAACCCAGCCACTGTATGGATATGAGCAGTTCTTCTTCCCGATAGTACAGGGGTGTGTCTACCCGGATCTCCGCCGTATGGCAGCTGAACATGCCGTTTCATTGGACCGCGACGGTTATGCAATAGGAGGCCTCTCTGTAGGTGAGTCTACAGAACAGATGTACGAGATGATTGAGGTGGTTCATCCTATCCTCCCTCTTGACAAGCCAAGATACCTGATGGGAGTGGGAACACCTGCAAACATACTTGAGGGGATAGCAAGGGGTATTGATATGTTCGACTGCGTGATGCCTACCAGAAACGGTCGCAACGGAATGCTCTTCACCTGGGACGGAATGATAAACATAAGGAACCGCAAATGGGCAGATGACTTTTCTCCGCTTGATGAAAAAGGTACATCTTTTGTAGACAAGATATATACCAAGGCATATTTGAGACACCTGTTCATAGCAGGGGAGATGCTTGCCGCACAGATAGCAAGCGAGCATAACCTGGCATTCTACCTTGATGTTGTACGCCAGGCCCGCATCCACATAAAGGCCGGCGACTTTGCAGCCTGGAAGGAGAATGCGGTAAAGAAACTTGAGACAAAACTATAGAGCCGGTACAGGGAGGATGAAGTACAATTTCAACATAACCACAATAGACAAGTATATAATAAAGAAGTTCATTGGAACATACTTCTTTGCGATACTGCTTATCATAGGCATTGTAATCATCTTTGACATAAGCGAGAAGATTGATGACTTTGTAGACAAAAGTGCGCCGTTGAAAGAGATAATCTTCAATTACTACTCAAACTTCATCCCTTACTTCATGAATATGTTCAGTCCTATGTTCGTATTCATTGCGGTAATATTCTTCACATCCAAACTGGCGGCCAACTCAGAGATAATAGCAATACTTGCGGGGGGAATCAGTTTCAAGAGGATGATGTATCCCTATATGATTTCAGCCTTTGCAATTGCCCTCTTCAGTCTTCTTCTGAACCTTTTTGTAATACCACCTGCAAACAAGGGGCGCCTTGCTTTTGAGCAGAAGTATATAAAGAAGAAATATGAGAATACGGGCAAGAACCTGCATTATCAGATATCTCCTGGAACCTTCATGTATGTGGAGTCATTTGCAACCTGGAACAACACGGCATACAAGTTCACATTGGAAGATGTTGACGGCCACAATATAAAGTCAAAGCTGAGCGCGCAATCGGCGCAGTGGGATTCTGTAAAGGGGTGCTGGAAACTGAGGAACTACCATCTGCGCAAATATATGGGAAATTCCGAGGTTATAACAACCGGGGAGCAGCTGGATACGGCACTGGTAATTACCATAGATGATTTCTACAGGCGCAAGAATGTAGTGGAAACGCTCAACTTCCCGCAACTGAACGAACTTATTGAAACCCAGCAGATGCGTGGCGACCAGATGGTGAAGTATGCCCTCATAGAGAAGCATACCCGTTTTGCAATGCCATTCTCCGCCTTCATCCTAACAATCATAGGAGTCTCTCTGTCTTCAAAGAAGAGGAGGGGTGGTATAGGTCTCAACATTGGAATAGGCATAGCATTGAGTTTCTCATATATCCTGTTCCTGAGGTTCAGCCAGATGTTCGTGCATACAGGAGCACTGCCACCTTCTGTGGCATTGTGGCTGCCGAATATAATCTTTGCGGTAATTGCAGTATTCCTCTATAGGATTGCACCTAAATAGGGCAATCAGTATTGGCGGAACAGCAGAAGCGGGGCCTTGTGGCTGAACTCAAGGGAAAAACTTTCTCCTGCAGCTTCATTCAGAGTACCCCTCCACCAGAATTCAAATACAGCATCATCGGTAGGATAGAGGAGCCCTTTGGATTTTATCCTGAGGGTTTTGTCAAATGATATTATGGATATCTGCTGCCCTTTACGGCAGGATGCGGTAAAGGAATCGTAATGTGGAGTAAAGATGCCGTGGTCTGTAACTATATCTGCATATATGCCCTCGTGCATCCTGTTGTTGAAAGGGGCAATCACATCACCAACCCTGCTTGTGTACTCCATAAGGAGAGAGATGTTCCCTAGTGTATGGTCTTCACGTCCTCCGGTATTGCCCAGAATATGTATATCGGCACAACTTCCCTCCGGAACAAGCCCAAGGGCAAAACTGAATGCCTTGGTCTGGTCGTTTGTCTCCTGGCAACTGCTGTGTATGATTATCTCTTTGTATTTCTCTTTGTGCACCTGATCAAGGGTGTCCATATCTCCCACAATATAATCCGGCCTTCTCCCTTTGAGTTTAAGCACAGACGCATCGCAGCAGATTACAATATCTGCAGTTTGCAGCAGTTGCAGCGGATATGAGGCGGCAGGATAGTTGCCGTCTGCAAGAATCACTATATTCATCTTCTGCCGCTGCATAAATCAAATGAACCTGAAGGTTGTGATATTGCGGAATCCAAGGAGGAAGTCCTTCACAGACATCCTCTTTTTTCCCGACAGCTGGATCTCCTCCAGTGCCAGCACAGAACCGTCGGCACAAACCACGTGGATGTATGTCTTGCCGTCGCTGATTATTTCACCGGTCCGGGTACCATCCCCTTGCTGGGCAGCCTCCTTTACAACAGAGCAACCGAACACCTTCATCTCGTGGGTTTTGTTGCCGTCTGTCATTGCAGCTGTGGCGGCAGGATATGGTGAGAGTCCCCTTACAAGCCGGTCTATGAGTATTGCCTTGCATACACCGGGCTGGTCATTGTCCTCCATATCCCATTTTATGCGGCCCAGTTCCCTGGTAAGTTTTGGTGCACCTGTAATCCTCCCCTCCTGAGGTTTTGGAGTGAGCTTGCCGTCAACCAGCCCCTGGACAGTCTCAATTACAAGGCCGGCCCCTATCTCCATAAGTTTGTCGTAAAGGGTTCCTATGGTCTCTTTCTCCTCAATTGGACACTCCCTCTGCATAAGGATATTTCCAGTGTCAATCTCCTTGTCTATGAGGAATGTGGTTACGCCGCTTTTCTCTTCACCTTTTATTATGGCCCAGTTGATTGGGGCAGCACCCCTGTAAAGCGGAAGAAGTGATCCGTGCAGATTGAATGTCCCCAATGGCGGCATCCCCCATACAACTTCCGGCAGCATCCTGAATGCCACCACAATGAACATATCCGCCCCCAGGCTGCGCAACTCCTGCAGGAATTCTTCATCCTTCAATGATACCGGCTGCATAAGTTTTGTGCCGCCCGGTACAAGATGCTCCATTGCATATTGCTTTACTGCGCTCTGGTTGAGTTTGAGCCCGCGTCCGCTGGGCTTGTCGGGAACAGTAACAACTCCAACTATGTTGTATCCGTTTTCAACAAGTTTCTGTAGGGGGGCAACTGCAAACTCAGGTGTCCCCATATATACTATTTTAGGTGAAGTGCCCATTGTATAAAATTATTTTCTGTGTAAAAGTTTTTTCTTCATCAGTTTGAATCCCGCTTTCCAGAACTCTTTGCTGAAAAACCTTTTGAAGAATGACAGATAAGAATCGGCATTGAACAGTGCCGAATCCTTGGTGGATTTCCAGGTGAGGAATGCACCCATCGGGAAGAGGACAAATGTAGATATGAACGCCCCTATGAATGGGGTTATGGCTCCGTCATTTGCCAGTTTCTTTCCACTTATGTCAACTACCCAGTAGATTACAAAGAACAGCATTGATACAATTACAGGAGTGCCCAGTCCTCCCTTCCTTATTATGGCACCAAGCGGAGCCCCAATGAAGAAGAAGATGATGCAGGCAATTGAAAGGGTGAACTTCCTGAAACTTTCCTGTATGGTTCTCCTCAACGGGTATGCAATGGTGTTGAGGTCTTGTGGAAAGTATTTTACATTTGATATCTGCTGGTCTATCTGGGTTACGGCCTTTTTGTATGCATCACATTCATCCTCCACGCTCTTCCATTTGAACAGCGAGTCTGCACATATTGTCCCCTTGAATTTCTTGTCCTTCCCGTTGGTGGTGTCCAACTGGTATGCATAGCGGAGGTCATCGGTGAAGATTGCTTTCCTTACCTGTGTACTTAGGGATTTTTCGTGCCTTGCGGTAAGAGAGTCCCTGTCTACACGCAACTGGGCAAGCCCTTTTGTCATAACCTCATTGCCGTATTTTGACTTGTCTGATTTCTTGTAGGCGTAATTCTCCAGTGGTATTATCACCTCCTGCATCTCAAAGTTCACCTTCTGCAGGGTGTATGTACTGTCCCTGGCTGTAACCTTGTTAGTCTCTTCGTAGTTTGTGCCGTTGTAGAGTGTGAATGTAAGGCTGCTCTTGCCGGAATGCATGTTTATCTTGCCGGAATCAGCAACGGTAAGGCTTATGTTCCCTTCCCCTTTGCTGTGGTCGTATACCATTACGTTGTGCATCATGTCATTCTCGTCACGGCTCACAATCCTTAAGGTATATCCGTCTATTCCGTTGTAGAAGATGCCGGTAGGAATCTTTATCTCCTCCTTGGTCTTCCCTATGTCATCCCTGAGGGTGTAGATCTTTTCGTATGCAACCGGAATCAGGTTGTTGGATGCAAAGAATGCAGCCACACTTATGAACAACGAAAGCACCATAAGAGGTGCCAGTATCCTGAGCAGAGGAATTCCCGCTGCCTTCATTGCCAGAAGTTCGTTGTTCTCTCCAAAACTGCCCATTGTCATTATTGAGGCCAGCAGGGTTGCAAGAGGAAGTGCAAGTGGAAACAGTGTTGCACTTCCCCAACCCAGGAACTCAAAAATAACCCCAAGGCTCAGACCTTTTCCTACAAGTTCATCTATGTAGAGCCATAGGAACTGCATCATAAGGACAAACAGCACAATCAGGAATGTCATTATGAATGGTCCCAGGAAGGACTTGAGCACAAAAAGATCCAGTTTCTTCAAAACGCCTTCAATTATTTGGTTGCAGTCTCAATAAGTTTGTCAAAAGCGGCATTGAGCCCGTCCATATTCTTTCCGCCCGCTGTAGCAAGGAACGGCTGTCCGCCACCGCCACCGTTTATGAGTTTTGCAGCCTCCCTTATATCCTTTCCTGCATTTGAACCTTTTGCAGTAAGGTCGTCTGTATACATAAGGGTGAGAGAAGGCTTCTCTTCGTGTGATGTTGCGGCAATGAATACGGTATTGTTGCACTCCTGCTTCAATAAGTTTGCCACATTCTTTATAACCTCAGGAAGGAATATGCCTTTCACTGCTATGACATTGTAGCCGTTTATGTCTTTTGCACTCTTGAGCAATGTATCCTTAAGTGTAATGGCCCTCTCTTTCATAAACTCTTCCGCATTTTTCTTAAGGGCATCATTGTCTGTGATGAGTTTCTTTATTGAACCTGTAAGGTTAGGGGTGTTGTTGAAGAATGATTTTATCTGCAGGATCATATCTTCTGCAGCATAAAGCAGATTCTCGGCATTTTCACCTGTAGTTGCCTCAATTCTCCTTATGCCTGCGGCAACAGCGCCCTCTGAAAGGATCTTGAATATTCCTATATTTCCGGTAGCCTCCACGTGTGTACCGCCACAAAGTTCAATTGAATCTCCATATTGGATTACACGTACGGTATCTCCGTATTTCTCTCCGAACAGTGCCATTGCACCTTTGGCCTTTGCCTCATCTATAGGGAGGTTCCTGAACTCTGTACGTGGCCTGTTCTCCCTTATGTATCTGTTCACAAGTTTTTCAACATTCCTCAAAGTTGCAGCGTCTATCTTCTCAAAGTGTGAGAAGTCGAACCTGAATCCTGTTGCAGTTACAGATGAACCTTTCTGTTCTATGTGTGTGCCGAGAGTCTCCCTCAAAGCCTTGTGCAGCAGGTGGGTTGCTGTATGGTTGTTTGTTATGGACTGTCTGCGGGCAGTGTCAATCTCTGCGGTGAATGTTGCTGCAGGGTCTGACGGTACCGCTGTTGCAATGTGTACAGGGAGTCCGTTCTCCTTTATGGTGTTTACAATCTCAATCTTCTCTCCGCCAGGGAAAACTATGTGTCCGCTGTCACCTGTCTGTCCGCCGCTCTCAGCATAGAACGGGCTCTTGTCAAACACAAGTTGGACGCTCTCCTTGTTCTTCGCCTTCACTTTCCTGTATTTGAGGAGTTTCACATTCTCCTCACGGGTACTGTCGTATCCGGTGAATTCGGTAGCCGAATATGGGTGAACCTCCACCCAGTCCCCCTCTTCAACTGCTGTTGCATTGCGGCTGCGGTTCTTCTGCTGCTGCAGTTCCGCTTCAAACTCATTAAGGTCAACTGTGTATCCGTGTTCTTTGGCAATAAGTTCGGTAAGGTCTATCGGGAAGCCGAATGTATCATAAAGGACAAATGCATCTTTGCCGGATACCATCTTGCTCTCTGCATTGTTCTTTATAATGTTGTCCATAAGTTTTATCCCCTTGTCCAGGGTTCTGAGGAATGCCTCCTCCTCCTCTTTTATCACCTTTTCCACAATGCCCTGCTGCTGTTTCAGTTCAGGGAATGCATCTCCCATCTGTGCAACAAGGGTAGGTACCAGTCTGCACAGTAGAGGCTGGTCCATTTTGAGGAATGTATATGCGTAGCGTACTGCCCTCCTGAGGATTCTCCTTATTACGTAGCCGGCCTTTACATTTGAAGGGAGCTGGCCGTCTGCAATTGAGAAACTGATTGCCCTTATGTGGTCTGCAATAACCCTCATTGCAACACCGGTATTGCCGTCTGCATTGTATTCCACTCCGGTAAGGTGTGAAATCTCTGCAATCATGTTCTGGAATACGTCAGTATCGTAGTTGCTCTTCTTTGCCTGCAATGCCATACAGAGCCTCTCAAGTCCCATTCCTGTATCCACGTGTTTCTGTGGAAGAGGTTCAAGGGAGCCGTTGGCCTTTCTGTTGTACTGCATGAATACAAGATTCCAGATCTCAATTACAAGATGGTGGCTCTTGTTTACAAGTTCAACGCCGGGAACCTGTGCACGCTCCTCATCACTCCTGAGGTCTATATGTATCTCACTGCAAGGGCCGCAAGGTCCGGTCTCACCCATTTCCCAGAAGTTGTCCTTCTTGTTTCCAAGTATGATCCTCTCTGCAGGGAGGTGCTTCAGCCATGCATCTTTGGCCTCCTGGTCCATTGCCACTCCATCCTGCTCAGACCCCTCAAAAACGGTTGCATAAAGGCGGTCCTTGTCAAGTTTGTAAACCTCTGTAAGAAGTTCCCAAGCCCAGTCTATGGCCTCTGTCTTGAAGTAGTCTCCAAAACTCCAGTTGCCCAGCATCTCAAACATTGTGTGGTGGTAGGTGTCGTGTCCAACCTCCTCAAGGTCGTTGTGCTTGCCGCTTACTCTAAGACATTTCTGTGAATCTGCCACCCTGTGGTACTTTACCTGGCTGTTTCCAAGGAACCAGTCCTTGAACTGGTTCATGCCGGCATTTGTGAACATTAGTGTAGGGTCATCTTTAACAACCATAGGTGCAGATGGAACTATGGTATGGTTTTTAGAGCGGAAAAACTCCAAAAAGCATTCTCTTATCTGGTTTGATGTCATACTCATTCTTAATTAAGTTGAATGCAAAAATAATCTTTTTAATTTTATTTTTTATATTTGCAGGTCATAAAATAGGGTTTTTATCTGATGTTCAGGAAGAAAAGATATAAGTTCAACAGCCAGACACTCGCATATGAGGTGCACAGGATTCCTTTGGCAAAACGTTTTTCCAAGGGGGTTGTGCTGTTTGTGCTCAGCATAGCAGCTTTTGTGGGCTACTATCTTTTGTATACCCAGTATTTCGGACTTGAGACTCCAAAGACAATCCTTCTCAAGCACAGATATGTTGAACTGGATTCAAGGTATGAACTTCTGGAGAGGAAGTTTGAGCAGAGCAATCAGGTGCTGGCGGAGCTGCAGATGAGGGACAACAATGTGTACCGCCCCGTTTTTGGTATGGAGGAACTTTCACAGGATGTGCGTGATGCAGGCTTTGGAGGAGTGAACAGATATGGGCATCTTGAGCAGGTTTCAAATTCGGATATGCTCCTTAATGCTGTAAAGAGGATGGACATCATCTACAAGAAGGCTTACGTGCAGTCCAAATCATATGATGAAGTGGCAATGCTTGCCCGCAGGGCAGATGATATGGCATCTTGTGTCCCTGCAATTCCACCGGTTGCACTTGACAATGTAAGGCTTTCCAGCCTTTTCGGTTTCCGCAAGGACCCGGTGTACGGCACTACCAGGATGCATCAGGGCATTGACTTGTCGGGAAACAAGGGGGAACCCATCTATGCGGCGGGTGACGGCAAGGTTGTTGAGGTGAGGAACAGTTTCTTCGGTTATGGCAGGGAGATTATCATAGACCACGGATTCGGATACAAGACAAGATATGCCCATCTGCATAAGATGATGGTGAAGGTTGGAGATGTGGTGGATAGAGGAGATCAGATTGCCACAATGGGAAATACCGGCAAATCGGTAGGAGTGCATCTTCATTATGAGGTCATATACAGGAACAACAGGGTGAACCCGCTCAACTATTACAATCAGGAGATAACAGGGGAGGAGTATATGGCTATGGTCAAACCTTATTCTGAAACCAATGTTGCAATTGCTGACTGATGGGCAAATACAGATTCAATAAGGACCAACTTAACTTTGTAGCGGAAAAAAGAGGGGTGAAATGGTGGACAGGGAGGGCTTTGAAGTATTTTGTAATGAGCCTGCTCCTGGCCGTGCTGTATTATGCAATATTCTCACTTTTTGTAAGCACTGAAGAGGAGAGGGCGCTTGAGAGGGAGACTGCCCTTATGCAGCAGGAGTATGACAAGATGCTGCAGAGGTCTGAGGTGCTTGAAAATACCATCACAGGGCTGCAGCAGCGTGACAGGGAGATTTACAGGAGCATATTCAATGCCGAACCTCCAGTGTTTTATGCTTCCGGCGGCTATGATATGTTTGAAGGGATAGATACCACCCGTATGGAATCGATAGTTGAGGATTCCAAGTTGAGGCTTGCAGTTCTGGAGAGGGGGGCAGAAAGGGTGGATGCTTCAATTGAGGCCATAAATGATAATCTTGGAGAGTTGGGGAAAGGGACAACAGCAATCCCCTCAATTGTGCCGCTGAGGAATTTTTCCATAAACCAGTCCGGAGCATCTGTAGGTAAGAAAGTGAACCCTTTCTATAAGAGCGTTACAATGCATACGGGGATGGATCTGCTTGCGGCAACAGGGGCAGAGGTGCTGGCAGCGGCAGACGGAGTGGTGGAGAAGGCCACCAGAAAGGGGAAGAAGGATGGCAACAGCATAACAATAAACCATAGAAACGGTTATGTTACAAAATACAACAACCTTGGCAATATCCTGGTAAGACAAGGACAGAAGGTGTCACAGGGTACAGTAATAGGGAGGGTTGGAATGTCCGGAATGTCTTTTGCACCCCATCTGCATTATGAGGTGTGGTACAATGGTGAGGCAATGGACCCCATGAACTACTTTTTTGCCAGCCTTTCACCGCAGATGTTCAGGGAGATGGCCATTGTAGTGGCCAATACCGGACAATCGTTGGACTAGACAAACAATTTGTGAATTATGCCATATAAGGAGAAACCTGTAGAAAAACTCTACTACACCATTGGAGAGGTGTCTGAGATTCTTGGTGAAAATGCATCGCTGGTACGCTTTTGGGCCGGCAAGTTTCCGGATTTCATAAAACCTGCCAGAAACAAGAAGGGCAACCGTCTCTTCACTGCAAGGGATCTGGCAAACTTCAAGGTAATCTATTATCTGGTAAAGGAGAGGGGTATGACCCTTGAGGGAGCGGCCAAGAGGATGAAGGACAACATTACCGGAGAGGACAAGAGGGTAGAGGTGATTAGTATGCTCACATCCATAAAGGAGAAGTTGCAGAACATTTCGCGCGCACTGGATTCCAAAGATGAAGTTGAGGAGGAGGCAAGTTATGAGGGCAATTGATCTGGTAAGGCCTATAGAGGAACTGGCTCCTTTGGAGGTGCAGGAGAAGTGGGACAACTGCGGGTTTTCTGTAGGAGACCCGTACGCAGAGGTTTCCAAGGCCCTCATTGCATTGGATTGCACCGAGGAGGTTGTGGATGAGGCAATAGAGTGTGGGGCAGATATAATAATTGCGCACCATCCCCTCATCTTTGGCGGGGTAAAGAAAATCTCTCCGCAGAACTGGCTTGGCAGGACAATAATCAAGGCAATACAGCACAACATAACCATTTATGCTGCACACACCAATATGGACAAGGCTGCAGGAGGGGTAAGCAGTGCCATGGCAGACAAACTTGGGCTGCAGGAGAGGGAATTCCTTACTCCCGACAGTTTTGGCGTTGTGGGGTCATTGCAGGAGCCTGTCGGAGCAGAAGTATTTGCAGGGATGGTAAAGGAGGCTTTTGGAGTGGAGGCTGTAAGGTGCTCAAAATTGCTGGAGGAGAAGATTACCCGTGTGGCGGTATGTGGAGGGAGCGGAAAATCCTTCATTGGTGATGCAATGTCCAAAGGGGCACAGGTGTACATTACGGGCGATGTAACTTACCATGAGTTCTATACGGAGAAAGGTTTTATGATAATGGACATAGGACATTATCCAAGTGAATATGGTATAGTTGATGTATTTGCAAATATACTTTCCAAAAATTTTCCTACCTTTGCAGTTTCAATCAGTAAAAGAAATAATAATCCTATATACTACCATTAAACTTAAGTATGGCTACAAGTAAGAAAAATAACACAGTTGTTCCCCCAGTGGTTGAGGGAGAGACTTTTACCTCTTTGCAGATTGCAAAAGACTTGGGATCAGATGTAAGTATGGAGACAAAACTCCGTCTTCTGTACAAATTGCAGCAGGCAGATTCCAAGATTGATAAAATATATCTATTGAGAGGTGAGCTTCCATTGGAGGTTCAGGATCTTGAGGATTCAATTGAGGGGCTCAAGACCAGGATTGCCAACCTTGAGAAGGATATTAAGGATGGTGAGGCATTTGTTGCGCAGAAGAAACAGGATATGGTAAGCAGCAAGGCGCTCATTGAGAAATATGAAACTCAGAGGAACAATGTGAAGAACAACAGGGAGTATGATTCACTTTCTAAAGAAATAGAGTTCCAGAGCCTTGAGATTGAGCTTGCAGAGAAGAAGATAGGTGATACCAACAGGGCTCTTGTAGAGAAGAAAGAGGCTCTTGCAAATGCAAGTGCAACATTGGAGGGAAGGGAGATTGACCTTGAGAACAAGAGAAAGGAACTTGAGACAATTGTAGAGGAGACCCAGAAAGAGGAGGAGGAACTCTTGAAACTTTCTGCCGAGCTTCAGGAGCAGATTGAGCCAAGGATGTTGAATGCATACAAGAAAGTGCGTTCAAACTTGAGGAACAAGCTTGCGGTTGTAACTATAAAGAGGGATGCCTGCGGCGGTTGCTTCAACAAGATTCCGCCACAAAGGCAGCTTGACATTGCGCTGAGCAAGAAAATCATCGTTTGCGAGTATTGCGGACGTATCCTTATAAGCCCAGATTTTGAGAACGAGCAGTAGTGCTTCCCACGGGGTTCAAAGCATATATCCTCCATTCCGGCAGCCGGAGCGGAGGATTTTTTTTCTCCTTGGCGGTACTAAAATTGCAGTAATGGAAAAAAGATTATAATTTTACTTGTTAATTCATAAACGGAAGTATGGCAAAAGGATACGGAAACAAGGGAGCGCAAGGTTCCAACCAGATAAAGAATCTTGAACTTATAGGTTTGGAAACCGGCAGAAAGCCGCCTCAGGCATTGGACATAGAGGAGGCTGTGCTTGGTGCATTGCTGCTTGAGCCAAACTCTGTGGCAGATGTGCTGGATATGCTCAATCCCGAGTGTTTCTACAAGGAGGCCAACCGCAAGATTTATATGGCAATCTCTGCCCTTGCCTCCAAACACGCCCCTATAGATATATACACAGTTGCGCAGGAACTTGCCAAGACAGACGATCTTGAGGTTGTGGGAGGTCCGTACTACCTCAGCCAGCTGAGTATGCGAATTGGTGCGGCAGCCCACCTTGATTTCCATACAAAGGTATTGTTGCAGAAATATATACAGAGGGAGATGATTTCCATTTCCCACGAGGTGCAGAAGAAATCGTATGATGATACCATAACTGTGGATGACCTTCTGGATTCTACCCAGCAGCAGCTTTTCAACTTGGCTGAGAAGAATATGAAGAAGGAGACCCAGTCTGTAAAGGATATCCTGAATGAGGCTATAGATGAACTTCAGGCGGTGCAGGAGAGGACAGACGGCTTGAGCGGTGTGCCGAGCGGCTATACCGGTATAGACAGGGTAACTTACGGATGGCAGGCATCAGACCTGATAATCATTGCGGCACGTCCGGCAATGGGTAAGACAGCATTTGTCCTTACAATGGCCAGGAATATGGCAGTGGAGCATAAGGTTCCTGTAGCGGTGTTCTCTCTTGAGATGTCTTCTGTGCAGCTTGTAAAACGTCTTATGGTAAGTGAGACAGGCCTCTCTGCCGAGAAGATAAGGGGAGGAAAGAAACTGGAGCCATATGAATGGGAGCAGTTGAACAACAGGATAAACCAGTTGTCCGAGGCTCCCCTGTACATAGATGATACCCCTTCACTTTCAATATATGAGTTCAGGTCAAAAGCCAGGAGACTTGTTTCCAATGCAGGTGTGAAACTGATAGTGATAGACTATCTGCAGCTGATGACAGGTCCGCCGGAGTTGAAGGGTATGCGTGAACAGGAGGTTTCTTCAATCTCCCGTTCATTGAAGGCCATTGCAAAGGAACTGAATATCCCTATCATAGCATTGTCGCAGTTGAGCCGTGCCGTGGAGACAAGGGGCGGGGCCAAGAGACCTCAGTTGAGCGACTTGAGGGAGTCGGGTGCAATTGAGCAGGATGCCGATATTGTAATGTTCATCCACAGGCCGGATTACTACGGTATGGCTGAGGATCCGAGCCAGGTGGGTATGACAGAGATAATAATTGCAAAACACCGTAACGGCTCGGTTTGTGACGTTCCAATGAGATTCCGCCATTCGGAGGTGAGGTTTGTGGATGTTACGGATGCTGCGCTTGATATGCCTGCCGGAGGTGGCGCAGGTGAGTATGAATCCAGGATGAATTCATCGGGAGACTTGCCCGACCCATTTGCAGGAGCAAATGATGAATTTGGCAGCAACAGTGATTTTTAACAGAATCTTTAAAATATGAGGAGATTTATCGGGAATACGGCTTTTACCTTGCTTTTTGTTCTGCTGGGTGCCTTGCAGGCGCTGGGGCAGAGTGCTGATATTCCCTACAGGGACGGGGAGAGCCTTACTTATGTGGTGAACTACAAGTGGGGTGCTGTTGATACTGATGTGGGGGAGGCTGTAACCAATCTTTCTTATTCCGACGGGATGTTCCACAGCATTATTACCGGAAAGACATTCAGGTTCTATGATATGATCTTTAAGGTGAGGGAGCATTTTGAGAGCAAGTTTTATGAGGATCCCATAAGGCCGCACTATTTTTACAGGGATACCCAGGAGGGAAAGTACAGGATGAGGAACACTTTCCATTTTGACAATGAAACGAATAAAATAGATGCGCGCATACAGAAGTATGAGCGGACCCCAAAAGATACTGTACTGCAGGGGAGTGAGCATACTTTTGATATTCCGTCGCTTTTTTACAAGGTGCGCAGGATTGATTTTGACAGTGTTGCGCTGGGTGTGAAGCAGCCCATCTCTTTTGCAATAGATGATGATGTATACAATTTCTATTTTATTCTGGAAGGAAGGGAGGTTAAGAAGATAAAGGGGCTGGGGACATTCAAGACCTTGAAGTTTGCGGTGAAACTGGTTGCCGGCAGTGTGTTTACCGGCAAGGATGACATGAATGTTTGGGTGACGGATGATGACAACAAGATTCCGCTGTTGTTTGAGTCACCTATTATAGTAGGACGTGTACAGGGGAGGCTTGTAAGTTACAGGAATCTTAAAAGCCCTCTTGAAAGTAAAATAAAGTAAGCAATGGGAAAGGAAAAGCAGGTAAGCCATAGGGGGACAATAATATCCATAGAGGAGGGCAACATAAAAGTTGAGATCATAAACAAATCCATGTGTGCTGCGTGCCATGCAAAAGGGTTCTGCAGTGCCGGAGACAGCAAGGACAAGGTGATTGACGTGCTGTATTACAACAATGGGGAGTATTCTGTGGGAGATGAGGTTGAGGTGGTTATGAGAAGATCAATGGGGTTCAAGGCAGTTTGGATTTCATATGTGATTCCGTTGGCTATCCTATTGATTTTTTTACTAACTTTGCAAAGATTTGACCTGACCGAGTTGCAGGCAGGCGGATGCGCCTTGCTGGCCGTATGCCTGTACTATGTTGTAATATACTTGTTTAGGGATAAAATAGCGGACAAGTTTGTGTTTACAATAGCTAAAAACAATATATAAATGAGTACTACTATTATCTTTACCGTAGCCAGTTTGAGCATTTTGGGTCTCTTGCTGGCTGTTGTGCTTTATTTTGTGGCACAAAAATTCAAGGTAGAAGAAGATCCACGCATCGACATTGTAGAAGCCATTATGCCGGGCGCCAATTGTGGCGGTTGCGGCCAGGCAGGATGCCGTGCGTTTGCCGAGGCTTGTACAAAAGCTGAGAACTTGGATAACTTGTTCTGCCCAGTTGGTGGTAATGCAACCATGAAGAAAGTTGCCGATGCTCTTGGCTTCCAGGTTGCAGAGAAGGCTCCTATGGTTGCCGTTGTAAGATGTAACGGTACCTGTGAGAACCGCCCTAAGACCAACATTTATGATGGCGTTGCAACTTGTGCAGCCAAAAGTGCACTCTATTGTGGTGATACAGGTTGCCGTTATGGTTGTGTAGGTTGCGGTGACTGTGTTGCCGTTTGTAATTTCGGTGCATTGTCAATGGATCCAAAGACAGGCCTTCCTGTTGTGGATGAGGAGAAATGTACTGCTTGTGGCGCTTGTGCCAAGGCTTGTCCTAAGGGCGTAATTGAAATCAGGAACAAGGGCCCTAAGAACAGGAGGGTGTTTGTATCTTGTGTAAGCAAGGACAAGGGTGCTGTTGCAAGAAAGGCTTGTAAGGCGGCTTGTATAGGTTGTGGTAAATGTGCAAAAGTTTGTCCTTTTGGAGCAATTACAGTAGAGAACAACGTTGCCTACATAGATTTCAACAAATGTAAACTATGTACAAAATGTGTTTCTGAGTGTCCTACAGGTGCTATCCATAAAGTGAACTTCCCAGAGAAGCCTGCAGCTCCTGCGGCTCCAGCAGCTCCAGCAGCAAAACCTGCAGAGGCTCCTGCACCGGCAGCGAAACCAGTAGAAAATAATGTTAACCAGGAAAAATAGAGATTCAGATATGAAGACGTTTTCAATAGGTGGAGTTCATCCACACGACAGTAAAATATCTGCAAACGCTGCAATTGAGAGCTTCCCGATTCCTGAAGTTGCCTATATCTCAATGGGGCAACATCTTGGTGCTCCTGCAGAGCCTATAGTTGCTCCTGGAGACAAAGTGAAGGTAGGACAGCTGATTGCAAATGCAAATGGATTCATCTCTGCTCCAGTACACTCAAGTGTATCGGGAACAGTAAAAGGAATTGAGACTGTTTTTGATCTTGCCGGCAACCCTTGCAAGGCTGTTGTAATTACAGTTGAGGGTGATGAGTGGGTTGAGACAATTGACCGCTCGGACAAGATTGAGAAAGAGATCAAACTTGATTCAAAAGAGATTATTGAGAAGATTAAGGAGTGCGGTATAGTAGGTTTGGGTGGTGCAACATTCCCTACAAACGTAAAACTTTCACCTCCTCCAGGCAAAAAGGCTGAGTTCCTCATCATCAACGGTGCAGAGTGTGAGCCTTACCTTACATCAGACTACAGGGTTCTGATTGAGATGCCTGAGCAGGTTCTCATTGGTGCTGCAATTATGATGAAGGCACTTAACGTTACCCAGGGTTTCATTGGCATTGAGGAGAACAAGCCTGAGGCCATAAAGGTGATGACAGAGAAAGCAAAAGGCTATCCTCAGATAAAGATAGTTACCCTTAAGAAGAAATATCCGCAGGGTGGTGAGAAACAGCTGATTGATGCTGTAGTAGGCAGAAAGGTTCCTTCAATGGGTCTTCCTATTGATACCGGTGCCGTTGTACAGAACGTGGGTACTGCACTTGCAGTTTACGAGGCTGTACAGAAGAACAAACCTCTGTTTGAGGGTATCCTTACCGTAACAGGTGAGTGCTGTCCTCAGCAGAAGAACTACAAGCACAGGGTAGGTACCCCTCTTTCAAAAATCATTGAGGCTGTAGGCGGTGTTCCTGAGGCTGCTGCAAAAGTCATCAGCGGCGGTCCTATGATGGGTAAGGCAATTGCCAACCTTGATGCCCCTACTCTCAAAGGTTCTTCATCTGTATTGTTCCTTACTGAGGAGCAGACAAAGAGAAAAGAGGAGAGCAACTGTATCAGATGCGGCAAATGTATTGAGGCTTGTCCTATGGGACTTGAGCCATATCTGCTCAACAAGCTTGCAAAAGCCCGCCGTATGGACGACCTTGAGGCAAACAAGATATATGACTGTATTGAGTGCGGCTGCTGCCAGTTCACTTGTCCTGCATATATTCCGCTTCTTGGTACCATCAGATTGGCTAAGGCTGATGTAATGAAGATAATGCGTAGCCGTCCTAAAAAATAATTCAGACACTTATTAAACTAGTAAATAAAATGAAAAAACTGCTTGTATCACCTTCTCCACATATCCACGGGAAGGAAAATACCAGAAACTTAATGAGGGATGTGGTGATTGCACTGCTCCCTACAGTAGCGGTTTCAATATATTGCTTTGGCCTGTCTGCATTAAAACTTGCTTTGGTTGGTGTACTTGCCTGCGTTGCCGTTGAGTACGTGATTGCAAAATATATGCTCAAGACCAAAGTTACAGTTTGTGACTATTCTGCAGTGATTACAGGTCTTCTCTTGGCACTCAACGTTCCAATCAACACTCCTTGGTGGGTTTTGGTAATCGGTTCAATTGTTGCCATTGGTGTTGCAAAGATGACTTTCGGCGGTCTTGGCCAGAATCTTTTCAACCCTGCACTTGTAGGCCGTGTATTCCTGCTTATCTCGTTCCCTGTAATAATGACAGACTGGAGCACCCCTGCATCAACTTTCGGATTTGAGTTTGACGGTGTTTCAGGTGCAACTCCTCTTGGAATTGTAAAAGAGGGCCTTGCACAGGGAATGACTTTGAGCCAGATTTATGCTGAGCACAATTTCTCATACGCAGAGATGCTTTTCACCAGAATAGGTTCTGCAGGTGAGATTTCTGCAATTGCACTTCTTCTTGGTTTTGTTTATCTGCTTGTAAGAAGGGTAATAAGACCGCACATCACCCTTTCAATCTGGGGTACAGTTATAGTATTCTCGGGAATTCTTTGGTTGTGCAACCCAGAGCAGTTCACAGATCCTATTTTCAACCTGCTTACCGGTGGTATGTTGCTTGGTTCAATCTTTATGGCAACAGATTACGTTACCTCCCCAATGGAGCCTAAAGGTATGATAATCTTTGGTGTGGGCATAGGTATCATTACAATCCTCATCCGTGAGTTCGGTGCTTATCCGGAGGGTATCTCGTTTGCAATTCTAATCATGAATGCTACAGTTCCTCTAATCAATATGTTCTGTAAACCTAAAAGATTCGGTAAGGAGGCAAAATAATGGCTAGAGAATCAACATTTACCAATATGGTTGTAACCCTTTTTGCAGTATGTCTGGTTGCTGCTGCAGTGTTGGGAGGGTTATATGCTCTTACAAAAGAGCCTATTGAGGCTGCCCAGACAGCAAAAATCAATGCTGCCATCGGTGGCGTTGTTCCGGAGTTTGACAATGCCCCTTCTGCTGAAAAGTTTACAGTTGAGGCAAACGGTAAGCAGGCAACAGTATACCCTGCAAAGAAAGGTGGAGAGGTTGTAGGTTATGCAATTGAGGCATCTTCATCAGCAGGTTTTGGCGGAAACATCACCCTTATGGTAGGTTTCAAACCAGACGGAACCATTGTGAACACATCTGTAATCTCACATGCTGAAACTCCAGGCTTGGGCGCAAAGATTTCTGAGTCTGAGAGCCATTTTGTAACCCAGTTCCAGGGTGCAAATCCTGCAGACCCATCATTCAAGTTTGCAGTAAAGAAAGATGGCGGCAGCTTTGATGCAATTACAGCATCTACTATCACTTCAAGGGCATATATTGATGTCCTGAACAATGCGTACAATGCTTTCCTTAACATAAACAAGAGTGGGGAGGCTCAACAGAATTAATATGAGTAAGCTTAGTTTGATAACAAAAGGTCTGATTAAAGACAATCCAACCTTTGTACTTGTTTTGGGTATGTGCCCTACATTGGGAACAACCACTTCTGCAATAAACGGCTTGGGAATGGGACTTGCAACTACATTTGTGCTGGTGCTTTCCAATATGCTCATTTCGGCTGTTGCATCACTTATACCTTCAAAGGTAAAGATCCCTTGCTACATTGTAATCATTGCATCGCTTGTAACAGTGCTCCAGTTTGTAATGCAGGCATATGTTCCTGCACTTTATGAGACACTGGGTCTGTTCATTCCGCTTATTGTTGTAAACTGTATCGTATTGGGCCGTGCAGAGGCATACGCATGCAAGAATTCAGTAATTGATTCTGCTTGCGACGGCTTGGGTATCGGTCTCGGTTTCTCACTTTCACTTACCGTAATTGGTTTTGTAAGGGAGCTGTTGGGAGGCCTTTCAATTTTCGGGAACAAACTTTGCGACGGTGACGGTATGTTGGCATTTGTATTGGCACCTGGTGCATTCCTTGTACTCGGTTACCTTATGATGTTGTTCAACAAGGCAAAAGCAAAATAATTAACACTTAAAGAGAATAGATATGGAATATATATTGATTATCATTTCGGCTGTATTTGTCAACAATATCCTGTTGGCGCAGTTCCTTGGAGTGTGTCCGTTCTTGGGCGTATCAAACAAGGTTTCTACAGCAGTGGGTATGAGTGGCGCAGTTTGCTTTGTTATGGCAGTGGCAACATTGGTTACATACCTTGTACAGTATTATATGCTGGTTCCTCTTGGAATTGAGTTCATGCAGACAATCACATTCATCCTTGTAATTGCAGCGTTGGTGCAGATGGTGGAGATCATCCTTAAAAAGATAAGCCCTTCTCTGTATCAGGCTTTGGGTATCTTCCTCCCTCTTATCACTACAAACTGTGCCGTACTTGGTGTGGCTATCCTTGTGGTTTCCAAAGAGTTCACATTCGGTGGCGAGCCTCATATGCTCAACCTTGCCGGTTCAGTAGTGTATGCAATTGCAAGTGCACTTGGCTTTGGCCTTGCAATGACACTTTTTGCAGGTCTTAGAGAACAATTGGACCTTAACAGTGTTCCTAAGGCAATGAAGGGTGTTCCAATTGCATTGGTTACCGCAGGTATCCTTGCAATGGCATTCATGGGATTCTCTGGATTGGTATAAACTGCAACAAAACTGTATTTATGGAGAAAAAGAAGGCAATATCACAAATCCTTACAACTCTTGAAATAGAGGCGCTCCTTAGGGAGAGCAAGGTGGAAGAGGCATACTCACAGTTGAACGCACTCCTTGAGGCAGAGCCCAGGAATGCATATGGCTGGTACCTCTTGGGTGGTATTTACCGCAGGCAGCAGTTGTGGGGGGAGGCAATCAATGCCTACAACCAGGCAAAAATGATAGATCCCGACGGTCCTGCAGCAGTTGCAATAGAATCAATTTACGAGATTCTGAACTTCAGGAATACAGATATGCTCAATCCGTGATGCGGATGAGTATACAATATCAAAGAATAATCCCCTGCCATTGAGGCGGGGGATTTCTTTATCTGTTTATCTTCAGATTCTTGCAGAATTCCCACAATACAATTCCCAGGGAAACCGATATGTTGAGGGAGTGTTTGGTGCCGAACTGGGGAATCTCTATAACGGCATCACTCATATCCACAACCTCCTGCTGTACCCCCTTCACCTCATTGCCGAATACCAGGGCATATTTTCTTCCCGATGAATCTTTGGAAGAACTGTCGGGATGAAGATATCTCTCTATATGCTGCAGTTTTATTGAATTTTCTGCCTGCTCAATGCTTACAATGGTGTAACCTGCATCCTTGAGTTCCCTTATTGCATCTGTTGTCTCCTTTACATATTCCCAGTCCACTGAGAATTCTGCACCCAGGGCAGATTTGTGAATTTCTGCGGTAGGCGGTGTGGCGCAGCATCCGCACAGGATGATTTTCTCTATGAGGAAAGAATCTGATGTCCTGAATGCGGCACCTATGTTGTGCTGGCTGCGGATATTGTCAAGAACCACCGTAACCCCAATTTTGCCCGCCTCCTTGAACTCCTCTGTGGTGAGTCTGCCAAGTTCGTTGTTCTTTAATTTTCTATGCATCCCAAAAAACAATTTATGGCTGCAGAATGCGCTCTGCAACCCCCTGCAAAGATGTGGATAAAATGCGAAATGACAAAGAGATAAAAAATTGAGAAATATAAGGCAAAATGATTATATTTGTCTTTGATGTGCGTAAAACGGCACAAAAGAACAACAGATTCAAACACTTATAACAATATGAAAAAAGACGTTCAGATTCTAGACCTTATCAAACAGGAGGAAAACAGACAGCTTAATGGCATTGAGTTGATAGCCTCTGAGAACTTTGTCTCAAACCAGGTGCTTGAGGCTTTGGGTTCTGTATGTACAAACAAATATGCAGAGGGTTATCCCGGTGCAAGATACTATGGCGGCTGCGAGGTTGTTGACCAGATAGAGCAGTTGGCAATAGACCGTCTCAAAGAGATTTTTGACGCAGAGTACGCAAACGTACAGCCTCACTCAGGTGCACAGGCAAATATGGCTGTAATGACAGCTTGTATCAAACCTGGCGAGACCTTTATGGGACTGGACCTCTCTATGGGAGGCCACCTTACCCACGGTTCACCTGTAAACATCTCGGGTATCCTTTACAACGCAGTTGCATACGGACTCAACGAGGAGACCGGTATGGTAGACTACGATGATATGGAGAAGAAGGCACTTGAGCACAAACCAAAACTTATCATTGGCGGTGCTTCTGCATACTCAAGAGAGTGGGATTGGGAGAGAATGCGTGCAATTGCAGACAAAGTAGGCGCAATCTTCTGGGTAGATATGGCACACCCTGCAGGACTTATTGCAGCAGGTCTTTTGAAAAACCCTGTAAAATATGCACACATTGTAACTTCAACAACCCACAAGACCTTGAGAGGACCTCGTGGAGGTATCATCCTTATGGGCAAGGACTTTGAGAACCCTTGGGGCATAAAGACTCCAAAAGGTGCAGTGAAGATGATGTCTGCAGTACTCAATTCAAGTGTGTTCCCAGGAATCCAGGGTGGTCCGCTTGAGCACTGTATTGCTGCAAAGGCAGTTTCATTCTATGAGATGATGCAGCCTGAGTTCAAAGAGTACCAGATGCAGGTTAAGAAGAATGCTGCAGCTATGGGCGAGGCATTTATGGCAAAAGGTTACAAAGTTGTTTCTGGTGGTACAGACAACCACCTGCTGTTGATTGACCTGAGAACCAAATTCCCTGAACTTACAGGTAAAGTTGCTGAGAAGGCCCTTGTTTCTGCAGACATTACAGTAAACAAGAACATGGTTCCGTTCGACAGCCGCTCACCATTCCAGACTTCAGGTATCCGCGTAGGAACTCCTGCAATCACCTCAAGAGGCTTGAAAGAGGAGGATATGCCAATTATCGTAGACCTTGTAGACAAAGTGCTCAGCAACCCAGAGTGTGAGCAGACAAGGGAGGAAGTTAAGGCTGCAGCCCACAAACTTATGGCTGGCAGACCATTGAATGCATGGTAATCTTCCCCGACAAAAATTCCATAATCCCCGGACCTGCCCAGGTGCCGGGGATTTTTGTTTCAGGCGGGATGGGGAAGATTTGCAGGGAAGATGATATTATCTGTTGACTTATAGCATTTTATTTATATCTTTGCGCGATATTTTCATCTGTCAACAAACGCGGCCCGCGGCAGATGAAGGTGCTGTAAAGGTTTAATTCCAACTCTCATAGGGAGAGGCGGGCTGCAAGAGATGTTTAAATAATAATGAATGTAGTTAAAAAGACCATCCAACTTAGTGATGGCAGAACAATTGAGATTGAAACAGGTAAATTGGCAAAACAGGCCGATGGTTCTGTAGTGGTAAAAATGGGCAAGACTATGCTTCTTGCTGCTGTAACCTGTGCAAAAGATGCAAAAGATGATGTTGACTTCATGCCTTTGCAGGTAGATTACAAAGAGAAATTTGCATCTGCAGGAAGATTCCCTGGCGGTTTCATGAAACGTGAGGGCAAGGCTTCAGATTCAGAGATTCTTGTTGCACGTCTTATTGACCGTGCATTGAGACCTCTTTTCCCTGATGATTTCCACGCAGAGGTATTCGTTACAGTAAACCTTATTTCGGCAGAGAGGGATATCCAGCCTGATGCACTTGCAGGATTGGCAGCTTCTGCAGCAATTGCAGTGAGTGACATTCCGTTCAACGGCCCTATTTCAGAGGTGAGAGTTGCAAGAATCAACGGCGAGTACTGCATCAACCCTCCTTTCAGCAAAATGCCTGAGGCAGACCTTGACATTATGGTTGCAGCAACAATAGACAACATTATGATGGTTGAGGGTGAGATGAAAGAGGTTAGCGAGGCAGTTATGTTGGGCGCAATCAAATATGCACACGAGGAGATAAAGAAACAGTGCCAGGCACAGTTGGAGCTTATGGAGGCTGTTGGCAAAACCCAGAAGAGGGAGTATTGCCACGAGACCAACGATGAGGCATTGAGGGCTGCTTGTCGTGAGTACTGCTACAACAAATGCTACGAGATTGCAAAGAGCGGTACAAGCAAGCACGAGAGAGGCGATGCATTTGCAGCTGTACACGAGGAGTTCCTTGCTACAATTCCTGAGGAGGAGAGAGAAGAGAAAGCATTTATGGTAGGCCGCTATTTCCACGATGTTGAGAAAGAGGCCATGAGAAATATGATCCTTGATGAGGGTATCCGTCTCGACGGCAGAAGCACAACCCAGATACGTCCTATCTGGTGTGAGGTAGACTACCTTCCTTGCGCACACGGTTCGGCAATCTTTACCAGAGGCGAGACACAGTCACTTACAACTGTAACTCTTGGTACCAAGATGGATATGAAGGAGATGGACGAGGTTCTTGTACAGAGCACAGAGCCATTTGTACTCCACTACAACTTCCCTCCATTCTCTACAGGTGAGGCAAAGGCACAGAGAGGCATAGGCCGCAGGGAGATTGGTCACGGTAACCTTGCATTCAGGGCTTTGAAACCTATGGTTCCAGTAGGAGAGGAGAATCCATACGCAGTACGCGTTGTTTCAGATATCCTTGAGAGTAACGGTTCATCATCAATGGCTACAGTTTGTGCAGGTACACTTGCACTTATGGATGCCGGCGTTAAGATAAAGAAACCTGTATCAGGTATTGCAATGGGTCTTATCTCAGACTCAAAGACAGGCAGATATGCTGTACTTTCAGATATCCTTGGAGACGAGGACCACTTGGGAGATATGGACTTCAAAGTTACCGGTACAGTAGACGGTATCACAGCAACCCAGATGGACATTAAAGTTGACGGCCTTTCATACGAGGTTCTTGAGAAGGCTCTTGAGCAGGCACGTCAGGGCAGAATGCACATTATGGGTGAGATGATGAAGACCATCAGCGAGCCAAGACCTGAGCTCAAACCTCATACTCCAAGAATTGTACAGTTGAGGGTACCTGGTGAGTTCATTGGTGCAATCATTGGAAAAGGTGGTGAGGTTATCCAGAAGATCCAGAAGGAGACCGGTACAACCGTTACCATCACTGAGGTTAAAGAGGGCAACGAGACATTCGGCGTAGTTGACATCTTTGGCGAGAACAAGGAGAGTATGGATGCAGCACTTGCTTGGGTTAAAGGTATTGTAACCGTTCCAGAGGTTGGTACAGTTTACAACGGTAAAGTTGTATCTATCCTTGAGTTTGGTGCATTCGTAGAGATCCTTCCTGGAAAAGAGGGCTTGCTCCACATCTCTGAGCTTGACTGGAAGAAAGTTGAGAAGACAGAGGATGTACTTAACGTAGGTGACGAGGTTGAGGTAAAACTCCTTGAGATTGATGCCAAGACCGGCAAGATGAGACTTTCACGCAAGGTTCTTCTTGAGAAACCTGAGGGTTATGTAGAGCCTGTACGCCGTCCAAGACCAGAGGGCGGAGAGCGCAGGGACAACAACCGCGGTCCAAGGAGAGAAGGCAACAACAGAGGTTCAAGAAGGGAGGGAAACGGCCCAAGAGAGCACAAGGAGCACAACAATGCCCCAAAAGGTGAGTAGTATTCTCTTCCCGATGAATAATTGATAAAAGGAGTTCAATTGAACTCCTTTTTTTATACCCAAAATAATTTAAATTTGATGCAGTATTTGTAGAATGCGTGCGTTTAATAAATAAACGACTAAATCAGATAGCTTATGAAACGTTTATTGATGGCTTTAACATTTGTTTTGTGCCTTACAGGGTGTGAAAAAATTCTGAGTGCAGGTGGTGGAGAAGAGCAGATTGATGATATACTTATAATAGATTGGTCTGCCATACACTTCAATATTCAAGTTGTGGATGCCAACGGCAAAGACTTGCTCGACCCTTCAAATGACAATTCCTGGCTTCTTGGAACCACAATCAGTTTTATGGGGAAAAAGGATATTATAGATCAGGGGTGTTTGGACAGTACCTACAAAGTTAAAGCCTATTTGCCTCACTTTGACGGCATAAAGCTGATGAGGAGTGAAAGTGCCTCGCCCAATTGGTTCCTTAAATTTGCAGAATTTGATGGCGCAGACAGTTATGATAACGAGAAAATGACCTTAACTTGGCCGGATGGTAAATCCAATATTGTTACTTATAGCCGTAAATTCAACCAATCGCATACAGAGGTAGCCGAAGAAGTATATAAATTGGATGGAGTCAAATGCTCAAACCCTATAAAAATTGTAAGGTAAAAAACAAATAATCACAGGCCGGAATGACTACACTCTCATTAAGACAGCGGATAGCATTGGAACTGCACAGGCAGTTGCTAAAGGAGATGCAGGAGATGCATCCTTTGAGGCAGCTCTTTTGGGAGTGTACCTTAAGGTGCAATATGAAGTGCCGCCATTGCGGGAGCGACTGCAAGGTTTCTGCAGAGCAAAGAGATATGCCTTTTGCCGATTTCCGCAAGGTGCTGGAAGATGTGAAACAGAAGTATGATTCCCATAAGGTGATGATTGTGATTACCGGAGGGGAACCCCTTATGAGGAAGGACCTGGAGCAATGCGGCAGGGCAATATATGATATGGAGTTTCCGTGGGGCGTGGTTTCAAACGGCTATCTTATGACACCTCAGAGAATAGAGAGCCTGTTGGAAAGCGGGATGCATTGTGCTACAATCAGCCTGGACGGATTTGAGCAGCAGCACGAATGGATGAGGGGTGTGCCGGGGAGTTTCAGGAATGCATCCAGGGCAATAGAGATACTTGCAAAGGAGCCGCAGATAAAGTTTGATGTGGTAACCTGTGTGAACAAGATGAATTATGGCTCACTTGCTGAACTGAAAGAGTATCTGATTTCCCTTGGGCTTAAGGAGTGGAGACTGTTTACGGTTTTTCCTGTAGGGAGGGCTGCCCAGGACCCTATGCTGCAATTGGACAAGGAGCAGTTCCGTGGCCTTATGGAGTTCATCAGAGATACCCGCAAAGAGGGGAGGATAAATGCAAACTACGGATGTGAGGGGTTCTTGGGTGAGTTTGAGGGCCAGGTGAGGGATCATCTCTTTACCTGCCAGGCCGGCACTTCGGTTGGTTCTGTGCTTATAGACGGTTCAATTTCTGCCTGTGCCAGCATAAGGGCAGATTATACCCAGGGAAATATCTATCGGGAAAAATTTACTGATGTGTGGGAGAACAGATACCAGCCGTACAGAGACCGTTCCTGGATGAAAAAGGATGAGTGCAAAAACTGCAGATGGTTCCGGTATTGCCTTGGAGGCGGAATGCATCTGAGGAATGGAGATGGGAAACTGCTCTTCTGCCACTTGGATAGGTTTTAAGATAAATGCTGATATAATAATTTGTAAAGGGCTATGAAAAACTTGGTTCTGAAAATTTCAAAATGGTTGTTTACAATGATGGGATTTGCTGCCGTATCTTGTGATTCTTTTGCTTCTTTGTCCCCTTGTGCATACGGTACCCCTACAATGGATTATACCGTAATGGGAAAAGTGGTGAATATGAGACAGGAGCCGCTGGAGGGGATAAAAATAAAACCAAGATGGGACAAATGGCCTCTCGACAGTACTTATACTGATTCCCAGGGTACTTTTGTTGTTGTAAGGAAAGGTGGGGCTCTGGAGTGGAAGTCTGACACGTTTTATTATGCACCGCTGATAGTTGAAGATACAGCCGGAGTGTATTATAAAGATACGGTGTATATTAAAATGGTACAGATTAAAGAGGGGGATGGTTGGTATAGAGGGGAGTTTGAATCCAAAGATGCAAAAATTACAATGCGCAAATAGGAATCTGCCGTTTTCACCTGCTGCAGATTGGCAAAAGAAAAGGTTGCACCGCTGAGATGCAACCTTTTTTTATTCCTTGTAAAGGGCTTATTTTCTTAGGCCCAATGCCTTGATAAGCTCTCTGTATCTCTCAATGTCTTTAGCTTTCAGATAATCCAAAAGTTTACGTCTCTTACCAACCAATCTGAGAAGTGATCTCTGAGTACCATAGTCTTTGTGGTTCTCTTTCATGTGCTGTGTAAGGTGAGCGATACGGTAGGAAAATAAAGCAACCTGACTCTCAACTGAACCGGTGTCTGTATTAGACTTTCCGTATTTGCCGAAAAGCTCTGCTTTCTTGTCTGATGATAAATACTCAGCCATTTTGCAAAGTGTTTTTTAAATTTTGTCCCAATATTGGGAGCGCAAAAGTAGAAATATTTTCTTTATCTGCAAAATAATTTTGCACCCTGGTAAGTATCCCTCTCCTCAAGCCTTTTGTGGAGCATCTGCAGCAACTGCACATTGCGCACTTTTCCCCAAGGAGATGAGTTTACAAAGCGTGGAGGAACCTCACCTGCAAAGCGTTCTATGTAGAGGTCGGGCCTGAGCAGTTCCAGAAAATCTATGAAGAAATCTATGTATTCCTCCAATCCGAATTGTACAAAATCTTCCGGACAGCGGGCGAATTCCGCCTCCATCTCTGTCCCTTTTATTATCTGCAGCTGGTGGAACTTTACAGAATTTATCGGGAGACTGTTTATGATTGGGGCCATTCCCATAAGTTCCTCCCTGGTTTCACCGGGGAGACCGAATATGAAATGGGCACCCTGGTGGATCCCCCTTGCTGCGGTGGCCTCAACGGCCTTTACGGCGGTTTCAAAATTGTGCCCGCGGTTTATCCTCTGCAGGGTCTTGTTGTAGCACGATTCTATTCCGTACTCCACAATTACAATTTTCTCTTTGGAGAGTTCTGCAAGCCAGTCCAGTTTCTCATCATCCACACAATCCGGACGGGTGCCTATTACAATTCCCTTCACCTTGGGGTGTGCCAGGGCCTGGGCATATAACTCTTTAAGGTGCTCCAATGGTGCGTATGTGTTGGAGTATGACTGGAAATATGCCAGATAGTCTTCTGTGGTGCGGTATCTGTTCAGGTGGAATCCAATCCCCTCGTCCAACTGTTGGCGGATGGGTTTGTCGGGAGTGGAATAATTGGGGTGGAATGCATCATTGTTGCAGAATGTGCATCCTCCCAATCCTTTGCTCCCGTCCCTGTTGGGGCAGGTGAAGCCGGCGTCCACCACAATTTTCTGCAGGCGACAGCCGTACTTCTGTTTGAAGTACCCTACAAAGGAGTTGTATCTATTCTCCACAGGAGATTAATTTAGTTTTGACCTGTTGCTTCCTACGTGTACCTTAAACACAGCTTTTTTGTAGTTGCCTGCTCCAAGAAGCGGTGCGTGTGCATCTGCAGGGAAAATGATTGCAAGGTTGTTCACACCCATTACAACATAGTTTTCTGGCTCCTCCTCAAGGAATGCAATGTCATCTGCCTCCTGGTATTTGGTGTTGTCTGTATTGCATTTGCTGCGGTCTTTAAGTCCTATTGTTTCCGAACCGTCAAGCAGTACGTGGATGTCTATATATGAATCGTGGATCTCCAGTTTGGCATCCTCAACATCTTTCAATTCTCCCTCTGAAACTGTACACCATACCCTTTTGCCGTCTATCTCGTATGTGCCGGCCTCAAGGGTGCTTAGATTGTTTTTCCTTATGAACTGGTAAACTTTGTCAAACCCGTCCTGAAGGGTCTGGTATTTCTCAAAACTTTTTAAAGAATCAAGTATCATTTTTCTACAGGAATTTCTTGTTTGTTGTTATAGAATGCACAAAGATATGATTATTTTTTGTTGTACTAAATTTTAGAAAGTAGTACATTTGCAAAACTTTTAAAAAATTGGAGAAAATATATATGGCTCAGATTATAGAGAAGGTTTCCCGTACTTTTGGAGAGTATCTGTTGATACCAGGCCTTACAACCAAGGAGTGTACCCCTCAGAATGTATCATTGAAAACCCCGTTGGTGAAGTTCAGAAAAGGAGAGGAACCTAAGATTTCACTTAACATTCCGTTTGTTTCAGCAATCATGCAGTCTGTCTCAGACCACGGTCTTGCAATTGCCCTTGCACGCAACGGAGGATTGTCATTCATCTTTGGTTCACAGTCAATTGAGAGCCAGGCTGAGATGGTGAGGAAAGTGAAGAAGTTCAAGGCAGGATTTGTTCCAAGCGATTCAAACGTGCGTCCTGATGCAACCTTGGCAGATGTTGAGGCCATTATAGAGGCTACAGGCCATACCACAATGGGTGTTACAGATGACGGTACCCCTAATGGAAAACTGCTTGGAATGCTTACCAGCAGAGATTACAGGATTGACCACGACGGCCGTGATTCTCAGGTGAAGAATTTCATGACTCCATTTGAGAAACTTACAGTAGGCAAATTGGGCATTACCCTTTCAGAGGCAAACCAGTTGATCTGGGACCACAAACTGAATGCCCTTCCAATCATAGACGAGAACCAGAATCTGGTATATTTCGTATTCCGTAAAGATTATGAATCCCATAGGGAAAACCCAAATGAGTTGTTGGATCCTCAGACAAAAGAGCTGCTTGTGGGAGCAGGTATCAACAGCCGAGATTACAAAGAGCGTGTCCCTGCCCTTGTTGAGGCTGGTGTAGATGTTGTATGTATAGATTCATCTGACGGATTTTCTGAGTGGCAGAAGGAGACTATCGCCTGGGTTAAGGAGACCTACAATGGCAAAGTCCTTATTGGAGCAGGAAACGTTGTGGACAAAGAGGGATTCGATTACCTTGTAGAGGCAGGTGCAGACTTCATAAAAGTTGGTATTGGAGGAGGTTCAATCTGCATTACCCGCGAGCAGAAAGGTATAGGACGCGGACAGGCAACAGCTATCCTTGATGTTGCGGCAGCAAGGGACGAGTATTTTGAGAAAACTGGAGTTTATGTTCCAATCTGCAGTGACGGTGGACTTGTACATGACTACCATATGTCATTGGCACTTGCAATGGGTGCGGACTTCCTTATGATGGGACGTTACTTTGCCCGCTTTGATGAATCCCCTACAAAGAAACTTTACCTTAACGGCAATTATGTGAAAGAGTACTGGGGCGAGGGCTCGAGCCGTGCACGCAACTGGCAGCGCTATGATATGGGCGGCAAAGGGGGAGCAATGAAATTTGAAGAGGGCGTTGACAGTTACGTTCCATATGCCGGAAAGATGAAGGACAACCTTGAGGTTACCCTTGGCAAGATTATATCTACAATGTGCAGCTGCGGTTCAATCACTATTCCTCAGTTCCAGAAGAGTGCAAAAATTACACTTGTATCTTCAACTTCAATTGTTGAGGGCGGTGCGCATGATGTAATCCTCAAGGACAAATAAATTACCCTTGGATATTGAAAATTAAAGGGAAGCGCGTCTGTGCTTCCCTTTTTTAATTTTTTTGCATATATTTGTAGAATATATTCATTACATAGACTTATTGCACTTATGAAAAAACTGATTCTGCTGGCAACATTACCTATAGTTGCCCTTTACGGATGCTGTGGCGGTGAAAAGACAACAAAAGAGGCTGCTGCATTTGAAACAATCTCAAAGGAGATGAAAGCACAGTATGCTCCCGACGGCAGGAGCAAGACTCTTGAAGTGAAACTTGAGGAAACTGCAAACGGATTTGCCCTTAAAGGGGTTACAAACCAGCCTCAGGCAAAGGAGGCATATGTAAAAGCATTTGCAGATAAAGGCATAGAGGTGCTTGACAGTATAAAGGTTCTTCCCGACGAGTCATTGGAGGGCAAGATCTACGGAGTATCTAACCAGTCGGTTATCAATTTCCGCACAAGCGGCAAATACAGTGCTGAGTCTGCAACTCAGGTTATGATGGGTACACCTCTTCAGGTTTTGGAGAAGAAGGGTGGCTGGACAAGGGCCATTACCCCAGAGGGTTATATCTCTTGGGTTTCGTCGGGAAGCATAACTTATATGAACAAAGAGGAGTTTGATGCATATAAGGCTGCCAAGAAGGTGATTGTTACAACCAAGTATACCACTATGTATGAGGGCCCTTCTGAGATGAGCCAGATGGTTAGTGATGTTGTATGGGGTAACATTCTTCTTGATTTGGGCGATGCCGGCATGTATTGGAGAAAAGTTGCAATTTCAGACGGCAGGACAGGTTACATACCTCAGAGGGATGTTATGGACTTCAACAAATGGCTCGACAGCCGCAACCCTACAGCAGACAACATAATTGCAACAGCAAAACAGTTCATAGGAGTTCCTTATATGTGGGGCGGCACTTCAATTAAAGCTGTAGACTGCAGCGGTTTCTGTAAATCTACCTATTTCCTTAATGGTATAGTTCTTGCAAGAGATGCGTCGCAGCAGTGCCTGACAGGTGATGACGTAGACATTTCAAAATACGTGAATGACGGCGAGTACACTAAAGAGGCCCTTGCAAACCTCAAGAAAGGTGACCTCATCTTCTTTGGAACAAAGGCTACACCAGAGAAGAAGGAGCGCATCACCCACGTGGGAATTTACATTGGTGACGGCATCTTTATCCACTCTGCAACAAAAGTGAGGATCAACAGTCTTATCCCTACAGATGAGAACTACTATGACGGTTCAAAACGTCTTGTAAGGGCACAGCGCATTTTGGGTAATGTAGATGCTGGCAAAGATATCTGGTCTATCAAAACCCTTTATAAATAACATTTGAAACATACAATACACAATATGAAAACAGACAGACGTTCATTCCTCAAATCAGCAGGTCTTCTTACAGCAGCTGCTGCAGTCCTTAATCCTGCTACAATTTTTGCACAGGCGGAGAGAGGCAAAAAGTCATCGGGAAGCAAAAAGATGGAACTTTCATGGATTCCATACGATGCCCAGATGAGACACGTATTTACAATTGCAAACTCTTCAAGGACAACCACCCCTATTGTGCTTACAAAAATCACTTGGGACGGCTATACAGGATACGGTGAGGCTGCAATGCCACCATATCTTGGCGAGACACAGGCTTCTGTAATGGAGTTCCTTAAAAAAGTTGATTTGGGCAAGTTCGCTTCTCCGTTCCTCATAGAGGATATTATGAAATACGTAGACGGCATTGCAATCAACAACTGTGCTGCAAAGGCTGCAATTGACATTGCACTGCATGACCTTGTAGGAAAGATGATGGGACAGCCTTGGTGGAAGATCTGGGGATGGGACCCTACAACCTGTCCTAATACTTCATTCACAGTAGGTCTTGATACAGAGGATGTTGTAAGGGAGAAAACCAAAGAGGCAGCTCCTTACAAGGTAATTAAAGTGAAACTTGGAAGGACAGAGGCTGAGGACAAGATGATGATAAACACCATCCGCTCTGTAACAGATACAGTTATCTGTGTTGATGCAAACCAGGGATGGAAAGACAAATACTATGCGCTTGATATGATCAACTGGCTCAATGAGCGCAATGTGAATATGATTGAGCAGCCTATGAGCAAATATGCATTGGACCAGACTGCATGGCTTTCTGAGAGGTCACCTCTTCCAATCATTGCAGACGAGGCTTGCCAGAGGCTTACAGACATAAAGAAACTTCACGGAGCATACCACGGAATCAACATTAAACTGATGAAGTGTACCGGTCTGCGTGAGGCACGCGAGATGGTGAGCCTTGCACAGTCTTTGGATATGAGGCTTATGATAGGCTGTATGACAGAGACATCCTGTGCAATTACAGCAGGCGCTCAGATTGCACCTAAGACTGAGTGGGCAGACTTGGACGGTAACCTCCTCATTGCAAATGACTGCTATAAAGGCATGACAATTGTAGACGGTAAGATAACTTTGCATGATGCTCCGGGCCTTGGTCTCGAGCCTGTAGGAAAACCTGTATTGTAGAACATTTTAAAACAAGATAGAAATGGCAAACTTAAGAGTATTTAAAAAAGATGTTATTTTCCTTATCAATGAGGTAATTTCTGATTGCTGGGTATACATGTACATGAATGGCGAGAAGAACCTGGATGAGGCAAAGAAAATTGTAGCGGATGCAGTTGAGTTGGGTGACAATATCTTTGAGCAGATAAACCATTACCCTAAAGATGAGGCAAAGAAGCATTTCAAGGCTTTGAACCAGAAACTTCTTGAGGGTGTTGATGCTTTGTTTGTAAGATTGAGCGCCCTTACAAAGTAACCATACCTTTTTGATGAACAAATTTGTTTGTATAATAATTGCAGCTCTTCTTGTTTGCTCCTGTACCCTTTATGACTCTGTTACAAAAGGGGAAAAGGTTGCGCAGATCGGGAGGGCTGCATTATATAAGACAGACATAGAGAAATTCATCCCCAGGGGGCTGGCAAAACAGGACAGTATTGCACTTGTAAGGCAATACATAGATTCCTGGGCAATAAGGCAACTTATGCTGCAGAAGGCGGAGGAACAATTGCCAAAGCAGGATAAGGATGTGGCACAACTGTTGGAGGACTACAGGGTACAGCTGCTGGTCTTCAGATATGAAAACAAATTTGTGGAGGAGAGGCTTGATACACTGGTATCATTGCAGGAGAGGGAAGAGTATTATAACGCACACCCGGAGAGTTTTGTGGGGAGGAACGGTGTGTTCAAGGGGAGTCTGGTAAAAATGCAGAACAGTTCCCCAAATCTGCAGGTTATGATGAAACTTGCGCAAGGGAGGGAGATAGAGGAGCTTGAGGAACTTGAGCAGTTGGCATATAATTCTGCATACAAATACAGCAATTACAACCATAATTGGGTAGACCTGAACATAGTTGCCAAGGAGACCGGCGCACCGCTGGAGGAGTTGCAGCAACTTATGGCCAAGAACAAGGGGGTTGTGGAGGTGAAGGACACCGTATACACAAATATACTGCAGGTGCTGGATTATGTGGCACCCGGAGAACTTACCCCGTTTGAGTATAACAGCGAGAAAATAAAGGAAATCATTATAAGCAGAAGGAAACAGGAACTCCTGTCCAATTTACAGCGGGATATCCTTAACGATGCACTTAACAACAATAAATTAAAAATTACAGAAGATGAGAAGGATTCTTAGTGGAGTCATAGTGGCGGTTCTGATGGTCATGCCTGTGACACTCAGCGCACAGAGGTATGAAAACGGTTTGGCAGACAAGACAATAGCACTTATAGGCAATGAAGCCATATTCCTTTCACAACTTGAGGCGGAGATTCAGGTTATGGCGGCACAGGGACAGGGTACAGACAGGAACACACGTTGCCAGATGCTGGAAAACATAATGGAACACAAGTTGTTCCTCAACCAGGCACGTCTCGACAGCCTTGAGGTGGGAGAAGACAATGTGGAGATGGACCTGCAGCAGAGGCTGAGTACTGTACTTACCCAATTGGGCGGTGAGAAGGAGGTTGAGGAGTATTTCAAGAAACCTATCCACAAATTGAAAGAGGAGTGGAGGGATATGCTGAGGGAGCAGAGCCTCATCCAGCAGATGCAGCAGGAAGTGATGCGTGGTGCAGGCCAGGCAACCCCATCTGAAGTGGAGAAGTTCTACAAACAGGCAGATGAGAGTGATCTCCCGATAATTTCCACACAGTACAGGATAAGCCAGATTGTCCTTTACCCAGACCAGAACAGTGCAAAACTGGCAGCAAAAGAGAGATTGCTCAGTTTCAGGGAAAGGATTCTCAAAGGGGAGAAATTCAGCACATTGGCAACCCTGTACTCAGAAGACCCGGGCAGTGCAATAAAGGGTGGCGAACTTGGAATGGCATCAAAAAACATCTTCTGGCCACAATTCTCAGATGCTGCAATGGCACTCAAGAACGGACAGATTTCGCAGATTGTTGAGACTCCCGACGGCCTTCACCTCATACAGATGATTGAGAAGGATGGCGAGATGTTCAATGCAAGGCATATTCTTCTGAAGCCAAAATATACTTCTGAAGACAGAATAAAGGCTTTCAACAAGTTGGACAGCCTCAAGACAAAGATTGAGGCAGACAGCATATCATTTGAACTGGCTGCAAGAATAAACTCAGAGGATCCCAAATCTGCAGTAAGCGGCGGACTTATGGCAGATGAGAATACAGGTTCAACTCTGTTTGAGAAAGACCTTCTGAAGCCGGCCGACTACTCTGTGATAAAGGATATGAAGGAGGGTGAGATATCCGAGCCGTTTGAGTCTACAGACAATGAGGGCAGGAGCGGAAACACCATCTACAAGATTTTGAGGCTTGAAAAGATCATTCCATCCCATACTGCAACATTCAAGGATGATTTTGAAGTGATACTGAACATTGCAAATTCAGACAGGCAGCAGAAGGCAATAGACAATTTCATAAAAGAGAAGCAGGCCATCACATACATAAAATTGGATGACCTCTTCAAACAATGCAATTTTGAACGTGAAGGCTGGATTAAATAGATCTATATTCATACTCTTATGTTTCATGCACTTTTCTGTTTTGGGCCATACCCAGAACAAGGAGAGTGCTGATTCTTTGATACGCCTTGTGGAGGCTGTATCCGCCCATCTTATGGAGATAGACAGCGTGTCGTACCGAAAAGTGATAGGGCCCGCAACATTTCTCCACAACAACACTTATCTGAAGTGTGACACTGCCCTATGGAATGTGAATGCCAACATAATTGATGCTGTAGGAAACGTGGAGATAATTCAGGAGAACACTATGCTTACAAGCGACAGCCTGAAATATGACATTCCTGCCAATCTTGCAATGTTCCGCGGTTCATTGGTTGAATTGTATGACAAAGAGGGGAATATACTCAATACCAATTACCTGAACTACAATACAAGAGACAGTATTGCCACTTTCTACTTTGGGGCCTCAATGAAGAGCAATGACGGCAAGATAATGGAGAGCGACAACGGAACCTATACTGCAGCGGAGAAGAAGTTCACATTTGAAGACAATGTGCAGATATTCACCGATTCAGTAATCATATCTTCCCTTCAGGTGGATTACCTTACCCAGACAGATGAGGTGATATTCAATGAGAATACAGTGGCCTGGAGGAATGAGAATATTCTGTATGCCAATTCCGGAAGGTACAAAAGGCCGCAGAACCTGTTCATTTTCAACAAAGACGGTTATATCCTCACAAAGGAGCAGGAACTATGGGCAGATCTCATGGAGTATTACAGGAATACCGGGGATGCAGACCTTTACAACAATGTGCAGATACTTGATACTGTGCAGTCGTCCATCTGTATGGCAGACAAGGTTGCGTACCGTCCGGCAAAGAGTGAGATAGAACTTACGGCAAATCCATCTGTAGGAATGTATTCAATGGAGAATGACAGGCCCGATACCCTTTTCCTTGCTGCTGATACAATCCTATACCGTACAATAAAGATGTATGAAGTGGACAGCAATTCCATTGTACAGGCTTCTGAAAGATTGAAACTTTCCAATGTGGATCCCATAGCAATCCACGATGAAGAACGCAAGGCATTGCGCAAAAAGAAGGGGGATGCGCCTGCACCGGTTCAGGCTCCCGCTCCTGAGGCGAAGGCTGACACTCTTGCCGCTGCAGAAATTGTTCCTCCTGCAGATTCACTCCAGACAGTGAAAGATACGTCGGGAGTGGCATTCATTGATGCATACCATAATGTGAAATTCCATAGAAGTGACATCCAGGGGTTGTGCGACAGCCTGGTATATACAGGTCTGGATTCAATGGCAAGATTCTACGGCCGTCCGGTAATGTGGTATAACGGTATAAACCAGTTTGCTGCAGACAGCATACAGGGGGTAATGAAGAACAGGCAGCTGGATAAGGTCAATCTCCTCTCTAACGCATTTATTGCTGTACAGGAGGATACAATCCATTATAACCAGATAAAGGCCTCGGAAATGGCGGCGTATTTCAGCAATAATGAACTTTACAGGTTTGATGCACTTGGAGGTGTTTCTGCAATCTTCTATATGGAGGAGGACAGTACAATAACCCTTATGGACCAGGAGGAGTGCAAGATGCTCACTGCAAGAATCCGCAACAATGAGATACAGAGGACCCGCTCCATTGGAGACCTGAAGCAGAATGTTTTTCCTGTATATAACCTTCCGCTGGAAAACCAGCGCCTGAAGGGGTTTGAGTGGCGTGGCAGAGAGAGGCCTGCAACCAGGTTTGAAGTTGTTACAAGGGGGATAAGGGAGAGCAGACGGGAAGAGATACAGGGAATGGAACTTCCGGAATTCATCTATACCCACAAGTATTTTCCGGATGCCGCACCTCCGATAATGGAATATAGGGAGCATATTTTAAAATACAAGGAATAAAACTGAACCAATATACCCGAAGGCCCATTTAGAGTGGGCCTTTTTTTATTGCACTTACAATTTGAAAAAGATATAATTTTCACTTTTAAAGGGTGCAGAGGCTAAATTTTTGGTATAAAAGAAGGCGATATGCATTGCTGTTGTAGAAAAAGTATTATATTTGTAAAGCATACTGGAGTGTATGCACGGAAAAGAACAAACTCACACAATTAACACACTTAAAAATAATCTAATGAAAAAAGTTATTCTATTTGCGCTTTTTGCATTATGTTCTACTATGATGCTGGCGCAGACAATTACTGTTAAAGGTACGGTAATTGGCTCGGAAGACGGAATGCCGATTATTGGTGCCTATGTATTGCAACAGGGAACCAATAATGGTACTTCAACTGACATTGACGGTAATTATGTTATTGAAGTTCCTGCGGATGCTACCCTGATCTATTCATCTGTAGGTTTTACAACCCAGCAATTGGTTGTAAACGGCAGGACTCAGTTGGACGTAATGCTTAAGGCTGACGCCGTTATGTTGGACGACGTTATGGTTGTTGCCTACGGTACAGCAAAGAAAGGTACTTATACCGGTGCAGCTTCTTTGGTTAAGGCTGATGCAATCAAAGACGTTCCTTCAGTTTCATTTGAGAGTGCATTGAACGGTAAAGTTGCCGGTCTCCAGATTACCCAGTCTTCAGGCCAGGCAGGTTCTGCTGCTGAGATCCGTATCCGCGGTATCGGTTCAATGAACGCTTCAAACGAGCCTTTGTATGTAATTGACGGTGTTCCTGTAACTTCAGGTGATGTTGGACAGTCAAGTTCATACACTTACTCTACAAACAACGTTATGAGTACCCTTAACCCAAGTGACATTGAGAGTATTACAGTATTGAAAGATGCTGCTGCCTCTTCACTTTACGGTTCACGTGCTGCAAACGGAGTTGTAATGATTACAACCAAGAGAGGTAAAATCGGAAAACCAACCGTTACCTTGAAGGCTTCTTGGGGTTTCACTCCATCATTCGCTACAAACAACTACGAGGTTGCTGACACTTACGGAAATATGGAGTATCTATATGAGGTGTTCCACGATATCGGAGGTGATGATGATGTAGAGAGAAATGCATATGCTCTTAAAACTTTGAACAACAAGTTCAACAAACACGGTTACAAGATCACTTCTGCAGGTACTGGCAGATACGACAAATTGAACATCACAACTGTTGATGCAAGTGATCCTGAGCAGCAGAAGAGATTGGCTGAGAGAGCTGACCACTTCTTTGACTGGGAGGATGCATTACTCAAGACCGCTGTATTCCAGACTTACGACATTTCAGTGAGCGGTGGTTCAGAGAAGACTTCTTACTACTCATCTTTGTCATATACCAAAGATAAAGGTAGGGTACAGGAGAATGAGTTCCAGCGTATTTCTGCACGCGTTAACTTGAACCAGAAGATAGGAAATGCAGTTGAGTTTGCAACAAACATCAACATTGCACATACAGACCGTTCAGGTTTCAACGATACACGTAACCTTGGTTCAAACTACTACCTTCAGACAAGAAACTTGTTGTGGGGAACATATTGGCCAACCGATTACAAGACCGGTGAGCCTTGGACTGCACGTTACGGTTCATACGCATACAACGCATTGTACTACACAAACGAGTGGGACAACTTTGCTAAGACCTTCAAGATGCAGGGAAGTGAGACCCTCACTATCCACATCCTTCCAGAGTTGACTGCAAAATCAATTTTCTCATACGACTACACAGATACCAAAGACCATATCTACTACAGTGCAAACCACTTCAACGGTTCATCTGACAACGGTAAGGTTCACGAGATGTCTACAAACAGCTACAAACTTGTATCTTCAACCACTTTGAACTACGTTAAAGACTTTGGTGAGAAACACAGCTTGAACGTATTGGCAGGTTTTGAGGCTGAGAAGAATGAGACAGATTTCCAGAGATCAACTGGTTCTAACCTTCCTTCATCTTCACTTCCTACAGTTGCAACTGCAGGTATCCTTGACGCTTCTGCTTACAGCTGGGGCAACTCAATGGTTTCAATCCTTTCAAAGGCTGAGTACAACTACGACGGAAGATATTATGTATCTGCTTCATACAGACGTGACGGTTCTTCAAGACTAAGCGAGGATGCACGTTGGGGTGACTTCTGGTCAGTTGCAGGTTCTTGGAAAATCAACAACGAGGCATTCCTTAAGGATGTTGAGTGGATTTCCAACTTGAGACTAAGGGCATCATACGGTATCAACGGTACCCTTCCTTCAAACAACTACGGCTGGAGATCTTTGGCTTCATTCGGCAGCCCTTACAACCAGAATCCAGGTGCTATCCTAAGCACAGTTGCTGATTCAAACTTGTCATGGGAGACTTCATACAATACAAACATCGCTGTTGAGGCAGGTTTCTGGGATCAGAGACTTTACACTACAATCGAGTACTTCAACAGAGATTCAAAAGATTTGTTGCAGGACGTTCCAATTTCAACTGTAACAGGTTTCAGCTCAACTCTTAAGAATGTTGGAGAGGTTAACAACCACGGTGTAGAGATTGAGATTGGCGGTGACATTATCAGAAAGAAAGACTTCACTTGGGATGCAAGCATTACTGCAACCATGATGAAATCTGAGGTTACCAAACTTTACGGAGGTCAGGACATCAGATGGTATGATCCTACAGGTGGTGACTCAAGAGCACAGTACATCTATAGAGAGGGTGAGTCTATGTTGGCATTGTTCGGTTATGAGTGGGCAGGTATCGACCCTCAGACAGGTAAGAACTGGTACTACTCAAACAACAACAACAGCGACGCTACTTTGAATGGCAGAAACGTTGTTTATGATTATGATGAGGCTACTGAGGTTATCCTTGGTGATGTAACTCCTAAAGTATACGGTGGTTTCAATACAAGCATTTCTTGGAAAGGTTTGAGCCTTGGTTTGAACTTCATCTACAAGATTGGCGGTAAATTGTACGACGGTGCACAGAAGGACATCAACGATGACGGTTACTACTGGGAGAGAACAAGATCACAGTATGCTGTTGACAACAGATGGAAACAGCCAGGTGATGTTACATTGGTTGGTCAGGTTAGAGGTACCGACCTTACAGACGCTATGCAGGATTCTGGCCGTATGATGTACGATGCAAGTTTCTTGAGACTGAAGACCGTTTCTGTAGGTTACACTATTCCTCAGCCTTTGGTTAAGAAAGCAGGTTTGAGCAATGCACGCGTTTACTTCAGCGGTACAAACCTTCTTACTTGGGCTAACTACACAATGGCAGACCCAGAGGTTAATGCTTACGGTACAAGAGGTTGGGAGACCCCATTCGGCAAGACATTCACATTTGGTCTTGAGCTATCATTCTAATTTAAAACATGGTTAATACAATGAAAAAATTATCTATAATTCTAGTTGCAGTTCTAGGAATCTTCGCATTCTCTTCTTGTGAGGACTTCCTGGATATGAAACCAACCAATCAGTTGGAATCTAGCGAGGCCATCAAAACTGCTGCAGATGCAGAAGTGTTCATGGCGGGAGTTATGACTCGTTTGTCTAGCTCAAATCTATACGGTGTGAACTTGTTCCTTTACGGAGATACAAAAGGTGGTGACCTTACCATCTTCTCTCAGGGTAGGGGCAGCGATGCTTTGTACTCATTCAACCACCAGCCTTCAAGTGGTTCTTATTCTGGATTCTGGACAACAAGCTACAACTTGCTTCTTCAGGTGAACAACCTTATTGCAAACATTGAGGCAATTGAGGCTGATCCTAACAATTCAGAGGATTTCGGAAACATGAAAGGCCAGGCTTATACTATCAGGGCATTGGTTTATTTCAACCTTGTAAGAATCTATGGTCTTCCTTATACCCAGTACAATCCATCATCTGATTATGGTGTTCCAAATGTACTTGAGGTTCTTGATGCATCGGCTCAGCCAGGCAGAGCAACTGTTGCTGAGAACTATGCTCAGATTCTAAGTGACCTTGAAGAGGGTGCAAAATCAATTACCAAAACTGTTTCAACTTCAACTAACGGCTATCCTACATACTGGGCAAACAGGGCAATTGCTGCAAGAGTTTACCAGACTATGGGCAACCACTCAAAAGCATTGGAGATGGCAGAAGAGGTTATCAACAGCGGCAAATACAGCTTGTATTCAAACGATGAGTGGGTTGACTCTTGGTCAAAACAGTTCGGTGATGAGTCTATCTTTGAGTTGTATATGCTTGTTAACGAGAATGCTCTTACTACCGGTTCAATTGGTGCATACTATTCAAGAATCCACCACTACAGTTCTAAAGTTGGCGGTTACTTTGCTGCTTCAGACTACTGGTTGGAGAGAATGAATGAGGACCCTGATGATGTAAGATGGGGCGTTATGGCATACGATGAGAACAGTGAGTCTTATGACGATGAGGAGTTTGCAGGTAAAGGTGACAGACTTGGTTGTTCATACAAATACTTTGGTGGCGTTGATATGCCAGGTGACGGTAAAGATGACTGCGCTGCTTGTAACGTTAAAGTTATCCGTCTTTCAGAGATGTATCTGATTGCTGCAGAGTCTGCACTTGCTACAGGCAATGCTTCAAAAGCTGCAGAGTACTTGAACGCTATCAGAAAACGTTCTCCAAACTTGGAGCCTGCTACTGCTGAGACTGTAACTGTTGAGATGATCCTTAACGAGAAATCTAAAGAGTTCTTCCAGGAAGGCTTGAGATATTTTGACAGACTACGTCACGGTGAGAAGATTGAGTTCAATGACGAGATTATGGGTATTGATTGTCCTCATAGAGACAAAGTTATTGATACCAAATCTTACCATAAGATTGTTCTTCCAATCTCTACTGACGAGTTGAACTCAAATCCTACTTTGAGAACCCAGCAGAACCCTGGTTACCCTGCATACGTAGGTTAATCATTGATTAAATTCAGATTAAAGGTTGTCGGGAAACTGACAACCTTTTTTCTTTTATGGGTTGGGGATTTGAAAACTATTGTTATCTTTGCAGTCCGTTCATTGGCTCAGGTGGTGGAATAGGTAGACACGCGGGACTTAAAATCCCGTGGGCAGAAATGCCCGTACGGGTTCGATTCCCGTCCCGAGCACCAATGAAACATGCGGAAATAGCTCAGTTGGTAGAGCACGACCTTGCCAAGGTCGGGGTCGCGAGTTCGAGCCTCGTTTTCCGCTCAAAAGGGTTCCGGAATATCCGGGACCCTTTTTGCGTAGAGGCTCGGACGAGCGACCCCGTACCCCCTCCTTGAGGAGGGTTGGGGAGGTGTGGGAAAAGCGCGAGCTGGCCGCAGCGTCAGCTGCGGGCTCGAGCCTCGTTTTCCGCTCAAAAGGGTTCCGGAATATCCGGGACCCTTTTTTGTTTCCGGTGTTTCCATTTCTCCCATCAATTCATTATATTTGATGAAGTTTGATATAGAATTTATGATTATCAAACCTTTAAGAAGAACTCACGTGAGAATTGGCAATGGATAAGAAAAAATACGATTGTCTGGCTGAGCCATATTCATCACGCTTTTCAAATAACTCTTTTAGTATCTGAGTACAAAAGTACAAATTATTTTTCAAAT
>JAGAKR010000028.1 GCA_017625535.1 Bacteroidales bacterium | reverse complement strand
GTTGGAACCATATTGCATTCTCATTTAATAAGAGAGCATTTAAGGCTTATATTAATGGAACAAGGGTTGCGAATGTTCCCAATGTTGTACAACCCAACTGGTTTCTGATTCAGAGGCATTCTTATGATCATCACACAAGATGTTATATTAAGAACGTCCGCATCGCCAAAGGAGCCGTACCTCTCTACGACCGCATGATGTCGGACGGCAAGTTCATCACCTACGGCATCACGTTCGATGTGGGCAAGGCCACTATCAAGCCCGAATCGATGGGTGAAATCAACCGCATCGTTCAGCTGATGACCGAAAACCCCGACTTGAAGTTCTCGGTAGAAGGTCACACCGACTCTACGGGTAATCCAGCCAGCAACCAGACCCTCAGCGAGCAGCGTTCGCAGGCTATCGTCGCCAAGTTGGTGGAACTCGGCATCGCACAAGACCGCCTCACCGCCGTGGGCAAAGGACAGAACTCTCCTATCGCCGACAACAACACCGACGAAGGCCGTGCCAAAAACCGCCGCGTAGAGTTTGTTAAAATGTAACCTCCCACCGGATTGACAATTTTAAAATTATCAATTCCAAAAAAAGAAAAAATAGTTCATTGACATATTGGTTTATATGTTTTAAGTTGATAAATGATTCTGAATTAAGTATCTTTACTACAACAATTAATCTTATTATGGTACAACAGAATAGTATTAAAGTATTTGAGGCAAAGAAAGTCCGTACCCTATGGGATAGCGAGACAGAAGAGTGGTACTTCTCTGTAGTTGATGTGGTTGCAGTATTAACTGAGAATGACTATCAGACTGCCCGTAATTATTGGAAAGTATTGAAAAACAGGTTAAAAAAAGAAGGTAGTGAGTTGGTTACAAAATGTAACCAACTGAAAATGTTGTCATCTGATGGGAAATTTTACAAAACAGATGTAGCAACAACCCAACAAATTTTCCGTATTATCCAATCAATACCTTCTCCAAAAGCAGAACCATTCAAATTATGGATGTCTCAAGTTGCTAAAGAAAGATTGGACCAGATGCAGGATCCTGAATTATCAATAGAACAGGCAATGAGAGATTACAAACGATTGGGTTATTCAGACAATTGGATAAATCAGCGTTTGAAAAGTATTGAAATTCGTAAAGAACTTACAGATGAATGGAAACTCAGAGGCTTACAAGAAGGAATACAATTTGCAGCCTTAACAGACATTATTTATAAGAGTTGGGCAGACAAAAGCGCAAAAGAATACAAGGAGTTTAAGGGATTGAAAAAAGAAAATTTGCGTGATAATATGACCAATAAAGAATTGGTGTTAAATATGCTGGCCGAACTCTCTACAAAAGAAATATCAGAAAGCACTCAGCCGGAAACCTTTTCTGAACATAAAGATGTAGCTAAAAGAGGAGGTAATATTGCCAGAGAGGCCCGGATCAGACTTGAGAAAGAAACCGGGAAACCAGTAATCTCACCACTAAGTGCAAAAGATAGCTTACAACTTGGCAATACTACAGAAGAATAATTTAAGCATAACCAACTTAAAGCGTGTAAACCAATATTTGAAGTTTACACGCTTTTTTAGTTAACACTTAACATAACAATTATGAAACGTTTTCTAACTATATTACTTGCAATGGCAACACTTGTTGCAGCGCCTGAGCAGGTGCAGGCACAGGGTTTCCTTAAGAAACTTAAGGAGAAGGCTTCAAATGCTGTGAGCAATACCGTAGGCAAGGTTACCGGCATAGATATGGGCCAGCAGGATGAACAGCAGCAGATTGATGGGCAGGAGAACCAGATCACCACCACAGCCAGTGCTACAGACAAGATTCCAAAACTCAGACAAACTTCTTTTGTATGGGATGCGGAGGTACAGCCCAGTACTGCCTCAACAGTAAACGCGCTTATGCAGGAACTCCCTGCCCTCCCTTCAGTAGAGGAGATAGTAAATCCCAACCAGCACTCAAGGGAAATTTATTACAACCAAATTGTTGCTGTAAATCTGAGAATAGATGAACTGGATGCACAATGGGCCTGCTCTGATGCGGAAATGGTGGCAGAGAGAGAAAAATTGTATGCAGAGCTGCAAGATATTCTTGGACTGACCGTAGAGGAGCAGAAACGCCTTGATGATCCAGCAGTTTCCGAGGCCGAAAAAGCTGCCCTTGAGGAGAAAATTAAAAAACATATTATTGGAGACTTTGATCAGGAAAAGGTGACTAACACTATAGAGTCTAAGAGGGAAAGGGTCAACCAGCTCTCCGCAGAATCCAAAGAATTGGAAAAAAAGGCAGAAAAAGGGACACTTACTCCGGAGGAGACAAACAGAATGATGGAAATCAGCAATGAAATTATGCAGATTCAGGGTGAACTGATGCAGTCTTTGAATATGGGCAATGTTATGGAAACTACACAAAAAATGACAGCATTTGCCAACAAATACTCTATGCAGCAGCAACAGTTGATGCAGAAAGTTAAACAGTATCAGGATAAGGCTGCAGCCCTTGCCGGAAATGATGAAGGCCTTATAATGAGTTGCGAGGAGATTGCAGATGAGTATGAGGCGCAACTGCAGGGTATATACAACCAGATTTATCAGACAGATGATGTGAACAAAATCCACCAGTTGTATGATGAGGCAGAGAAGATTGTAAAGAACTACAGGGAAAAGGCTGCAAAAAAATATCTTGCAGGGTTGAAAGTGAGATTGGAGACCGCAAAGAAATTGTACCCTGAGGCAGAACAGCTCTATTCAGAGATGGCACTTGCAGGACTTACTCCGGCTTGTGCAACCCGCAGGGCACCTCTGAATCTTGTAAGGAACTGCGTAGATATCCTGAATGATGCATACGAAGATTTTCCACAGCCGGATGTCATGCCATTTAAGATGGAGCCTCTTGTTGTTGATTTCATAAAACCAGGAGACGGCCTCAGATATGCAGAGAGTGGATTCAGATCTGCATTCTCTTACGGAAGCGGAGCATCTGTAGAAGATGTTTTCTTCAAAAATACTGAACTCTCGGTTTACAATGAGCAGGATAAAAAATTCTACAAGATTGTAAACGGCCAAAGGGTAGCGGATGATCCGGAAAAACCTCAGGACTTCAACAAACGCAAGGCCGGAAAAACTCAAGCAACTCAGGAGAGTTTCTACGGAGATATTCCTCTCCGCCAGAACAGCCGTAAGGCGGTATTTGACAAAGGCGGTTGTCTTATCCTGCACGATGGCACAATGGTTTATCCTCTTGCAGCAGTAAGGTTCCCGGACAGAATAGAGTTCATTACCAGAAATGATTATATGGAGACAGAGAGCTCCGGAGCAATGTTCGTAAAATGTACCTACAAACTATAATATATATCTCAGTATTGTTATTGGCAACTCCGCTCTGCGCTATAGCCGCTCCCCATGGAGACAGCTCAACCAAAGATGCTCCAACAGGGAATATACAGGACAGGGAGCTTAAAGAAGTTTTTGGGAAAGAGTGGAAGAAGGCAGCAGAGAGGGTACAGCAGCACAGGCCCCGGTGGAACAAGATCTTTGAGAGTCTGGATGCAGATGTTCTGGAGTGTGAGGCAATCATCTTCCCTGAGCAACTGAGGTATTCCTGCCTGCAAAATGGAATGGAGGAGGGGGCTACAATAGCATTATATGTAAAAGGAGGCACAGATGCGGCAAATTTCTCGGTAGGGTACTTTCAGATGAAACCATCATTTGTAGAGGAGGTAGAGGCAGCCTGGATGAAAAGCCCGCTCCGCCACAAATACAAGCTCTACTTTGATGTGAGGGATTCCCAATCTTCCCGACAAAAAAGGCTCAAGAGGCTCCTTGATGTACAGTGGCAATGCGTTTACCTTGGGTTGTTCTACAGACTTGTGAGGGAAAGGATTCCTGAACTGGAGGAACTGTCGGGAAGAGAAAGGGTAATTATTATGGCAACGGCATACAACAGGGATTTTGATGCTTCGCTGGAGCAGTTGCGGCTGATGAGGGAGGATTATATGTTCCATACAGACATTTTCCCATCCGAAAATACAGAGTATTACTCATACGGAGAAATCTCTGCCCAGTGGTACTCAGAAATTATAAAGTTGGATTATTAACCTTTAAAACCATATTACTATGAACAGAATTTTTACAACTCTTATTTGCATTGTATCTGTTGCAATTATCTCTTCGTGTGGTAATGGCGTATCAGAAGGGGAAAAAGCGGCAAAGAATGTTAAGGAGAAAGTGGAGGAGATTACCCAAACAGGTATGTTTGGAGACAAGACCCGTAAAGCGGCTGATGCAGCCTTTAAAAAGGTTGGACTATCTGTAGACAAACTGGCTCCGGGTTTTGATTACAGAGATGAGGATTCAATAAAAGTATTCACCGGAGTTATATATCAGGGAAAATATGAGGCATCGGCAATTTATGTAAAGAAAGATATGACTGATGTTACCCGGGAGGAGTATGAGGCTTATGTAAACAAGGTTTATGCTTTAACAAAAGAGATTGCAGAAGATGGTAAGGCCATATATGGTTTTGAGTTGAAAAGCAACCCGGAGGAGGCAATGTCTGAGATTCCTGTAGAAGAGATTCTGAGTAAGAATATATTGGGAATAAAGATAAGTATGGGTGACTGGGGATTCAAGAAAAATGGAGAATTGAAACGAATGGCTGTTGAACTTATTGATGCAAACAGCAAGTGGCCCGCACGATTGAAAGTGAATTATTACTCTGCACTCCAGAAATCATTTGATGATACAATGAAAGATGCGGAGAAAGCTCTTGAGGATCCAAAGGTGCAGAAAGAATTGGAGAAAGTCTTTAAGAAATAGTTTCCCGATAAATTGTAAATGGGTTTATGTATAATTTAAAAATAGGAGAAATTTATTATGGCATTCTGTGGAAATTGTGGAAATAAAGTGGAGGATAATGTAAAATTCTGTCCTTCTTGTGGAAACGTTATGAATACAACAGCAACACCTGCTGAACCCGTACAGCCTCCGGTAGAACCCCAGCCACAACAGGTATATGAGCAGCCGGTGCAACCGGAGCCTACAGCAGAAGAGAAATTGCAGCAGGCAACAACAGCCGTGGATAATTTTGCCCAAAAACTTGGCAATACTGCAGACAGTACTGCCCAATTCTCAAAAGAGGACATTGAGCAGAACAAGGTGATGTCTGTACTGGCATATTTCGGTTTTCTTGTAATAGTTCCAATTGTAGCGGCAAAGAATTCTCCGTTTGCAAGGTTCCATTCTAATCAGGGATTGGTCCTGTTCCTTGGAATGATTGCCTGGATTATTGCAGATTCTATTGCAAGTGCCATCCTAAGGGCCATCCTTTGGAAAGGCCTTGGATTGTGGAGCATTTATTCTCTCTGTACTACAGTATTGGACATCTGTTACTTGGTATTTACAATCCTTGCAATTATCGGTATTATAAATGCCCTCAACGGCAGGGCTAAAGACCTTCCTCTAATTGGCAAGTTCCGTATTCTGAAGTGAGCAATGAAACGGATAATTATGATATTGACAGTTGGCATTATTGCAATGGCTGATGCCACTGCGCAGAATTCTGCAGTGCTGGAGAAAATGGACAAAATTCTCTCCCAGCTCTCGGATTCACACAAATATATCTTCTTTGAGGATTTTAACTCCACCGGTATTGGATCCATAGCCGCATCTGAACTTAAAATGGACTATTCTTCATCTGCCGCCGACAAGGCAATGTATGAAAAGGAGCTTAACCATTACCTCTCGCAGCTTGGAACAAGCTACATAAGCCTTCCCCAGGCTGGAGAATATGTAAGTGAGGATGTAGACCTTATGGGGATGTTTGTGGTGAACTGCCGTTTCCCTGAAATTGGGATAAAAGAGTATGCCGTCTCAATTTCCTCCCCTTTGCGCCCGTTCCAGGAAGGTAAAACCACCGGAATGAGTACAGAGAAACTTAACCTGTTTGATTTTGCGGCAGCCTTGCAGGAGATTGCAAAGGTACAGGATCTGGAAGGTGAGAAATATGAGTGGATACTGGCCAAAAACGGATTCAACCACCGTTTTACTTTGGAAGACAAGGGGAACGGCTTTACAATCACCCTATTGGGGATAAACCAGTTGGATGAATACTCGTCGGGACCGGCAGCACCACAGGGAACCGGGGTTGTTGCGGCAGAAGTCTCAAATTTGAGTGCTGCTGAGAAACTGCAACAGACAGCAGGAACTTCTCTTCCCGACAGTTATACTATTTGGATAAAGACCTCCACCAACTGGTACATAGCAGTGAAAGAGGGAAAACAGGGGGTATTCCTCAAACTGGCTCTAAAAGCCAACGGAGACATGAATTATATGCAGGGGAGCGGATTTTATGTAAAACCTCAGGGTGGCGGATATGCCAAATACACCTATACCAATGGGAAATGGGGTGCTGGTGCAAGTGTAAATGCCTCAGAGATTGGAGGGGTGTTACAGGGAGGAGAAAATGATTACATAATTGTTCCCGGAGAGAATATGAGCAAAGATAGGGTGAAGCTGTTTGAAAAGAACGCCTATTTTGATGATTTGGACATTTCATTACCTTAAAACATACTGTTATGAAGAGATTTATATATGGCATTTGCATTATGTTGCTGTTGGGATTCTCTCCGGTAAGGGGGGCTGCCCAAAGTGCAGAGGTAATACGTATGATGGATTATATTGTGCTGGCAGAGCAGGCGGGGCTTAATGTGCAGAAATACCTGATGGAACTCTCAGACCAGCTGGCAATTATATCCGCTACAAATTATATGGATACAGAAATTCTGCAACAGGGAGAGGCTGCTGCAAGATTGTATGCCCATCCCCTTGTATGTATGAACTATGCGGCCTGCCTTATGAAACAGAGAAAATACGGCAGTGCATTGCATTACCTGGCAGTAGCCTGGCATCAGGACAAACGTAACCATATGCTTGCCACCAATATTGCCCGTTGCCACTTTGAACTTGGTGACGACAAGCTGGCCGAGGCATTTTTGGACAGAGCTTTGCAACTTAATAAAGATTACGGTCTTGCCCTACAGCTTAAAGCCACAATTCTGCTGAATAAAGGGGATATAGAGAGCCAGAACAAGGCTGTGGAATATGTTTTCAAAAGCGCATTGGACACCTGGAACCACGTGTCTGTAAGGCATTTCAATTCAATTGCAGCCATAATGGAGGATATGTATGACATATACAGAGATACATTGCAGTTGCCTAAGTATAATAACAGCATAGTAAAACTGACAACACCAATTGATGACTTTGTAGATCTGATTCCTCAGATCCAGCAGGCTGGGCAGACACAGAAACCAAATATTCAATTTGAGAAGTTTGTCTATCCTATTCCCGACAGAAATTTGGAGTATCAGGAGCACTTGGTTATGGGGGCATTAAAAGGTGCATTTGCGGAATCTCCCGATTTTATTACAGCTGCTATAGGTGATGAGTATATGCAGAAAGCAATGAAACTTGCCTATCCTACCAAAAGTGATTATCCTGCAGAGTATTCAGGACTTGTAGGCGGAAATGGATATTTGCCGGATTCACGGGCATTCAATGTTACAGTTGTTGCTTATATGTACCATCAGATTAAGTTGCTTGAGGCAAGACACAATCTGAATACGAATGTGGATATACAAATGGGACCTATTGAAAATAGAGTTGGAATGGCTGTCGACGGAGTAGCAGAAAGGATGCATAATGACAAAAATTTGCATATAGGAAATCCATGGGCCATTAAATCATACGGAGATGAATTATATGCTTTGGTAAAACAAGTTGTTACTCCTGCAGTACGCTATAGGATTGAGAGTTACGACCAATACATGAAGCCAGCACTGGAGAATTATCAGAAAGACATAAAGCAGGGATTATATTATATAACAAATAAGGATGCCCATAAATATTTGCAAACACGTTATGACTATGATGTTGTAAAATTATATGAAGATAATGAACTGATGTATTTCTCTGAAATGCAAAGATCTTTGAATTGGAGCCATTCTATGGCATCAGATGGAGAAGCAATGATAAATTATTTCAGTCAGAGACAGATTGAAACCAGAGATCAGAGATTTGAGGAGTGGAAAATCAATCAGGATTTGAAAACTGCTGGAATGGAGGGAATTGGAGAGTACCCGGTTCCAAGTATCAATGCCCAGATAGGTGGCTACAAGTTCAGCATTGGAGCAGACAAGATGGGACGCATCTATACATCCGTAGAGGATTCAAAAGGGATAAGAAAAACTGTCTATAATCCGGAAACCGGTGCATCCAGCAGTACTGTCCTCAAACCGGTAAAGGCCAAGGAGGCAGTGGGTGGAATTGGAAATGGCCGAACCCCTTACAATCTTCCCGATGGTTATATGGCCAAAGTAGATTTGAGCAAGAACCCTGAAGCACTACTTGGAGATTTCAGCGAAGGAACAAGCGTAATGCGAGGTGTGGAGACTGTTACAGATGCAAGAGGGAATGTACTGGTGAGCAATTTCAAGACCCGTACATCAATGACACAAACACAAGGGATTCCAACTGGTCCGAGTGTAAACATTGCAGGTTATGATTTTGACGGTATACCTAAAACGTGGAAAGATTACATAAATCCATCAATTAACAGGATAAACAGCTACAACTCCACACAGAGGCTTGGGAGTTCTGTTGTTTCATCGTCGCAGAGGAGTACCAGGGGTTTCACTTTGGGGTTAGGAAAGGGTAACTCAGATTTGGTCTCTATTGGGGTAGGGTTCCAGTAATGGATTGTCGGGAAGAAAATGAATGAATTATTAACCATAAAACTATATACATTATGAAAAGAACTGTACTATTTGTTATGGCAATGTGCCTTAGCTTGAATTTGATGGCACAGGAAAAGGAACCTTTCTGCTGTGTAAAGCAGGGGGCCGAACTTAAATATGTAACAACAGATGCAAAAGGGAATGAAACAGGTACTTCCGTTACAAAAGTTACTGCTGCAACAGGATCAGACGGAAACTATAATGTGGCAATGACAATAGCTCTATATGTTAACGGGAACCAGATGTTCAGCCCTATGAATGTTACAACTACCGTAACCGACGGTAATGCCTCTGTGGCTCTTGGCGGTGGTGCAGCAATTGAAATGACAACCGATGTCCCTCTTATTCCACCTCGCTTGGCTGTAGGACTGGAACTTGGGACCGGCAGCATTGTAATGAATATGGGCGGTATTAAAACAACTCAGGAGATACACACCCATAAAGTAGTGGGAAGAGAGGAACTCACTACTCCAGCCGGCACTTTTGACTGCTACATTGTAGAGCAGACCTATACGGCAAAGATGGCCTTTATCAAAGCTAAGGGGAGCCAGAAGGTATGGTATGCCCGCGGTATTGGTAATGTAAAAACTGAGACTTACGATAAGAGAGGGAAACTTTCTACCCAACAGATTCTTGTTTCTGCAACAGGGTTGTAGTGTTGTTGTTTCTTTACTAAATATTAATTTGAACTATCATTAAAATTTACACTATGGGAAATTGTACAAAATGTGGAACACAGGTGGCAGATGGAATTAAATTCTGTACTTCCTGCGGCAATCCTATGCAGTCATATACTCCACCTCCACCACCTCCGCCGCAATATAATCACACTCCTCAGTACGCGCAGCCGTACCAGCAACCGGTTTACACAGAGGAGCCAATATCAACAGGAAGCTATGTGCTTATGTTCCTGCTCCTTATGATACCTATTGTTAATATAATATGCATAATTGTATGGGCATGTGGCGGAAGCGCCAAGAAAAACAAAGTAAATCTTTCCCGTGCAATGCTCATCTGGATGCTTATAGGATGTATTATTGGTGCAATCATTTTCCTTGCTGGCGGAATGCTTTTCAGCTCACTTGGAGGACTTGAGGGACTTGAAGATACAGTCACCAATGGAATTCTGGAAAACCTGAATTGAGGTATTAACGCTTAACTACAACATTATGGGAGATTTATTGACTGGTTTGGTAAAAGGGCTCTCCGGATTTATGCCGCAAGATGATCCTGATGTAAAAATTTTCAACGCCCAAACAGAAATTAAAGAGATAAATGAAAAAATTGAAAAAGTATATGCACGATTAGGCAGGGAACTCTACCAGAAAGATGGAGGGGAAGGTTTTCCTCTCATAAGAGCAGAACTGGATATGCTTGTAGCCAATCAGGCAGCAGCTCGAGAAAAACTGCAGATGGCAAAAGATGAAAAAGCGATCAAAGAAAAGGCTGCAGAAGAGGAGAGAGCCAGACAAGAGATAAACAACTGCCCAAATTGCGGAACCTTTAATCCCGACGGTACAAAATTCTGCTGCGAATGTGGCACCCGCCTGCAAGGACCTGAGCAAGTGGCACAGAAACGCTTCTGCACCAGTTGCGGTAACGAAATTGCACCTGGACAGAGGTTCTGCACAGGATGCGGTACCAAAGTGGAATAGTTTAAAATTTGATGCTTATGAGAAAACAGATTCTATTATTTTTTTGTGCGGCATTTCTGTTTTCGTGTGCTGGTGCAGGGGGGCAGGGAGGTGATGAGGCCCAAACTAAGGGAAACGGACTTGCTGGAATTGTGAAAGAAAAACTTGCAGGTGGGCTTGAATCTCTTGCTGCAAGGATTGAGGAGCAGGAGCGGGCAAAGGATTCTTTGGATCTGATTGAGGCAAGGAAACAGATTGCCAAGGATGAGGTGAAAATGGTTCCTCCACCCGAGTGGAGCGTAATGAGGCTTGCGCCGGAAATTCCGTCTGCTGAGGATTTAGTTGCAGGAAATACCGCTGAGTATCTGGCAACTTTGGAAAAGTTTAATAAAGAAACATGGCGCATATATGAGCATTTTACAGATTCGGTAGCTCATAACCGCACCCAAATTGCCCGTTTTGGGCATACACAGGCAGAACTTGATGCAATGAGTGAGGAGGAGAAGAACCAGGTTGTTATGGAGGCCTACAACAAGATGAATGAAGAGCAGGCTGTAAAGCAGAAGATTGTTGAGCAGGAGGCTGCAAAATTGGATGCTTCTTCTTTGGGAGGTCTTCTAAAAAGTATGGCTCAACTTAAACAACGTGAAGAACAGGCTGCAGAGGAGGCAAAAAACAAGTTCTTTACAGAAAATGCGGATCTACTGCCTCTTATAGATGAGTATCATAAAACAAGAAGTGAGTTCAATCAGTGGCTTAATGTTACAGAAAACGAGAAACATTACGAGTTTTTTGAGAAGAAAGGGGTTGCCAGAATGGAGTTGTGGCGGCAGTGGTATATAGAGGTCCAACAGAAGTTTCATCAGCTGGCTCCTCTTGCCAGGGAGGCAGACAGAAATATGCTCAAAGTTAAAATGCCGGCAAAGAAGAGCCGTGAAACGAGTTTATATGATTTTATGAACGAGTTCAATCTGAACAGGCATTACTACGAATTTATGAAGAGTATTACTGAAAAACCCACAGAGTGATATCAGTAGAATCGGGTGAGTGCAGGAATTAAGACAATATAATGACAAATTAAATACTGGAAAACTATGACAGCGAAAGACATTTTTATGAAGACATTGCCCTTCTGCTGGTCGAAACTGGGGTTGGGCTTACTGAACATCGTCATCTGTGTGGTGCTGTTCGCCATACTGATGGGCATTGCCCTTCTGTTCAACAGCGAGG
>JAGAKR010000027.1 GCA_017625535.1 Bacteroidales bacterium | reverse complement strand
TTCAGCCTTCCACCAGGCTTGCAATCTATTGCATCTGAGCCTGGCTCAGGAACTCGCCAACTGAAGTTGGCTCAAACAGGCCTGAGCCTGCAGGCTCATCTGCAATGATTGCTTACGCCGTTCCAGGATTCACATAGCACCTATATTTCTGCCATTGCATATACCGGATTCATGCTGTAAATCTGAATCCATAATACTTTAAATACTTGAATCTGACATCTTGACTGCATACTTGATGTGGGGGAAACATTGGCCCGAGGGAATGGATGATGAGGCGGTAAGTGAGGGCATAAAATTCATTGTCTTGTGACGGCGCCTGTCTGACGACGTTAGGCCTCTGCAAGAGGACTAAAAGGAGGAGTTCGCCGTCAAGATGAATTTTATCCCTGAGCAGCCTCATCACTCCCTGAGCGAGGGACTATGTTATACCCTGAGTCAAGGGTGCAGGATAAAATGTTCTAAAAAAAGAAATTATAGGGGCTGTAAGGTGGGTTTTGCTTTTTTTGAAGATTTGTCGGGAAGAAAGAGTGCATTTTTGGAGGAAAAATGGGTGATGAAATTGTTTTGAGGTGTGCGCTGGCAAAGGCTTTCCTTTACAGGAGCGGGAAGTGCAACAGATTGCTGGAGGTTTATGGATCGGCACAGGGTGTGTTGGATAATATGGAGAGTGCAGATATGGAGAAGGTGAGGCCCCTTCTGGAGGAGGCGTTCAGCGGGGAGAATCTGGAGTGGGCGCAACAGGAGGTGGAATGGTGCAGGGAGAAAGGTGTGGAACTGCTGTTTTATGGGGATGAGGGATACCCGAAGCTCCTTATGGAGGTTGAGGATGCCCCGGCAATGCTCTTTTACAAGGGTACAGCAGACCTCAATGCCCTGTACAGCATCTCTATGGTTGGGACCCGGCTTGCCTCCACATACGGAAAAGAGATGTGCTCCAGAATTGTTTCGGATCTGCACAGTTATAAACCTCTTGTTGTGAGCGGGCTGGCATATGGGATTGATATAGCCTCCCACAAGGCTGCCCTTGAGGCCGGACTGGAGACAGTTGCAGTACTTCCAAATGGGATGGATATGGTTTATCCGTCCCGGCACCGCGACATTGCGGCGGCTATGGTTAGACAAGGTGGGATACTCACTGAATTTCCCCGTGGGGAACAGCCAGTAAGGTTGAACTTCATAAAGCGGAACAGGATAATAGCATCCATAACCCAGGGGCTTGTAGTGGTGGAGAGCAGGGTGAAGGGAGGAGCAATGATTACTGCAGAGTATGCCTGCAGCTACAACAGGGATATTTTTGCAGTACCGGGGAGGGTTACTGATCCGAACTCGTTCGGATGCAATTATCTCATAGCAAAAAATGTTGCCGCAATATACAATTCCCCCTCAGCAATTCCCTCAGCTCTGGGATGGAGTGAAACTTTTCTTCCCGACAGTTCATTCCAGCCCCAATTATTTTCATACCAAGTGGGCAACAAGGAGAAAATATTGCTATCTTTAAAGTCTGATAGGCCGCTATCTGTAGAGCAGTTGTGCACTGCAACAGGGTTGGATTGGGATACCCTCTCCATATTGCTCCTTGAGTTGGAACTGGAGGGAAAGATTGCGGTAAAGAACAATACAGACTATTATTTGAGGAAATGATGGAGTTTATAGATACCCATGCCCATCTTTATGATGAGGCATTTGACGGGGATTTTGATGAGACGGTTGCAAGGATAAAAGGTAACGGGGTGGTGAGGTGTATCTTCCCGGCAATTGATTCAACCACATTTGAGAGACAGAGGAATGCAGCGGAGAAATGCGGGGATTTTGCGGTGCAGGCGATAGGACTTCATCCTACATCTGTAGCGGAGAACTGGAGGGAGGAACTGGATTTTGTTCTGGAAGAGGTTGAAAGAAACAATTATGTTGCAATAGGGGAGATAGGGATGGACGGCTATTGGAGCAAAGAGTTCATATCGCAGCAGAAAGAGGTTTTTGCACAGCAGTTGAAACTGGCATACAGGAAAGGCCTTCCAGTAATAATACACGCAAGGGAGGCTACGGATGATATTTTCCAGGTGCTTGATTCCCTTGGGGGAGAGGTTCCGCGAGGAGTGTTCCACGCTTTTAGCGGAAGTTGGGAGACATATTCCAGGATATGCGGATACGGTGATTTTATGGTTGGTATAGGAGGGGTGGCAACATACAAGAATGCCGGTGTTGCAAAAACTCTAGAGAGGATACCTCTGGAGAAGATTGTACTGGAGACAGACAGCCCGTACCTTACACCGGTACCTTTCAGGGGGAAGAGGAACGAGAGCAGTTATCTGGTATATATTGCAGAGAAAATATCGCAGATAAAGGGGTGCACCCTTGAGGAGGTTGCCAGTATAACCACTGCAAATGCAAAAAAAATGTTCGGACTATAAATAAAAAGTAGACAAATATGCACAGAACCATTCTGCTTGTATACACAGGCGGCACCATTGGAATGAAACAGGACCCGGATACATTGGCCCTGAAACCTTTCAACTTCAACCAGATTCTTGAGGAGGTGCCTGAACTGAGGAAATTCGGATGCAAGATAGATACATACTCTTTTGATCCCCTGATAGATTCGTCAGATGTGCAGCCTGACTTCTGGATAAGGCTCACATCCCTTATAAAGGAGAACTATGAAAAATATGACGGATTTGTGATACTCCACGGAACGGATACGATGTCATTTACTGCATCGGCACTCAGTTTCATGTTTGAGAATCTTGCAAAACCTGTTGTCCTTACAGGAAGCCAGCTCCCAATAGGAATGCTCCGTACAGACGGCAAGGAGAACCTCATTTCATCCATAGAGATTGCTTCTGCAGCAGGGCCTGACGGGCGCCCTATGGTTCCGGAGGTGTGCATCTATTTTGAGAGCCAGTTGTATAGGGGGAACCGTACAACAAAATACAATGCGGAGAACTTCAGGGCATTCCGCTCAGCAAATTGTCCGGTTCTGGCAGATGTGGGCATACATATAAAATACGACAGGTCTCTCATAAGGTATCCGCAGGATTGGGATGCACCGTTACGCGTATTCCAGAATCTGGATACCAATGTTGCCATACTCAAGATTTTCCCGGGAATAACCCCGGAGGTGATTGATGCCATACTAAATATGGAAGGGTTGAGGGGTGTTGTGCTGGAGACATTCGGTTCCGGCAATGCCCCTACTGCGGATTGGTTTGTGGAGAGGATAAAGGATGCCGTGCACAGAGGGCTTGTTGTGCTGAATGTAACCCAATGCCACGCAGGAAAGGTGGATATGGATGCGTATGCTACAGGTGTGGCGCTCAAACAGGAGGGGGTTATAAGCGGCTTTGACAGCACCACTGAGGCTGCAGTTACAAAAATGTTCTTTGCACTGGGACAGAGTAATTCAAGTGATAAAGTTAAAGAGTTGTTGCAGAGTAATTTAAGAGGTGAAATATCAATTTAAGTGTAATTTAATTGCATTCGATTGGAAAATTTTGTTTAAATTGCGCGGAAATTTATAGTGCAAACACAACTATAACTATTTAAATACATTGTTTAATTAAAAATTTTCTAAAAAAATTATGAAAAAATTTTTCATGTTTTTGGCAGTTATCGGCTTTATCGCTATAGCTGCTAATGATGCAGTTGCTCAGACTAACGACGCTGCAGCTCAGGAGCTTCTAGCAGGTGCTGCTTCTGATGCACCAGTTTACCAGCAGATCAAAGCTAAATTCATTGATGGTGGTGTAGGCTTTATGGCTGCAGTACTTCTCTGTCTTATCCTTGGTCTTGCAGTTGCTATTGAGAGAATCATTTATCTTTCACTTTCAACTACCAACACTTCAAAACTTATTGCTAAAGTAGAGGATGCACTTAACAACGGTGGCGTTGAGGCTGCTCTTGAGGTTTGCCGTAACACTCGTGGTCCGGTAGCTTCTATTTTCTATCAGGGTCTTAGCAGAATGGATCAGGGTCTTGAGGCTGTAGAGAAATCAGTTGTATCTTACGGTGGCGTTCAGGCTGCTCAGCTTGAGACTGGTCTTACTTGGTTGTCATTGTTCATCGCAATGTCTCCAAACCTCGGTTTCTTGGGTACAGTTATCGGTATGATCGGTGCATTTGATGCTATCCAGGCTGCTGGTGACATTTCACCTATCGTTGTAGCTTCAGGTATCAAAGTTGCGTTGATTACTACAGTTGCCGGTTTGATCGTAGCTCTTATCCTTCAGGTATTCTTCAACTATATCACTTCAAAAGTTGAGAGCCTTGTTATCACAATGGAGGACGCTTCAGTATCATTGATCGACATTTTAGTAAAAGCAAAAAAATAATTTGATATAACATGAAACTAGTAAAATATTTGTCATATTTACTACTAGCTGTTTCTGCAGTGCTTATCATTGCTTTCTATGCAATGGGTACTCCAGAGTCAATGGTGTCAACAATCCTTAATTGGGCATATGCCTTGATAGGAATTGCATTGGTATGTATGATTGTTCTTCCTCTTTTCTTCAGAGACGGTAAGAAGATTAAAAAATCTACATTGTTTGCATATGGCATCTTTGCAGTAGTAATATTAGTAGCAGTATTGTTCTCAAGCGATGCAGCACTCGAGGGTGTTACAACCAGCGTTGAGCCTTCTGCTTCAGATTTGAAATTTACCGACGGTGCTGTTATGGCAGCTGGTCTTTTGATCGCTATTGCTTTTGTTGCAATTATCGTAGGTAGCCTAAAAAATATGTTCAGTAAATAATAACCGTAAAGAGATTTAGATATGGCAAAATCAACTCCATCGTTGAATACGACTTCGAGTGCCGATATCGCCTTCCTGTTGCTTATCTTCTTCCTGGTGTCAACAACTATGGATGTGGACAAGGGTATCCAGAGACGTCTGCCTCCTATGCCGGATGAGAATCAGAAACAGCAGGATATCAAGGTGAATCGTAGAAATATCGTAGTTGTTAGGATCAATGCTCAGGACAGAATTCTTGCCGGTGGTGTTCCTATGGACATTACACAGGTTAAGGATCAGATCAAAGAGTTCATTGTAAACCCAGCAAATAGCGAGTCTCTTCCAGAGAAAGAGATGAAGGATATTGAGGGATTTGGCCAGTATGCAGTTTCAAAAGGTGTTGTTTCTTTGCAGAATGACCGCGGTACAAGTTACAGCGCTTACCTACGAGTTCAGAATGAGATCGTAAAAGCCTTCAACGAGATCCGTGACGACTTTGCAATGGTTAATTTCGGTTCTAAATATGCAGATTTGGATGAGGAGAAGCAGAAGATCGTAAGAGAGGCTGTTCCTCAGTCAATCTCAGAGGCAGAGCCTAAAGATGTTTCTAAGAAAAGATAATTAGGAGGATATAAAAATGGCTAAATTTGGTAAAAAAGGAAAGAGACAGCTAGCAAGCTTCTCTATGTCATCTACCTCCGACATTGTGTTCATGCTTATCTTCTTCTTTATGGTTTCAACAACTATGAGGGAGACAGACAAGTTGGTAATGGTAAAATTACCGGAGGCATCAGAGACAGCAAAATTGGAGCGCAAGGACTTGGCTTCATACATTAATATAGGTACACCAGTAAAGGACAAACAGGCTGAATATGGTACTGACGCACGTATCCAGCTGAACGATTCTTTCAGAAACGTTTCAGATATCCGTGACTTCATTGCTGTAGAGCGTGAGGCTATGAGTGAGGGTGACCGTCAGTTCATGACAACTGTTATCAAAGCAGACGAGAACGTTCGTATGGGTATCATCAGTGATGTAAAACAAGAGCTCAGACGTTGTTCTGCTCTAAAGATTATGTACTCGGCAAGAACTGTTGACCAGGTACGCTAATCATTAGAGATTGAATATAGCAAGAAAAGGGTGGCTGATGCCGCCCTTTTTTTGTTATAAAGTAGTTCCTATTTTTATTATATTTGTCTCCATTAAAATTACTAAGTATGAGAAAGCATTTGGGTTTTGTGTTGCTTTTTGCAATCTGTATCTCAGTTCTGGCATCTTGCTGTTCAAACGAAGAAAAGAAAGCCAAATATGTTTTTTATTTTATAGGTGACGGTATGGGATTTTCCCACATCTCACTAGCGGAAGGTTATCTTGCAACCAAAGAGGGCAAGATTGGCAACAATCCGCTTTGCTTCAGCCAGTTCCCTGTGATGGGTATGGCTACAAGTTATTCTGCCAACAGATATATAACCTGTTCTTCTGCTGCAGGTACTGCATTGGCTACAGGTGCCAAGACAAACAACGGCATGTTGGGTGTTACACCTGATTCAGCAGAACTTACTGCCATTTCTTATAAAATACACAATGCAGGGTTCCCTGTTGGAATTACAACATCGGTAACAATAGACCATGCAACTCCTGCATCATTCTATGCAAATTCAGCCGCGAGAAGCGATTATTATGCCATTGCAGAGCAGTTGCCGCAGAGCGGTTTCGAGTTCTTTGGCGGCGGCGGATTCTATGGTGTGCAGAACCCTAAAGAGAAAGAGAAATCACTTTATGACATAGCATCTGAGGCAGGATATGAATTCGCATATGGTACAGATGAGTACGAGGCAAAGAAAGCCGGTGCAGAGAAGATGATACTGTTCCAGAAAGGGGACAAGAAGAATAATGACCTTCCATATGTTGCCGAGAGGGTAGAGGGTGACCTTGAACTTCCTCAGGTTGTTGAGGCTGCAATTGATTTCCTTAACAATGAGAAAGGATTCTTCCTTATGGTAGAGGGTGGCAAAATAGACTGGGCAGCCCATTCAAATGATCTTCAGGGTACAATTCTGGAGACTTTGGATTTTGACCAGGCTATACAGGTTGCATACAATTTCTATCTGCAGCATCCGGAAGAGACACTTATAGTTGTTACAGCAGACCATGAGACAGGTGGTGTTACACTGGGCCGCGGCAAAGGTTATGTGTATGACCTTTCTGTTGTAAATGACGGCAAGAAGGCTGCAAGTGTGGGTACAGATGTTTCAAACTATATGCAGGATATATCAGCAGATTCACTCTCTGTAGTTGCAAAGATAGGCTGGACAACAACTTCTCATACCGGCGGTGCAGTTCCTGTATTTGCAGTAGGGGCACAGAGCGGTCTGTTTGCAGGAAGACAGGACAATACAGATATTCCTAAGAAGATCTGCAAGGCAATGGGTGTACAATTCTAAAACGGCTTTTCCATGAAGAGATTTTTTACTTTAATTACTATAGCTGCACTTTCCCTTCAGTTTGCGTTGGCAATGCAGGGATGCAGTGCAAATGAACAGAGTATCCAGGGAAGGGAGTTCCGTGGAGGCTGGATACATATTGTAGGCAATACACAGATTAAGGATATGACCCGTCAGCAGGTGCAGGATATGTTTGTGGAGGTGCTGGACTCTATGCAGACATCGGGATGCAATGCCGTGATTTTCCAGGTAAGGCCGTGTGCTGATGCATTCTACAAATCTGAGGTGGAGCCTTGGAGCAGATATTTGAGCGGAACTCAGGGAGTTGCTCCGGCAGAGGAGTGGGATCCTATGCAGTTTATGATTGATGAGAGCCACAAAAGGGGTATGGAGTTCCACGCCTGGTGCAATCCTTACAGGGTTACACTTCTTGAGAGTGATACACTTTGTGCAGACCACGTGTACTTCAAACATCCGGAAATTTTTGTAAAACACGGCAAGCAGTTGTATTTCAACCCAGCAGAACCGCTTTCAAGGGAACTTACAGTTAAGGCAATTGCAGATATAGTAAACCGTTATGATATAGAGGCGGTCCATTTTGATGATTACTTCTATCCTTATCCAATTACAGGTGTTGAGTTCAACGATACACTTGCATTTGAGAAATATGCAACGCAGCAGGGGTTTGTTGTTGAGGGTAACAAGGATGCACAGGACTCTCTTGGACAGGCACAGTATCAGCAGAGCCGCAAACAGGTTCTTGGAGATTGGCGCAGACACAATGTTGAACTGCTCATAAAAGAGTTGAATGATACAATAAAAGCCTCAAAACCTTGGGTAAGGTTTGGTATAAGTCCATTCGGCATCCACAGGAACAAAAAGGATACTCCCGACAGTTCTGGAAGCAATACAAACGGCCTGTCGAATTATGACCAGCTGTTTGCCGATGTGCCGGGCTGGGCAGAGAGGGGAATCATTGATTATTATGTACCTCAGCTGTATTGGGAGATTGGCCACAGATTGGCAGATTATGAAACTCTCATCCATTGGTGGAACGACACCTGGAAGAGGGGACACCTCTACATTGGACAAAGCATATCTTCGTTCAGGAAACCGGATCTTGACAATCCTGAGATCAATCAGACTGCAGCCAAGATGAAACTGGTAAGGGAGCTTCCTAATGTATACGGCAATGTATGGTGGCCTGCTTGGAGCCTTGTAAGAAACCAGGCCGGTGTACAGGAGAGCATGAGAACAACATATCAGAAGAATCCAGCCCTTATACCTGCATACAGCTGGCTTGACAGCACAGCACCTGCGGCGGTGAAGGGGTTGAAGGCTGAGAATGGAAAACTCGTATGGAGCCAGAATCCAAAAGATGAGCAGGATCCTATGCAGAAGGCTTTGTTCTATGCAGTATACTATTTCCCTGCAGGGGTAGATGCAGACAAGGAGAACAAGGATTGCCTTATCAAACTGGTGCCTGATGCTGAGTTTGATGTTGCAGCAAATCCTGCCCATGCAGAGGGTGGCAAATATGTTGTTACAGTTGTTGACAGGTGCTGGAACGAGAGTAAAGGGTCTGCTGCTGTAGGTTTTTAATTGTCGGGAAGAAAAAAGATGAATTGATATGAAAAAATTGTTTGTTTTGACACTTTCATTCGCCATTATGGCTACAAGTGCATTTGCACAGGGGAAAAAGAAATACAGTGACCATTATTACAAGCGTACTGCCCAGTTTGAGCAGGAGAGGCCCATCAATCCCAATGATATTGTAATGTTGGGAGACAGCCTTACAGAGGGGGGCGATTGGGAGACCCTTTTTGCAGAGTGGCTTCCTGACGGGATTTCAGTTGTGAACAGAGGTATTGTGGGGGATGATGCACCCGGCATTTATGACAGGCTGCACCAGATTCTGCCCGGAAATCCCAAGAAGATTTTCCTTCTTGTGGGTGTGAATGACATAAGCCACCAGATAACATCGGACAGCGTGCTTGTGGATATAGAGAAGGTTGTTGCAGAGATTGTGGAGAAATGCCCGAATACAACTTTGTACATACAGTCCCTGTTGCCTTACAATTTTGAGAAGTGCATCTACAAGACAATGAACAAGCAGGATAAGACAATGACCATACGCCGTGTGAACAAGGGGTTGAAGAAGATGGCACGCAAGTATGACCTCAAGTACATTTACCTGTATGACTACTTCAAGGGACCGGGTTCTTTGCATATGGACGGACGTTTTACAAAGGACGGACTGCATATAAACAAGGCGGCTTATAAGATTTGGGCCAATGCCTTAAAGAAGTATGTAAAATAATTCTTAACTTTGCTGTTCTATTATAAAAATATTCAGAAATGAGTGAGATAAAAAGAAAGAGAGTGGCCCAATTGCTCTGCGAGACACCTGGTGTTGAGGTGTTGGCCAAAGGTTGGGTGAGGACAAAGAGAGGAAACAAAAATGTGGCTTTCATTGCATTGAATGACGGTTCCACAATCAATAATATACAGGTGGTATGTGATGCCGCCAATTTTTCTGAGGAATTGATGAAGAGCATCACTACAGGTGCCTGCATTGCAGTTAAAGGAGATTTGGTGGAGTCTATGGGCAAGGGCCAGAGTGTAGAGATACAGGCAAAGGAGATAGAGGTTTACGGCACAGCTGATGTGGAGAGTTATCCTTTGCAGAAGAAAGGCCACAGTATGGAGTTCCTGAGGGAGATTGCCCACTTGAGACCACGTACAAACACTTTCGGAGCAGTATTGAGGATAAGGCATGCAATGGCATTCGCAATCCACAAATACTTCAACGACAGAGGATTCTTCTATCTGCATACACCGCTGATTACAGCAAGTGACTGCGAGGGTGCCGGTGCAATGTTCCAGGTTACAACAATGGACCTGAACAATATCCCTAAAACTGAGGACGGTGCAGTTGATTTTTCAAATGATTTCTTTGGAAGGCAGACTGCCCTTACCGTGAGCGGACAGCTGGAGGGCGAGCTTGGTGCAATGGCTCTTGGCCAGATATACACTTTTGGACCTACTTTCCGTGCAGAGAATTCAAACACTCCAAGACACCTTGCAGAGTTCTGGATGATTGAGCCTGAGATGGCATTCTATGAGATTGAGGACAATATGGATCTTGCAGAGGATTTCATCAAATATTGTGTGAAATATGCACTTGAGAACTGTATGGATGACCTCAAGTTCCTCAATGATATGGTTGACAAGGAACTTATCAGCCGTCTGGAGAGTGTTATCTCTACAGAGTTTGTAAGGCTTACCTATACAGAGGGTGTAGATATTCTCCTTAAGAGCGGCCAGAAGTTTGAGTTCCCTGTTGCCTGGGGTATAGACTTGCAGAGTGAGCACGAGAGATACCTTGTAGAGAAACACTTCAAGAAACCTGTAATCCTTACAGACTATCCAAAAGACAATAAGGCATTCTATATGAAACAGAATGAGGATGGCAAGACTGTAAGGGCTATGGATGTGCTGTTCCCTAAAATTGGTGAGATTATTGGCGGTTCACAGAGGGAGGAGAGTTTTGAGAAGTTGAGTGCCCGTATTGCCGAGTTGAATATGGATACAACCAACTTGTGGTGGTATATGGATACACGCCGTTTTGGTACTGCGCCTCATAGCGGTTTCGGCCTTGGATTTGAGAGACTCTTGCTGTTTGTAACCGGTATGCAGAACATCAGGGACGTGATTCCGTTCCCAAGAACCCCTAAATCTGCTGAATTCTAAGAGATAAAGGGAGTCTTGATGGGTTTTCTGGATTCAAAAGAGAAAAAAGCCGGATTCTACACCACCGTTATATTTCATCTGGTGGTTATAATAATATGCCTCCTCACTGCAATACAAAGAGTTGCCAGTGAGGAGACTTCTTTTGTATTGGACTTTTCCAAACTGGAGGAGATAGAGAGGATTGAGAAACAGGAAGAACTCAAGGCCCAGGCCAGCAAGGAACTGGAAGACCTGCTAAGCGGAAAAGCATCTTCAAGTGCATACAGGAATGTGGCAGTGGACCGCAGCAGCCAGGCCCTGAAGGATGACCGTTTCAAGAACCCAAACCAGGTCTATGATGAAGCAAGGGAACTGCAGCGCAAACTGGATGCCTCAAGGGCAGCTGCACTAAGGGAGCAGGGGGCGGATGATGCGGCGCAGGCATCGCAGGACAATCTTCCCGATAGCAATGCCCCGCAGTACAAAGGCCCTTCAGTAATTTCATACTCCCTTGACGGGAGGAAAGCCCTTTCACTCCCCGTACCGGCATATAAATGCCAGGGAGGCGGTGATGTAAGTGTGCAGATAGCGGTAAACAGAAAGGGATATGTAGTTTCTGCCGCTGTTATAGAGAGTGTCTCATCTTCTGATGAGTGTCTTGTCCGTTCTGCTGTTGCAGCGGCAAAGAGAAGCCGTTTCAGGGCCTCATCATCTGCCGCAGAAAAGCAGATAGGGGAGATTGTCTACAGGTTCATTGCCCAGTAGACAACCCTCCTTATTCTTCAGAGGCAAGGATGGCATCCACCCTCTTAATAAAATCCTTTATAGGTGCCCCGCCCACTATACGGCCTATCTCTTTGCCGTTGGAGTTGAGGATTATGAATGTAGGATATCCCTGAATGCGGAATTCCCTGGCAAGGCCAATACCTTCCCCTTTCTCCATATCTATCTTTATGTTCACAAACTTCTTGTTGAAGTAATCACCTGCCTCTTTTGTTGTGAATACAGAGTTTGCCATATACTTGCAGGGACCGCACCAGGTGGCGTAGCAATCCAGGAATACAAGTTCCTTGCCGCTCTCCTTGGCTTTTTTCAAAGCCTGCATAAGTGTCCCATCTTCCCATTTTATCCCTTGGGCAAAAGTTGATGCGGCAATAAGCAGTGCCGCAGCCAGAAACAGAAATCTTTTCATATCAAAATACAAGTTTAACAATTTTACCGTCCATAGTCATTGCAATTGCACCTCCGTCAGGAGTTGCGCAGAACGAGGTTACAGCACAGTTGGAGATTTTGTACTGCCACTGCAGCCCCTCTCCCTCTGATCCTACTGCACATACTGTACCAAAAGTGTCTGCAGCCAGAACCACACCTTTACCCGGTATCTCTGCAGGTGCGGTAGGGATGAAATTGTACTCATAAGGCATCTTTGTCTCCCATTTTACAGGATACCCCTCTTTTGTGAGGTCAAATGCCGTGAATGTATCTGTAGTCCCTTTTACATAGAGGGTTTTCCCGTCTGCAGAGAGTCCCATTGACTCCCTTCCCTGGGCTGAAGTATTCTCCCAAATTACAGCACCGTCGGGAGTATAGCCCCTCAGCACCTTGTCTGAACTTTGTACAAAAATCTTTCCTTCTGCAATTACAGGCCAGCAGGCACCAGGGGAGAAGTACCTCCCTTTGCCAATATTGTGTTCCCACACTTTTCTTCCCGACAGCTTCTCAATAGCCCAGAATCTTCCTTCCCAGCCTCCGGTGTAGATATGTTTCCCATCTGCGCAAGGGCGGGATTCCATGTATCCCGGGAACCCTTCAGAAACCCAAATTCCTCTTCCCAGCGAAGCATCCACCGCGTGGAACTTCTCATTTGAGGAGCCCACATACAGGGTATCCCCTATAACCAGGGGAGAGGCCACAACCGGATAACCGGCGTCATATTCCCATACCTTTGAGCCGCTGAGGCGGTCCAGTGCATAAATGTTGCCGTCTGTAGAGGAAACATACACCATTTTATCTGTTATGAACGGCGCAGAGAAGATTTTGTTCCCGCTCTGGAACTCCCATATTTTTTCTCCGGCAGAGGCATCCAGAGCCACTGTTTTGCCCCCTGTTGTGGTGTAAACATAGAAGTTGCCCTCTATTGATGCCTGGGATGCTATGTCTGAAACCTCTGAAATCCTCCAGGCCTCCTTAACCTGAGGGTATTCCTCATTTATGGCATAAGAAATTTCAATCTCATCCCCTTTTGGAACATATTGTTCCTGAAGACCTCCCCTGAACCATACAGAGTGGGTTTCCCCTTTGATGGTGCGTTCCGCCACATACATTGAGTCTGCTGTAAGGGTAACAATGTTGTAACCTCCTATAGGGTCTGTACGGCGCAGCAGCGAGCGTCCCAGCACACTTGTAAGGCCATTGTACTCTTTTGTGGAATTGACGTGGAAATGGCCGCTGAGAATATACTGCACATTGTATTTTTTGAGGATATTGGTAACCTCATAACTGTTGGCAATCTCCTCAAACTGCGGGAAGTGGTTTACAAATACCACAGGCTGGTCTTTATGTGTGGAAGCAAGGGTCTCCTTAAGCCAGTTTATCTCCTCACGTGGGATATGCGGTGCCCCCATCCTCAGCATAGGGCCGCTGCCGCATCCAATGAAGCGGATGCCGTGCGCATCAAAACAGAAACGCGGGGCATTCCCCTTGAAGTAATTTTCAAAAGTGGTGGTGCCGTTCTCGCTCCAGTTCACATCGTGGTTGCCGTCCACCATATAGTATGGCTTGTTGAGGGAATCCATCATCTGCTTAAGGAGGGCAAACTCGGATGTAACTCCAAATTCTGTAAGGTCACCTGTAAGTATCACAAACTCCAGAGAGTCTATTGAGTTTATATCCTCAATGGCCTGTCTGAGGTCATCTTCCGCGTATGCGTATGATCCCAGGTGGTTGTCGGATATCCAGGCAAATGAGAATGTCTCATCTGCCACTTTCCCGTTGGGCTTCCAGCCCCTGTTGCCGCAGGATGCCATCATGCACCCCAAAAAAACAAAGCAGAGAGCCATAAACAATGGCTTTCTGCTTGTTGCAACATTTCTGTAAATGTTAAATCTATACTGCATTTTCTCCTGCATTAATTCTGCGTAAAGCTTCCTCTTTTCCTACAAAGTAGATGATGTCTGCAATTCCAAGACCTTTGGCCTGGCCTACAAAGAAGAGACGTAGGGTATTCATAACTGCACCCATCTTCCACTCATTCTCCTTAATGTAGCCTGTAAGTTTCTCTTCAATGGCCTGTACACACTCTGCCTTGGAAGTGTCACCTGCAGTTGCAAACTCCTTTATCTCCATATTCCCGATGAATTCCTTCACCTTCTTTATTATCTCCATAGTTTCAGGTGTACAGAACTTCTTCACATCATTCTCTGCGTATGAGGTTGGGGCAATGAAGAAGTAACTGCAGATATCCCAGAAATCAGCCACAAAATGGGCCCTCTCTTTAATGAGGCCGCAAAGCTGTTCTACAAATGCAAAAGGATATTTTGATGTGTCAACACCTTTCTCTGCAAGAATAGGGATGAACTGCTCAGCCAGTTGTGCATCTGTCTGTTTCCTCAGGTACTCCTGGTTGAACCATTTTGCCTTGTCTGCATTGAACCTTGCTCCCGATTTTATCACCCTCTCCAGTGAGAATGCCTGTACAAGTTCATCCATTGTAAAGAGCTCCTGCTCTGTACCAGGATTCCAGCCAAGGAGGGCAAGCAGGTTTACGAAAGCCTGCGGATAGTAGCCGTCCTCTCTGTAGCCGCGGCTTACCTCACCCTCAGGATTCACCCATCTGAGCGGGAATACAGGGAAACCAAGACGGTCTCCGTCCCTCTTGCTCAACTTCCCTTTGCCGTCAGGCTTGAGAAGCAAAGAAAGGTGTGCAAAACGTGGTTGGGTATCGGTCCAGCCGAAAGCCTTGTAAAGCATATAGTGGAGTGGGAGGGAAGGGAGCCACTCCTCGCCGCGGATAACCTCTGTAATCTCCATAAGGTGGTCGTCCACAATGTTGGCAAGGTGGTAGGTTGGAAGTTCATCAGCCCTCTTCCAAAGCACTTTGTCATCTATGGTGTTGGTATTTACCTCTATATGTCCGCGGATAAGGTCGTCCATCTTTACAATCTCATTCTCTGGGTTCTTGAAGCGGATTGTCCAGTTGGTTGTGGTCTCAATGAGCCTCTTCACCTCATCCTCAGGCAATGTGAGGGAGTTCTTAAGCTCCTTGCGGGTCTGGTAGTTGTAGATGAAGGTCTGCTTGTTGGCCTCAGCCTCTTTTCTGCGGGCATCAAGTTCCTCTGCTGTATCAAATGCGTAGTATGCATATCCGTTGGCAATCAGCTGCTCTGCATACCCCCTGTAGATAGGCTTTCTCTGCGACTGCCTGTATGGGGCATGAGGATGCCTTTCGCTTGGGGTTTCAACCACATTGCCCTGGGCATCCACACCCTCGTCGGGAATAATGCCGCACCAGTTCAATGAATCTATTATGTATTTTTCTGCTCCGGGTACAAATCTTTGTGAGTCTGTATCCTCTATGCGGATAATGAAATCTCCTCCTGCCTGTTTTGCATATAGGTAGTTATATAATGCGGTCCTTACGCCGCCCATATGGAGCGGACCTGTAGGGCTTGGGGCAAATCTTACTCTTCTTTTTCTCTCACTCATAGTGTTTTCCTTTTTATTTGAGTGCAAACTTAATAATTTTTTATTGAGGGGCAACTAATCCTGGGTCTGGTGAAGGTATGAGTTGCTGCTTAACTGTTGGGTGCCGTCTTCCTGGCCAAGTGTCATCCTTCCCCCTGTCTGTACAGGTGCATTGTCCTGGTCTGTAATGATTCCGGAGAGTTTCTTCCCCCTCCTCATATATGCAGGTATCCTCTCCTTTTCTGTAATGTCCTCGTCGGGATCCAGGATAAGGGCAGGTTTGCCCTGAGGCCTTACATACTGCTCCATCTGAGGCGTCTCCTCCACATAATTGCGGGCAGGCTTCTCCTCCCTCTGCCTGCTGTATGCTGCAGGCTCAGGCTCCTCCTCTGGCTCAATCCTGTTTATGATTATTGTATTGCCGTTCTCTTTAGGAGCACTCTTTACAGTATCATATATGCCGCTTGTGCCAATCAGGATTGCATCTGAATCCTCATCTTCGTTTATCTGAGGAAGGTTGTTCACCTCAAAACCTGTAGCCACAATGGTAACGCTTATCTTCTTGCCTATTGAAGGGTCATAAACCACACCCCTCTTGAACTTGTTGGCAGAGCCTCCGGTATAGCTGCGTACCTGATCCATAATCTGGGATAGTTCAGCCATTGTAAGGCCTCCGTCCTCCTTGCTGGATGTGATATTTACAAGCACACCTTTTGCAGTGGTAAGGTCGCAATCATTCAAAAGAGGTGATTCAAGGGCTTTCTGTACGGCATCAATTGCCCTGTCGGGGCCTTCAGCCTCACCCATACCCATAATCGCCATACCGCTGTTGTTCATCACCATCCTTACATCCGCAAAATCCACGTTTATGAAACCCGGGCGGTTGATGATGTCAGCAATACTCCTTACCGCTGTGCTCAACACCTCGTTTGCACGAGGGAAGGCATCAAAAATGGTAAGGTCTCCGAATACCTTGTACAGTTTCTGGTTATCAATTATAAGGAGGCTGTCAACATATTTCCTCAGTTCCCTTATACCCAGGATTGCACGTTTTATGAAATCCGGACCCTCATCCCTGAACGGGAGGGTTACAACCGCCACAGTAAGTTTTCCCAACTCCTTGGCAACCTGTGCAATTACAGGGGCCGCTCCGGTTCCTGTACCGCCGCCCATTCCGGCAGTAATGAACACCATCTCGGTATTTCCCTGCAGGGATTTGCGGATGTCATCTATAGATTCGGTTGCAGCCTTGCGTCCTTTTTCCGGATCGCATCCTGCTCCTAGACCTCTTGTAAGGTCACTTCCAAGCCTCAGGGTTTCAGGTACCTGGCTTATCTTGAGGGACTGGATATCTGTGTTGCACACCATAAATTCCACATCCTTTATCCCCTGGCGGAACATCTCGGACACTGCGTTGCAGCCGCCTCCTCCAACACCTATAACTTTAATGATGCTCTGGCTCATATCCCAGCCATCAGGTACAATGATATCTTCCATAATTATGCCTCGTTATCGGTGAACATATTGTCATCTTTGAACTGGTTGAAGAACTTGCTGAATGAGAATCCGCCCCCCTTCTTCTTTGTCTCCTTCACCTCTTCCCTTGCCTGTGGTGCAGCCTCTACAGTTACAGCCTCTTCTTCCTCCTTCCTGTAGTTGATAGGGGTGGTGGTGTTGAACCTCACGCCCTGGCGCTCCATCCTCTCAAATCCTGTAAGGACAAGTCCTACTGCAGTTGAGAGTGACGGTTTGCATACCTGCGCATCTGTATCGCAGAACTCCCTTCCAGGATATGCAAGCCTTGTCTCAAGTCCTGTAACTATATTGGCCAGCTGCCTTATGTTTGCAAGCTGAGAAGTGCCTCCGGTAATTACCAGGCCGGCCTTTATCTTGTTCTTGTACCCAGATTTCTCAATCTCATAGAGTGCTGCCTCCAGAATCTCTTCAACCCTTGCCTCAATTATGCAGGCAATGTGTTTTAGTGAAATCTCCTTGTTCTCCCTGCCGCCTACACCTGGGATCACAACCCTCTTGTTCTCCTGGGCAAGAGAACTCATACAAGAGCCGTGGTCTGTCTTGAGCTGTTCTGCAATTTTTGAAGATACGCCGCAGCCTTGCTTTACATCTTCTGTAATGCAGTTTCCGCCAAAAGGAATTACGGCGGTATGTCTTATTATGTTGTCCTGAATTATGAGAAGGTCTGAGGTGCCGCCTCCTATATCAAGCATTGCAACACCAATCTCCATTTCATCCTCTCCCAATACAGCCTTTGCAGAGGCAAGAGGCTCAAGAACCAGTTCCCTCAGTTTGAGATTTGCACGGTCAATCACATTGTGGCTGAACTGTGCGGATGTCTTCCTCCCTATGAACAGCTTGAAGTTTGAGTATATCTGTTTGCCGGGCATACCAACAGGCTCTGTAATGCCAATATGGTCATCCACAATGTATGACTGCGGAATGGCATGCAGCACCTCTTCGCCGCCCTGGCAGAAAGTGCCGTACATCTTCCTTGTAATACCCTCTATCTCTTCTGTTGTAATGAGTTCATCAGGGTTCTGCCTTATGGTCTGGTCTGTACCCTGCTCACACCTTATGTTCTGGCCGGCAATTCCCACAAATACCTCATTTATCTTCTCCCCAATTGCATTCTCCACATTCTGTATTGTAGGCATCATGGAATCCAGCACAGACTGGATGTTTACAACTTCGCCCCTGCTCACACCTTTTGAAGGTGCCTCGCTCAAGGCAATTATCTTTATTCCTGCTGCGGTCTTTTCCCCTACAAGACACACAACCTTGGTGGTTCCCAAGTCAATGGCTGCTATCAGATTTCTCATAACTCAAAGAGATTTTTTATTGTTTTTCTTTTTTAATTTGCAAACTATCTGGTCTTTGTACTTGAGGTTTATTGAACTGTACTTCTCCCACCCCTCTGCCGGCACAATATTCTTGTAGAATGTGTACAGTTTGTTGAATTTGGTCTCTATATCCTTCAAGTCCCCAAAAATTATCTTGTGGTCCCCAACCCTTGGAGAGAGTATTATATCTCCGTGGCTGTCTACATAAATCTGCTCAATCTGTGCATTCCAGAACGGGTCGCTGCTCATAAAGTTGCCCAGTTCCATTATCCGCTCCATCCAGTTTCCGTGGTCATCAGTTGCAAGCCCCCTGTGCTCCGGATTTATGGCCAGCGGAATGTGTCCGCTTACCACCGGTACATAAGAGGTGAATGTGGAAACCAGCGGGAATATATACTCGGTTTCATCTACATAAAACCCGCCGTTCTCTGTCTGTATCCTCAGAACAGGCTTGCGCTGGGTTATCTCCACCCTCAACTCCCCGGAACGGGTAACGCTCACCTGTGATTCCTTTATGGCACTCCTCTGGTTGAGCAGCTGCTCTGCAATATGCAGGTCAATCTCCTCCACACTCTTCCCTACATTCTGTCCCATAAAGCCATCCATAATTCCTATAACTTCATCCTTCCCAACAAAACGGTTCTGCAGGCTGTCGAGCAAGGTTACATTAACCTCCCTACAAACCTGCGTAGGCATCCCTTTGCTGTAAAGCATCTGGGCAAAAAAGAAATATGCACCCATTGCCGCCAGCGAAGCAGCCGCCACAAACCATATGAGGATCTTTTTGAACATTATCCTATCCTTTTTTCAAGCATCTCCTTTATTGGCACAATAAGCCTGTCAATATCCCCGGCACCAAAAGTTGCAAGAATATCAATGCTGCACCCCTCCAGATACCCCAGTGCCTCATCCTTTTTAAGGAGTACCTTCTTCCCGACAGTTACATCATCAAAAATAATCTGTGAGGTAACCCCCTCAATTGGGAGTTCCCTTGCAGGGTATATGTCAAGCAGTACAAGTTCATCCACCAGGCTCAGGCTCTGTGCAAACTCTTTTGCAAAATCCCTTGTACGGGTATACAGATGAGGCTGGAACACAGCTGTAAGTTTTCTTCCCGGAAATATGTTTCTTATAGAACTTATTGCGGAGCTTATCTCGTTCGGATGATGTGCGTAGTCATCTATATATGCAATCTGGGGTGTGTTCAAGTGTATGTCAAACCTCCTCTCAACACCCTGGAATGCTGCAAGGGCATCCTTTACCTTTTCAGGTTCAATTCCCCCTATGAGGGCTGCCGCTGCAGCGGCAATACCGTTCTCCACATTTACCCAACCGGGTATCCCTACTGTGCATCCCTCAATTGTACCTGCGGCAACCTCTTTGCCGTATATGGTACGGTATGCAGGATAAACCAGATTGAATGTAAAATAGCCACCCTCCTGCAACTGCAGGTTTGCAGGGCAGAAGTCTGCAGTTTCTGAATATGAGTAGCTGTATACTTTTGCCTTTACATTATCAAGGGCAACTTCAACACCTTTTTTTAGTATGAGGGCACCGTTCTCCTTAATCTGTGATGCAAACTCCGCAAAGGCCTCCCTCATTGTGGAAGCATTGCCGTAGATATCAAGATGGTCTGCATCTGTAGAGGTTATCACCGCCACATCCGGGAAGAGCTGCAGGAACGACCGGTCAAACTCGTCTGCTTCCGCAACCAGCACAGGATTCCTGCTAAGGAGCAGGTTGCTGTGGTAGTTTTTGGAGATGCCTCCCAAGAATGCAGAACACCCTGTACCGGAATGTGTGAACAGGTGGGCCAGCATAGTGCTGGTAGAGGTTTTTCCGTGTGTGCCGGCTACGCCCAGGCATTTCTGCCCGGATGCTATCTCTCCAAGTGCCCTTGAGCGTTTTATAAGCCTGTAGCCTTTCTCCTTTACGTAAACAAGCTCCTCCATATCTGCCGGAATTGCAGGGGTGTAGATTACAAGAGTCTCCTCCACATCTGAAGGAACATATGAAATGTCACTTGTATAGTGGATAGAAATCCCTTCCTCCTCCAGTTTGGCTGTGAGTTTGCTTGGGGTTCTGTCGTATCCGCTTACATTGTACCCTGCGTGGTTGTAGTAACGGGCTATTGCGCTCATTCCTATACCGCCTATTCCTATGAAATATACATTCTTCATTGCTCTATTCTGCAAGTTTCAAACATTCTGCCGCAATATCTGCAGCGGCATTCTTCTTTGCCAGTTTAAGTATGTTCTCCTCATACCCCCCAATTCTGCCGCTGTCTGCAAGCAGACTCTCCACACAAGGTATAAGTTCATCAATTGCATCGGAATCCTTCACCAGCAGGGCGGCCCCCTTGTTTACAAGAGCCATTGCGTTATGGGTCTGGTGGTCTTCTGCAACAACAGGTGACGGTACAAATATGGTACATTTGCCTGCCACGCAAAGTTCAGATATTGTGCCCGCACCAGCACGGCTTACAACAACATCTGCCGCTGCATATGCCAGATCCATCCTCTGGATGAAATCAGACCAGTATACATTCTTTTCATCCCTCCCCTCCATAAACTTTGCAATCTCATCCTTGTAAATCTTACCGCACTGCCATATCACCTGGTATCCTTTCCCCCCTTCAGCCTCATCCTTGAACAGGTTTCCCTGTGAGACAGCCTTTTTCATGCACTCGTTCAATGTGCGGCACCCAAGGCTTCCTCCAACTACAAAAATTGTCTTTTTGCAAGGAGACAGATTGTAGAACCTGTATCCTTCCGCTTTCTGCTGTGGGGTGGCCTTCTCTATATCTTTCCTTATTGGGTTGCCTGTGTTCAGTATCTTTTCTGCAGGGAAGAACCTCTCCATTCCGTCATATGCAACACAGATTTTGTCTGCATTCTTGCCGTTCTTCCTGTTTACAAGCCCTGCAAAGGAGTTCTGCTCCTGCAACAGCACCGGTATGCCCATCTTTGCACCCATACTCACTATGGCTGCACTGGCATATCCGCCAACGCCAACTATAAGGTTGGGCCTGAAATCCTTTATAATCTTCTTGGCAAGGGACTGGCATTTGAGGTAGTCCAGTGCAACTGAGATGTTGGAAGGGGAGTATAGTGGCCTCTTCAAACCTCTTGCCGGTATACCTATAATCTCATATCCTGCAGCAGGTACCTTCTCCATCTCCATCTTCCCTTTGGCCCCTACAAACAGTATATGTGCATCAGGCCTTGCCTCCTTTATGGCATTGGCAATGGAAATTGCAGGGAAAATGTGTCCCCCTGTACCTCCTCCGCTTATTATCACCTTCAGTTCCTTTTTCATACAAGTTTATTTGAATTCCCCGTTGGGGCCCATTATTTCGTGTTCAACTTCATCTTCTTTTGCTGGTGTGGCAATTTCCCCACCGTCTGCGGCTGCAACTGCCGGCTTCATCTTCTTCTGTGAGGATATGTCTATTGTACGGCTCACAGAGAGTATTATGCCAAATGCGCAACTGAGAATTACCAGCGATGTACCTCCAAGACTCAGCAACGGGAGGGTATGTCCGGTTACCGGCAGATAACCCACATTTACCAGTATGTGCAGTGTTGCCTGTACCGTAATCAGCAGCCCCAGCCCTGCAACCGTAAGTGCACTGAACACTTTTGTGCAGTTCTTGGCCAGGATTACACACCGGAAGAGGAACCACAGATAGAGCATAAGTACAAATGTGCCTCCTGCCAGACCATATTCCTCAATTATTATTGTATAGATATAGTCTGAGTAAGGGTGGGGGAGGAAGTAGCGCTGTGTACTCTTGCCCGGACCTTTTCCCAGTATGCCTACAGAAGAAATGGCCACCTTTGCCATATCTGCCTGGTATGTTTTGTCTGCCTCCTTCTGTTTCTCCTCAGGGGTGAGTTCCTCTGTAATCTCCGAGTTTGAACCGAACCTTATGAGTCTGCTTAATGCGGTATCAAGTCTGGAGAAGAGTTTCAATCCTGCCATATGCAGCAGTATGATTACCAGCAGTGCACATACTGCAATTCCACCCGCCTTGAATATATAGTTCCATTTTACCCCCGCAATCACAAGCATCAGCAGGCTTATCATCCCAACAAACAATGCTGCTGATACACTTCCTATGAGGATCAGGACACAGGTAATGCCTATCGGGATTATTATTTTTATTAGGAACTCCTTGAATGTCTCCAACCTGTACACCTCCAAAGCCCTGGCCAGATAGAGCACAATTGCAATCTTGGCCATCTCTGTAGGCTGGAAGGTTATGAATCCCAGGTTTATCCACCTCTTGGCACCGTTAATCTCCTCGCCTATTATGGGGGTGAGGGCCAGCAGCAATATGCTCAGCCCCAATGCCGGGTAGGCCAGGAACCGGTACCATCCCAAAGGTATCCTGTAGCATATGTAAAGGGCCACAAGTCCCATAACCACAAACTGTATCTGCTTAATGAGGAATGCAAAATTTGTGGTCTTCTCCTTATATGCCAATGAACTGCTGGAAGAGTAGATGAGGGCAATGGAGATGAGGGACAGCAGGAATACCACTATCCAAATTACCTTATCTCCGCTCAGTCTGCTGAGTATAGAACCCCTTTTTTCCATCTCTTGTCTTCTTCCCGATAAATTATCAATTTTTACAGTGCACGTACAGCATCCTTGAACTGCCTGCCCCTGTCTTCATAACTCTTGAAAAGGTCGAAACTTGCACAGCAAGGTGACAGGAGTACGGTCTCCCCAGGCAATGCAACCTCGTACGCCTTCTGTACAGCCTCTTTGGCAGAGAGGACATCAAAAATCATATCAACCTTGTCTTCAAAATCCCTGTGCAGTTTTGTGTTGTCAACGCCCATACAGATTAGAACCCTCACCTTCTCTTTCACAAGATTGAACAGAGGCCCATAATCATTTCCCTTGTCCTTGCCCCCTGCAATCCATACAACCGGAGTTGTCATACTGTCTAGTGCGTACCAGGCAGAATCCACATTGGTTGCCTTTGAGTCGTTTATGTAAAGCACATTCTTTATCTTGAGCACCTTCTCCATCCTGTGCTCAACCCCCTTGAATGTCATAAGGCTCTCCCTTATCACCTTCTTGTCTATCTTTATGGCCTTTGCTGCAATTGCCGCCGCCATAGAGTTATATACGTTGTGTTTCCCCTGCAGCGCAAGTTCTTTAAGGTAGATGTAGTCAACATCACCGTTCATCCCCACATACATTTTCTCATCCCCAACCCAGGCACCGTTTTCTTTTGGGGTGCTGTTCTTCTGTGTGAAAGGAAGCATTTTTGCCCTGCTTACAATCTGCTCCAACTGTCCTATGGTTACCGGATCATCCTCGCAGAAGATGAAGCAGTCCTCCTCCTTCATATTGCGGGTAATGCGGAACTTTGAGTTCACATAGTTCTGCATCTTGAAGTCGTAGCGGTCCAGGTGGTCTGGGGTTATGTTCATAAGAATGGCAATGTCTGCCTTGAAGTCATACATCCCGTCCAACTGGAAACTGCTGAGTTCAAGCACATAGTAGTCATAATTGCAGGTTGCCACCTGGTATGCGTAACTCTGACCTATATTCCCTGCCAGGCCTACATTCAGCCCTGCATTCTTGAGCATAAAGTATATCAGTGAAGTTGTTGTTGTCTTTCCGTTGCTTCCTGTTATGCATATCTTCTTTGCAGTATCGTACCTCCCTGCAAATTCAATCTCGGAGATTATTCCAATCCCCTTCTCCCTTATTGCAACTATAAGCGGAACGTTGTCGGGAATACCAGGGCTTTTTACAACCTCATTGGCATTGAGTATCTTTTCCATTGTGTGTCCACCCTCCTCGTACTCAATTTCCCATTTGGCAAGGGTGGCCTTGGCATCGTCCTTTATTTTGCCGCTGTCACTCAGGAAAACGTCAAAACCCTTCACTTTTGCCAGTACAGCGGAACCTACGCCGCTCTCTCCACCTCCAAGAACAACAACTCTCTCCATAACTATCGTATTTTTAGTGTTATTATTGTTATTGCGCAAAGCAAAATGGTTATAATCCAGAATCTTACCACAATCTTGGCCTCAGGCAGCGCCTTCTGCGGAGACTGTATCAATGCCGGAATCCCCTCTTTCTGGAAATGGTGGTGCAGGGGACTCATCTTGAATATCCTCCTTCCCTCGCCATATTTCTTCTTGGTGTATTTAAAATAATATCTCTGCATAATTACAGACAGGCTCTCCACAAAGAAGATTCCGCACATTACCGGAATCAGGAGCTCCTTTTTTAGAATAATTGCGGCAACTGCAATCACTCCGCCCAATGCAAGGCTTCCGGTATCGCCCATAAACACCTGTGCAGGGAATGTGTTGTACCACAGGAACCCCACAAGTGCCCCTATGAAGGCAGACATAAATATTACAACTTCACCGCTCTGAGGAATATACATTATGTCCAGATAAGAGGCATATATTGTGTTTCCCGACAAATATGCCAGAATAGCAATGGTTATTCCAATGAAGGCAGATACACCGGTTGCAAGGCCGTCCATACCGTCTGTGAGGTTTGAACCGTTTGATACGGCTGTAATTACAAAAATTATTACAACCACATAGATTATTCTGGTGAGGATTTCCCCGAATTCCCCTCCAAACGGACTCAGCCAGGCGTAATCGAACTGGTTGTCTTTAATGAACGGTATTGTTGTAAGTGTGCTGTTGAGGTCTGCCTGGTTGCCGAAACAGAGTGCAATCCCCACAACAAGGCCAAGTGTAACCTGTCCTATAATCTTGTATTTTCCGCTGAGGCCGTCCTTGTTCTTCTTGAATACCTTTATTGAATCATCCAGGAATCCAATGAGTCCCAACCATATTGCTGATACAATCAGCAGCTGAACATACAGGTTGGTGAGGTTGCCGAACAGCAGCGCCGGTATGAGGATGGAGAGGATTATTATTATTCCACCCATAGTAGGGGTGCCCTTCTTCTGCATCTGCCCCTCAAGTCCCAGGTCCCTTATGTCTTCGCCAATCTGCTTCATCCTCAGTTTCCTTATGATCCTTGGACCTGCATACAGCGCTACAAGCAATGCTGTCATCAGGGCAAGGAGTGCCCTGAACGAGATGTACTGCATCAGTCCTATGCCCGGAAAATCCACTCCGGATTTGCTCAAATAGTCAAACAGATGGTATAACATTATTTCTTTCTCCTCTTATTTGTCATCTGGCCTCCCTCTGCATCTGGAAAGCCTCTTTTATTATTTCCTTATCGTCCAAATGGTGCTTCACACCGTTTATTATCTGGTAGTCTTCGTGTCCTTTTCCAGCCACAAGTATTATTGAGCCGGGTTTTGCTGTGAGGATTGCAGTGTGGATGGCTTCTGTTCTGTCGGGAATAAAAAGGGATTTTGCCCTCCCCTTTATGTCCATTCCGGCCTTTATGTCTGCAATTATATCATTGGGGTCTTCAAACCTTGGGTTGTCTGATGTCACTATTACCCTGTTGGAGTATTTGGCCGCTATTGCGCCCATTTCGGGGCGTTTTGTCTTGTCCCTGTTTCCTCCGCAACCGAATACGCAGATAAGGTCTCCGCAAGGCTCAAGATCCTTGAGTGTCTTCAGTACATTTTCCAGCGCATCAGGGGTGTGGGCATAATCCACTGCTGCAATTATCTCATCTTCCCCCTTGAAATATTCCAGCCTTCCGGCAACCGAGGTAAGGGTGCTCATTGCTGTTATTATCTCCTCCTCTTTGCCTCCAAGGAGCATTGCCGCACCGTAAACGGCTGTAAGGTTTGCGGCATTGTGTACCCCTATGAACCTGCACCATACCTCTTTGCCGTTTATGTTCAGGAGCATCCCCTCTATAGTCTTCTCCAGAATTTTTACTTTAAAGTCTGCCCAGTTGCGGCAAGAATAGGTGCTTACCTGTGCCCTGGTATTCTGTACCATAACTTCGCCGTTGCGGTCATCTGTATTTGTGAGGGCAAATGCGGTTGCAGGAAGGGTATCAAACAATTTCTTCTTGCAGGCAAGGTAATTTGCAAAAGTCTTGTGGTAATCCAGGTGGTCGTGGGTAAGGTTTGTGAAAATTGCTCCGGCAAATTCAATCCCCTCAATCCTCTGCTGGTCTATGGCGTGTGAACTTGCCTCCATAAAGCAGAATTCGCACCCTTCACTGCACATCTGTGCAAGTAGGGCATTCAATTCCATAGGTCCCGGAGTTGTATTTACCGCCTCATATCTCTTTTCACCAACATAATTTGCTATTGTAGAGAGCAGACCGCAACTGTAACCAAGTTTTGTGAACAGGTTGTAGAGCAGTGTTGCAATGGAGGTTTTTCCGTTGGTTCCGGTTACAGCCACAACTCTCAGTTTCTTTGAAGGGTTGTTGTGGAAATTGGCCGCTATGCGGGCAACAGCCTTCCTGCTCTCCTTTACAAGGATGAACTGTACCCCTTCTGCATTGGCACATTCTGCAGGAATCTCCTCACATACAATGTATGCTGCACCTTTCTCAATGGCCTTTCCAATGAATGTGTGGCCGTCTGCTTCAGCGCCCCTTACAGCAACAAAAAGGGAGCCTGCGGTACACTGGCGTGAATCGCAATATGCCTCCTTCACATCCCCTTTTGGAAGTGACCCTATAAAATCAACACCTTCAAACAGTACGCTAATTTCCATCTGACTCCAATTTTAAGTTTACAACTGAGTTCTTTTCAAGTCTTGAGCCCGCTTTGGGAGACTGTTCCACCACTTTTCCGTATCCTGTAAAGTTCACTTTATATCCATTGTTCTCCAGGAGGTAGATGGCATCCTTGAGCCCCATATCCACCACATTCACAAGAGAATCATTGTCTGTAGAGTAATTCCTTGCAATGAGCCTTCCGGCAGTGTCTTTGCTGAATGATGCCCATCCCGACGAATTGTTCCCGCTTATCCCTTTTTTGGTATATTCAACCCCAAGTTCTGCCAATACCTTGTTCTGGGCATCCATCCTTCCTGTCTTTATTGAAGGATTGTTCTTTTTTGCCCCTTTGCCATCCAATACGGGTGTCCAGTCACTGCTGGTGGAGTAGATGTGGTCTGCAATCTCCTTGAATACCGGACCGGCCCAACTTCCTCCGTAAAAGTTTCCGCGTGTGTCACCTGAATAGAGCACTACAATGGCGGAGTATTTGGGGTTGTCTGAAGGATAGAAGCCAGCGAAAGATGCTTGGTATCTCCTGTATCCGTTTTTCTCGTATCCCTGTTTTCCACCGTATGCTATTCTGGAAGTTCCTGTCTTTCCCGCTATAGGGTATTTTGCCTTGTTCATGAATTTGCCGGTACCAACCTCCACAACATATCTCAATGCCCTCCTTGCCTCTTTGGCTGTCTCTTTTGAACAGATTGACCCGCTTATCTCCTGTGGCCCGAACTCTTTCACAACCACACCGTTCTCCTGGTAGTTCTCTATGAAATACGGCTTCATCATTTTGCCGTCATTTGCAATTGCGTTGTAGAATGTGAGGGTGTGCAGCGGGGTGAGGAGGGTTGAGTAACCTATGGCCATAGATGAAAGGCTGGATCTGCTCCACATTGCATCTCCCGGGCCATAAATTGCAGATCTTGCCTCTCCCTGGATGTCCAGGTTGAACCTCTCTCCAACCTTCATACTGTTGAGGCGGTCTACATATCTCTGCTCATTCCCTTCATAATTGGCAACCGCCAATTTTGCAAATGCCACGTTTGATGATTTTGCAAGGGCCATCTTCACATCCATCATGCCGTAATCGTGTGTGTCTGAGTATGTGTGGCCTCCGTAACTCCATTTTCCGCCACTTCCGTCTATAGGATCTTCAAGGGTAACGTGTCCGTCTTCCAGAAGTGATACAAGGGTCATAAGTTTGAATACAGAACCTGGCTCTGTGGCATCGCCAATAGCGTAGTTGTACGACTCGTCGTAGCCGTTGCCCATCTTCTTCATATTGGCAATTGCCCTTATGGCTCCTGTGGCAACCTCCATAACTATTGCAGTTCCACCCTCTATGTTCATACCTTTTGCCAACTGCTCCCTGAGGGCCTTCTCCGCTGCCTCCTGAATCTCAATATCTATGGTTGTCTGTATGTCGTATCCGTCTTTGGGAGCTATGCCCTCAACTCCTGTTACAGGTTTCCACTCGCCGCCAAGCATCTTCTGTATGGTCTGTTTCCCCGGTGTCCCTTTCAGGTAGTAGTCGCAGCTCCCCTCAATTCCTACACCTACACCCTCTGTGTTTATGAAACCTATTGTCCTGTAGGCAAGCCTGCCGTAAGGGTTGTTCCTTTTATATTTCTGCTCAACAATTATTCCTCCCCTGTTGGCTCCAAGTCGGAGAATGGGGAATTTCTTAATCTGGGCAAGTTCTGTATAATCCACAAGCCTGTTTCCAAGTGCCTTGTATCTGTTTCCCTTGGCCCTGGCCTGCTCCAGTTCCTTCTGATACTGCTTTGCGCTCTTGTTCTTGAAGAAATCTGCAAGCGAACGGCTGAGGTCATCCACATACTTTTTGAAGGTATCTTCGTTGGGTACAACAAAATCCATCCTCACCTGGTAGTACGGCACAGATGTGGCAAGGGGACGGCCGTCCCGGGCAAGTATATCGCCCCTTATTGCCTCTATTGTCTCCTCCCTGTAGGCTATGTCAACGTCTGTGGTTTCTGTGGGATTGATGAACTGTATATAAACAACTCTCCCTATAACGGCGAGCGCAATAGGGATAAAGATGAACCTGTAAATGAAGGCCATTTTTTTGAATATGCCGTTTATCATCTCTATTGTTTATAACGTTCTACAAGTTTTACCGCTTTTGCAGGATCCTGCGGCCTCTTTAGCTTTGAATCCTGTGTGATGAGCCTCTGTTCAACCTCGTTCCTCTTGCTCAGGTACTGGAGCCTTGCCGCCTTGGCGGTGTAGTCTGCCTTAAGGTTCTTGAGTTCCCTCTGGTTCCTCCTCATTGTGAGCTGGGTCTTCTCAACTCCAAGGTTGATGCTGATGAAGATGAGGATGAGGGCAAAGAGATACAGAATGAAATATTGGTTCACCTTGCTCCTGGAAAGGATCTGGCCTCCCAATATGTCACTTGCAAAACTGAATTTGCGTTCACTCTGCCCGTTCTCCATCTTTGTTTAACTTAAAAATTTTATGTCCAGTGCTCTGTCTGCTTTTTTAAAGGAGCTGTGCAACCCTCAGTTTTGCACTTCTGCTCCTGGTGTTGGAGGCTATCTCTCCGTCGGGAGGAAGGATAGGCTTCCTGTTTACAAGTTCAAAAGGGGAGAGGCTTTTTCCGTAGAAGTCCTTCTCTGTTTCTCCCTGTATGTTCCCGGCTTTCATAAAATTCTTCACCATCCTGTCTTCCAGTGAGTGGTAGGTTATTATTGAAAGCCTGCCTCCCGGCCTGAGTGAGTTGCGTGCCCCCTGAAGAAAATCCTCCAATGCCCGCATCTCCATATTCACCTCTATCCTCAAGGCCTGATAGAGTTTTGCAAGGAACTTGTGTTCTGTAAAGTTGTTGTAGAGTTTTTCAACCGCCCTGCTCAAATCTCCCGTTGTCTCTATCGGGGCGTTTTCCCTTGCCTTGCATATGAGTTCCGCCGCCTTCCAGGGTTTGTCAAGTTCCCCGTATATCTTGAATATTCTTGTAAGATCTTCCTGCGAGTACCCGTTCACCACATCTGCCGCGCTTTGTGGGGCCAACTGGTTCATCCTCATATCCAGCGGGGCATCAAATCTGAAGGAGAACCCCCTCTCTCCGGTATCGAACTGGTGTGATGAAACTCCCAGGTCTCCCAATATGCCGTCCACTTTTCCCAGATATCCCAGTGTCCTCATGAAATTCTGCACAAACCTGAAGTTGTTGTGGATGAGGATGAGCCTCTTGTCGTCGGGAGCATTCTGTATGGCATCGCTGTCCCTGTCAAATGCTATGAGTTTCCCTTTTTTGCCCAGCCTTGCCAGAATCTCACGGCTGTGCCCCCCTCCTCCAAAGGTTGCATCTACAAATATGCCGTCTCTGTTTTCCTCTATGTTGAGGGCTGATACGCTCTCATTGAGCAGTACCGGAATGTGGTATTCAGACATCTTGCAAGGTGTTAAAAATGGGGACTATCCCAAAATGCTTTGGGCAAGTGCAATAAAGTCTTCAGACTCCATCTGCTTCTTGTTGTACAACTCTTTGGCCCAGATCTCAATCTTGTGGTCATTACCTACAAATATCATCTCCTTCTCTGCACCAATGCTCTCAAGAATCTTTTTTGGAATGGTAATTCTGCCAAGTTTCTCATCGGGTTCCACAACCGCACGGTCTCTCATATATTCCCTCCAGAAATTGGCGTGTTCTTTCTTGAAGAAGTTGAGTCTCTGCTTTACCTCATTGGACTCTATCTCCCACTGGCTGTATGTGTACATCTCCAGACAGTTTTCAAAAAGGTCCTTCTTTACAACCAGAGCCATCTTCTCATCAGGTGAGAATACAGACTTGAAGGCAGAAGGAAAGATCATTCTCCCTTTGTCGTCTATTTTAACGCTGTATTCACCTATGAATTTTGCCATTGTCTCTTTCTCTTTTATGGAGTGTCGGTTGATGCAAAAATATACATTCTTTTTCCATTTTCTTCCAAATTCTTCCACTTTTTTCCACAAACTTATCAACAATTGAAAAATGAGGTTTATCTTTACATCGGGAAGAGAAACCTGGTACCTCTTCCCTTGAATTGGAAAACATTTTTGTTATGAGATTTTTTGTACTGTCTGTTTTGGCTTTTGTTGCTTTAAGTTGCTCTGGTAGAGGAGATAAGGAGATTCAACCCGTTGGGGCTGCCTGTGAGGAGCCTGTGCTGAAGTATGGTCTGGAGATAGAAAAATATGATGTGGAGCCGGGGGAGGTGCGCAGGGGGGATTTCTTTGGCTCAATAATGGAAGATTTTGGTGTTGGGGCCAATCAGGTGCAGAAGATACTGAAGGCATCTGAAGGGGTGTTTGACGTGAAGAAGATAAAGCTTGGGAATTCATATGAAGTGTTGAGGGAGAAGGATTCTCTGGGGCAGGCGGCTTTCTTTGTTTATGAACTGGACAATCTGAGTTATGCGGTTATTTCTTTGAAGGATTCATTGTATGCAAGGATATATGAGAAAGAGGTGGTTCCGTTAAGGAAGAAGGCTGAGGTTACCATAAGCACTTCTTTGTGGAATGATGTTCAGAAGGCAGGTGTGCCGGTTATGATGGCCCTAAAACTTTCAGACATATATGATTGTACCATAGACTTTTTTGGGCTGCAGGCAGGTGATTCGTTTGTGGCAATGTATGATGAGCTTACCCATAACGGTGAGTTTATGGGACTTGGAAAGATTTATTATGCGGAGTTCACCCACGCCGGCAAGGTTTACAATGCAGTGAGGTTTGATGCAGGTGAGAAGAACAGCAGCACTTTCTGGAATGAAAAGGGTGAAAGCCTCAAGAAGGCATTCCTTAAGGCACCTCTCAATTTTACCCGTATAAGTTCCCGTTTTACATATGCACGCAAACATCCTGTACTTAAAATTGTGAGGCCGCATACAGGTGTGGATTATGCTGCCCCAAGCGGAACACCAGTTGTTGCACTCGGCGACGGTGTGGTTACCCACAGAGGATGGGCAGGAGGCGGAGGCAACACCATAAAGATAAAGCATCCCGGGAATTATGTAACCTCATATATGCATCTGAGGGGTTATGCCAAGGGGATATCTGTAGGTACACGTGTATCCAGGGGACAGCTTATAGGTTATGTGGGAAGTACAGGCCTTTCTACCGGCCCTCATCTGGATTTCAGGGTGTACAAGAACGGAAAGCCTATTGATCCGCTTAAGATGGAGAGCCCGAGCGTTGAGCCTGTTTCCAAAGATAAGATGCCTGATTTTGAGGCTCAGATGCAGCAATACAGATACCAGATGGACAGCCTGTCCATTGCGTCATACGTTCAGGAGTATATGCAGATTCTGCAGTAGGGACACGTACTCCCGCAATCCATTCTCAGGAATAATCAGGCCATCTCAGAGTGCTCCGCTATGGCTACCAAACCCGCAGTAAGAGGCCTTGTTTCCTGACTCGACAACTTCGTTGTCTCAAACAGACGGAAACTTAAGGCCTCTTACTACGGATTGCCTACGCCGCTGCGCAACAGAGATGGCATGATTTTCCTTACCATTACTTGCGGGAGTACATAATAATTATCTGGCATATGCAATGGCAGAAACAAATGGGGGCAGGTGAATCCTGGGACGGCGTAAGAAATCATTGCAGATGGGCCGGCAGGCTGAGGCTTGTCTGAGACAGCGCAGCTGTCGAGTTCCTCAGCCAGGCCAAGATGCAATAGATTTCCAGCCAGGTTCCAGGTCTGAACCTGACCCCTTTTTGTTTCGGGAATGGAATATGCCTGACAGGTTGAATGAAGATCCGGACGTTTTTCCGGACGGGATGTTGTTTTAAGGGGGTTGTTCGGGAATCCTGGGAAATCTTTTGCTGTTGGGGCAAAGTGTTCCGGGTTTTTATTTTTTGCGGATAAGGTTCATGCCGTCGCGGAGGGGAATGATTACATTCTCCACCGCAGGGTCATTCCTCACAATTTCATTGAATTTGAATATCCCTTGTGTCTGGGCATCCTGGGGCACATTGTCCTGGTAAACCTTGCCGTCCCAGAGGACATTGTCTGCCAGAATCCAGCCGCCGGGGCGCACGAGTTCCATAACCTGTGCATAATAGGTTGGATACTCCCTCTTGTTGGCATCTATGAATACAAGGTCGTACATTTTTCCCTCTTCTTTGAGCCTCTTGAGGGTCTCCTTGGCATCACCTATGTGGAGTGTGATCTTATCTGCCAGACCGGCCTTTTCGTGGGCCTGCAGGATAAGGTCTTCAAGTTCATCATTCAACTCAAGGGAGTCAACCCTTCCCCCCTCATCAAGTCCCCTTGCAAGGCAGATTGCAGAATATCCTGTAAATGCCCCTATCTCCAATATGTTTTTGGGCTTTATCATTCTGGAAATGAATTCCATAAGTTTCCCTTCAACCGGTCCGCACAACATACGGGCGTGGTTGGTCCTCAGATTGGTCTGCTTCTGCAGCCATTGCAGTACAAGGTCCTGTTCCTGTGAGTATTCCAGAAGGTATTTGTCCAGTTCCATAAGTGACTAATTATAAATGAGTGTATTCATCCTCTCCCAGCAGAGGACCTCCTTTGCAACCTCCAGCAGGTGGGCGGGGGTTATGGATTCAATTCTGCTCCTCATCTGTTCAAAATTGCTTATCTTCCCATATACCATAAGGGATTTCCCCATAGAGAGACATTGTGCCTCGGCATTGTCCTGAGCTATGGAGAGTTGCCCTATAAGTTGTTTCTTTGCTGCCTTTAGTGTAGAAGGGGTGAGTTCTGCAGAAACAATCCTGTCCAGTTCTTTTTTTATGAGCGCCAGACATTTTTCAACATCCTCCTTGTCGCACCCGAAATATATGCTGAAGATGCCCGTATCTGCATACGGTGTGTAAACAGCCTCCACACTGTAAACCAGCCCGTTCCTCTCCCTCAGGGCCATATTCAGCCTCGATCCGGAAGCAGGCCCTCCCAAAATGTTCGTAAGGATGGAGAGGGCAATCCTTCTGGGGTCATACAGGTTATATGCCTCGGCACCCACAATGCAGTGGGCCTGGTGGGACCTTTTGGCAATAGTCTTATGGAAGAGAGGTTTCTTTCCCCATTCTTCCCGATAGCAATGCTCCATATCCGGCCTCTCCATATCCCCCTCCTGCACAATCTCCAGATCCACTTCCCTGCCAAGGTATTTGCGGGCAGATTTTTTCACAAGGGAGGCTGCCTTCCCCTCGTCCCAGTCGGCCACAATTGTGAAAGCCATATTGGATGGGGTGAAGTGGAGGGTGTTGTAATCCTTCATTATGCCGGAATCTATCTTTGCAAGACTCTTTTTCTCTCCAAGGATCTGCATCTGGAGCGGATGCCCTTCAAAAAGAAGCTGCTCAAAATGCTCATAGATGGCATCTGCCGGCATATCCTTGTATGATATAATCTCCTCAATTATCACATCCCTCTCCTTCTCCAGTTCCTTCTGGGGGAAAGTTGAACTAAAAGCCAGTTCCATAAGGAGGTCTATGGCTTTGGGAAGATCCTCCTTAAGGAGTGTTGAATGCAGTACTGTCTCCTCTTTTGTGGTATATGCATTAAGTTCCCCGCCAACCCTTTCAAGCACATTGTTTATGGCATTGGCCTTTCTTGTGGCAGTTCCCTTAAAGAACATATGCTCAGTGAAATGGGCAAGACCGTTGAACTTTGGATCTTCATTCCTTGTGCCGCATTTTGCAGAGAGCGCACAATACGCCACAGGCGATGCGGAACGCTTGAATGAGAATTTGAGTATATCTTTTTTCTGTGTCTCCATTGCTCTTAAAAAACTCTGCAAAATTAGAAGAAAATAGTTACTTTTGTAGAATATGGAGAAATTTATAGTATCGGCACGCAAATACAGGCCAAACAACTTTCTGGGCCTTGTAGGACAGGACAGCATTGCAATAACCCTCAAAAATTCCATAAAGAGGGGGCAGCTTGCACATGCATATCTGTTCTGTGGCCCGCGCGGAGTTGGAAAGACCTCCACTGCAAGGATTTTTGCCAAGACAATAAATTGTATGAACCCGGGTGCAGACCTTGAACCTTGTGGAGAGTGCGAATCGTGCATCTCTTTTGCACAAGGGCGTTCCTATTGCATCCACGAACTTGATGCGGCATCAAACAACTCTGTAGATGACATAAGGCTCCTTACAGAGAAGGTGATGATTCCACCGCAGATTGGCAAGTACAGTGTATATATCATTGATGAGGTGCATATGCTTTCATCGGCAGCCTTCAACGCCTTCCTCAAGACGCTTGAGGAGCCGCCTGCACACGCAATCTTCATCCTTGCCACTACAGAGAAGCACAAGATACTTCCTACAATCCTAAGCCGTTGCCAGACATACGATTTCAACCGCATCTCCATAGAGGACATAGTGAAGAACCTCTCCTCCATTGCAAAAAAGGAGGGGATAGCCATAGACCAGGATTCCCTGCACGTGATTGCCGGTAAGGCAGACGGAGCAATGCGCGATGCCCTTACCCTGTTTGACCAATGTGTGGCCTTCTGCGGCAAGGAGATAGAGTACAGTGCGGTTATCAGGAACCTGAATGTCCTGGATTACGAGTATTATTTCAATATCATAGAGAGTTCCCTTGCAGGGAATTTCTCAAAATCCCTGCTCCTTTTTGATGAGATACTTTCAAAGGGGTTCAATGCCCTCTACTTTATAACAGGGCTTGGAAACCATCTGAGGAATCTTCTGGTATGCAAGGATGCATCCACACTCAAACTGCTTGAGATGGCTCCTGCAGTGGCGGAAAGGTACAGGCAACAGAGCGGCAGTTGTTCCGTAAAGTTCCTTTATGAGGCGCTGGGGAATACCACAAAATGTGAGAGTGAATACAAGTTGAGCAGCAACCAGCGTCTGCTGGTAGAGTTTTTGCTTGTGAAACTTGCCCAGTTGAATGCACAGGAGGCACCGCAGGTGCAGCAGAGTGTGCAGCCGGCAAGGGTTGTGCAGGAAAAGACCCCTGATACAGTGGCGGCGCATGCGGCTCTGGCAGCCAAGGCATCTGCTGAGATTCCGGCTCCTGCGGTTGCCAAGGTTCAGGAACCGGCGGTACAACCTGCAGTGGAGCCCGCAAAAGGACCCGCTCCGGAAACTGCAGCAGGAATGGTACAGAAACCGGCAGTGGAGGCGGCACCGCAACAGGAACAGAAACCTGCTCCTGCTGCAAAGGAGGCTCCTGTAAAGGCTGTACAGGGAGGACTTTCAATAAAGGATATAATTAAGAAGTCACAGAATGCCCCAAAGGCTGCAGAGAAGGAACTTGTGGTGGCTGTTGAGCCTGTAACCCAGGAGAAACTGGATTCGGCCTGGATAAGGATGGCCGATGCACAGACACAATACCCAAGGCTGGCAACTGCAATAAGGCAGACACAGCCTGTGTTGAAAGAGGATAATGTTACCGTAGTGTTCAATGTGGGGAACAGTGCGCAGCAGAGTTGGATAGAGAAGAACTCTTTGCCGCAACTCATAGGATTCCTGCAGAGGGAACTGAAGAACGGTGAGGTTAGGATTGTTGTGGAGGTGGCAAAGGTGGTGCAGCAGGAGAAGAAACTTTATATGCCTCACGAGAAGGCGGAGTTCCTTTACAGGAACAACCCGGAACTGGTGGCATTGAGCAAAGATTTGGATTTGGACATTAAGTAGAATATACAGATATGCGTTTATATTGTACAAACCTGGTTAAGATATATGGTAAGAGGACTGTTGTAAAAGGGGTTTCCTTTGATGTGCAGCAGGGTGAGATTGTAGGTCTTCTGGGCCCCAACGGAGCCGGAAAGACAACCAGTTTCTATATGATTACAGGCCTTATAAAGCCCAACGGCGGCCAGATTTTCCTTGATGATGAGGAGATAACTGATCTCCCTATGTACAAACGTTCCCAGAAGGGATTGGGTTATCTGGCTCAGGAGGCATCGGTATTCAGGAAACTGAGTGTTGAGGACAATATAATGTCGGTGATGGAACTGAGTGACCTTACCGCTGAGCAGAGGCAGGAGAGGCTTGAGAGCCTCATCCAGGAGTTCAGGCTTGAGAAGGTGAGGAAAAGTTACGGAATTCAGTTGTCGGGAGGAGAGAGGAGAAGGTGTGAGATTGCCAGGGCATTGGCGGTTGACCCGAAATTCATCCTTCTGGATGAGCCTTTTGCCGGTGTGGACCCTATTGCTGTGGAGGATATCCAGCATATCATTGCAAAATTGAAGACCAAGAACATTGGCATTATAATTACAGACCACAATGTGCATGAGACACTTGCCATTACAGACAGGGCCTATCTGCTATATGACGGCAGCATCCTTGAGAGCGGCACACCTGAGCAGCTGGCAAGCAACCCTGAGGTAAGGAAGAGGTATCTGGGTCAGAATTTTGAGTTGAGGAAGGCGGTATTGCGTAAAAGAGATGAAGATGAATACTAGTATGAAAAAGATTAGAAATATTCTGGCAGTTCTGTTTGTGGCTGCTGTGGCGGTATCCTGTGGAACGGATTCTGTTAAGACAACCGCATTGCCGGCAAGGCCTGCTTATCTGCAGCCTGGTGATACTGTTGGAATAATGCTGCTCTCTTCTCCGGTTGCAGAGAGGAGAAGTGAGGCCGATTCACTTATTGATATAGTAAGATCCTGGGGTGTGAATGTAAAGTTGGGTGAGCATCTGTTCAAACTGGACTACCCTCCATTCAATGTTACTGACCAGCAGAGGGCTCAGGAGTTTATGGATATGGTAAAAGATGACAATGTAAAGGCAATTGTCTTTTACCGCGGGGGGTATGGCGCCATACGTACAATGGATTACCTGGATTTTGACGAGATTAGAAAACATCCCAAATGGATAGTGGGGTACAGTGATGTAACCACGCTACACCTTGCGCTCCAGAGGGCGGGGATGGAGTCTGTACACGCTGCTATGCTCAACTCCTATTGGATGACAAGGCGCCCGGATTCTGCGGCAATAACAGTAAGCGATGCATTGTTCGGCAGACTGGAGGGATACCATATAAATCCCCATCCATACAATAAATTGGGGGAGGTTACAGGCAAGATTGTTGGTGGCAATATGACACTCATCTCCATAGCGGAGGGTACATCATACAACCTCCTGGTTGATGACAATACAATTCTGTTCATTGAAGAGGTTGGGGAGAATATGAATGCGGTGGATGGAATGATGCAGCAATTGAAGAAATCGGGCAAACTCGGCAAGGCAAAAGCTGTTCTGGTAGGCAATATGACAAGAATCAGGGATGATGAAGATCCTTGGAACATTACCCCTCAGGAACTGATAAAGAGATATACCGATGAACTGGATGTGCCGGTGGTATTCGGTTTCCCATCGGGTCACAGCCGCCCAAACTATGCAATCTATCTGGGGAGGGAGGTGAGCCTTTCAGTAAGGGAAGATGGAGTGGATTTGAAGTTCTTGTAGAAAAATATAATTTGAGATGAGTACAACAGTTTTGATAAAAACCACACTTGGTGATATTAAAGTGAAACTTTATGATGAAACCCCACAGCACAGGGACAATTTCATAAAACTTGTAAAGGAGGGATACTATAACGGCACCCTTTTCCACAGGGTTATAAAGGACTTTATGATTCAGGGAGGAGATCCCGATTCAAAAGGGGCTCCTGCAGGGAAGTCTCTTGGCACAGGCGGTCCCGGGTATACTGTTCCTGCAGAGATTGTTTATCCGCAGTTGTTCCACAAGAGGGGGGCCCTTGCCGCTGCAAGGCAGGGTGATGAGGTGAACCCTCAGAGAAATTCGTCGGGAAGCCAGTTCTACATTGTGTGGGGTGATGTTTATGCAGGGGGCAAATTGGGACAGATGGAGAAACAGATGAATATGATGGTGGAGCAGGAGGTGTTCAATGCACTTGCCGCTGAGAGGAAGGCCCAGATTATGGATTTGCGCCGCAACAGGGACCAGGCCGGCCTTATGGCTCTGCAGGATGAACTGATTGCCCTTACCAAGGCTACTGTTAAAGAGAAAGGCGGATTTAAATTCACACCTGAGCAGAAGGAGGCCTACAGCACAATTGGAGGTACACCTCATCTGGATAACCAGTATACTGTTTTTGGAGAGGTTATAGAGGGGCTTGATGTGGTGGAAAAAATCCAGAACTGCGCCACTGCCCGTGGCGACAGACCTAAAGAAGACATTACAATGACAATGGAACTGCTATAATAAAAAAGGGGACCTTGACGGTCCCTTTTTTTATCTGAATAACGGAGATGCGTACATCTGCACATCTTCTTTTGTTATGGTCTGGTTGCCCAGGATAAGCAGGCGCTCTGTAACGTTGCGCAACTCGCGGATGTTTCCGGTCCAGGCGTGTTTCTGCAATTCCTCTATGGCTGCAGGTTCTATGCTGCGGGCAGGCATTCCGGTTTCATTGCTTATCTGTTTTATGAAGTGGTCTACAAGCAGCGGAATGTCCTCTTTGCGCTCGGCAAGTGAAGGGACGTGGATTACAATTACGCTCAACCTGTGGTAAAGGTCTTCCCTGAAGTTCCCTTTTGCTATCTCATCCAGCAGGTTCTTGTTGGTGGCAGCAACAACGCGCACCTTTACATTTATGTCCTTGTCGCTTCCAACCCTGCTCAACTTGTTCTCCTGAAGCACCCTGAGCACCTTGGCCTGTGCGCTGAGGCTCATATCTCCAATCTCATCAAGGAAAAGGGTACCGCCGTCGGCCTGCTCAAATTTACCCTTATGGTCCTTTACCGCTCCGGTAAAAGAGCCTTTAACGTGTCCGAACAGTTCGCTCTCTATAAGTTCACCCGGGATGGCAGCGCAGTTCACCTCTACAAAAGGCATGCTCTTGCGGTTGCTCTTCTCGTGCAGCCATCTTGCCACAAGTTCTTTTCCGGTACCGTTTGAACCGGTAACCAGCACCCTTGCATCTGTTGCCGCAACCCTCTCTATCATCTCCTTTATCCTTACTATGGCAGGGGATTCCCCTACAATCTGAGGAATGCCTGCAACCTTCTCAACCTTCTTCTTGAGGATTTTTGTCTCCTTTACCAGAGAGGTCTTGTCTGTGGCATTCTTAAGGGTAATGAGTATGCGGTTAAGGTCCAACGGCTTCTGTATAAAGTCAAATGCACCTTTCTTTATGCAATCCACTGCGGTATCTATAGAACCGTGGCCGGATATCATTACAACTGCGGCATCAACCCCGTTCTCCATAAGTTTCTCAAGCAGTTCAACACCATCCATCCCCGGCATCTTTATGTCTGAGAAAATTACGTCATAATTGGTGGCAAGAGCCATCTCCAACCCCTCCTTTCCGTCTGCCGCCAATGCAACCTCGTGCCCTTCAAACTCTATGATGTCCTTAAGTGCAAAACGGATGCTTTTCTCATCATCTACAATAAGTATTTTCATATCCTCTCCTTTAAATATTTTTCAAATTCCTCTTTCAGTCCACCCTCTTTAAGTGAATAGGAAGACTGGTAAACAATCTTTGGCTGCACTTTGTGCAGGATGAATTGTGTAAAAACAGATGCCAGCACTATGTAATCTACCCTTATCTGCGACATCCCCGGCATCTGCAGCCTTTCGCTTGCAACGGATGCAACCAGCACATCATTCAATTTTGCCAGATCCTCCATCTTCAGTTCAATTGAAGGGAGTTCGGCATATCCGCAGTTGAAAATGAGGTCCTTGAAGGTATCGAATGAGCCGGAAGAACCTATGAATATGGCTGGCCTGTATTTTTCCACCTGCTTCCACAACTCTTGCAGCACACCGTCATTGAACTTCTCAAATTCTTCAATCACCTTGGCAGATATGGGTTCCGGGTAGTTGAACTTCTCCCTCATACGGGCCATACCTATCGGGAAACTCCTTTTCCATAAAATTTCTGCCCCGTCTGTTATTATGAACTCATTGCTTCCCCCTCCAATATCCAGCATAAGGGCATTTTCTCCGCTGCTGAACTTTCCGTCTGCGCCACGCAACCCCTGCACGCTCTGCATTATTCCCTTGAAAATGAGTTCGGCCTCCCTCTCGCCCGGGATAATCCGTATCCTGAACCCGAACCTTGAGTTCATCTGTTCAGCAAATTCCAGGCCATTTGCGGCATCACGCACCGCAGAGGTTGCATACGGCACAATCATATCCGCTCCTCCGGCCTCCTGGATTGCCCCCATTATCTTCTCAAGTGCCGCTGTTGCAGTATCAAAGGCCACCAGCGCAATAAGCCCGTTGGAGAGCCCGCCTGCCCCAAGTTTTGCCGCACATTTATACTCTTTGATTATCCTGCATTCACCCTGCGGGGTAAACTCTCCAAGAATCATATTGAACACATTTGTGCCCAAATCCAGAACCGCTGCTCTCATATGTTGTTGAAGTTTATTATTACAAAGATAAGTTTTTTACCTATTTTTGCCCCTATGGAACATTCTAAAATTATTATAGCAATAGACGGCCATTCATCTACAGGCAAAAGCAGTTTTGCAAAGCAGGTTGCAGCAAGATTGGGATATGTTTATGTAGATACCGGTGCAATGTACCGTGCGGTAACATATTTTGCATACACCAACGGATTTATAGACAACAAAGGAAAAATAAATGAGGAAGGACTTATGAAAACCCTACCGGCCAACAGGATAGGTTTCAAACTTGGTCCCGACGGAAAATCAGCAACCTGGCTCAACAATGCCTGCGTGGAAAAACAGATAAGGACCCTTGACATCTCCAACAAGGTGAGCAAAATCTCCGCACTCCCTTTTGTGAGGGAATATGTAGACCGTATACTCCGCAGGTTTGGAGAGGACAAAGGGGTGGTTATGGACGGGCGTGACATAGGCACATCTGTATTCCCGAATGCGGAACTTAAGATATTTATGACAGCGGCAGTTGAGGTGAGGGCACAGAGAAGGTTCAAGGAGATACAGGATGCAGGGGGAAAGGAGAGTTTTGATGATGTGCTCAAGAACCTTAAGGAGAGGGACCATATAGACCAGACCAGGGCCGTATCACCGCTGAGGAAAGCGGATGACGCAGTGCTGCTTGACAACAGCAATATGAGTATTCCGGAGCAGTTTGTATGGCTGGACAGGATACTTCTGGAGCGTTTTGGACTTCAAATGAAATAAAGGGGAGGAGAATATGCGTCTTACAATAGAGATTGATGAAGAATCAGGATTCTGCTATGGTGTGATCAGGGCCGTACAAAAAGCGGAGATGAAACTTAAGGAGAGTTCCACCCTCTATTCTTTGGGCTCAATTGTACACAACAACTCGGAACTTGACAGGCTCAACAAAATAGGGCTGGAGGTGATTGACCTTGAGCAGATGAAGAACCTCTCAGATACCACTGTGCTCATAAGGGCACACGGGGAGCCTCCACGCACATATGAGATTGCAAGGGAAAACAACATTTCCCTTATAGACTGTACCTGTCCGGTGGTTCTCAAACTGCAGGCCAGGATAAGGGAGACTTATGCAAGCCACAACGGGCAGATTGTAATTTTTGGAAAGATAGGCCATGCAGAGGTGAACGGACTTGTGGGGCAGGCGAACGGGGATGCAATTGTGGTTGACGGAGTGCAGAGCCTTGAAAAGATAGATTTTACCAAGCCCATATGCATATTCTCGCAGACCACCAAGGATCCTAAGGAGTATGAAGAGATATGTGAAGCTATAAAAGAACGTATTGTAGCCTGTGGCGGACCAGTAGGGGAATTCCAGATTCATAATACCATATGCCGCCAGGTTGCCCAGAGGCACACCAATCTTGTGGCATTTGCAGAAAGCCACTCGGTAATAGTGTTCATAAGCGGCAAGGAGAGTTCCAACGGAAAAGTGCTGTATGATCTCTGCAAGTCTGTTAACCCAAGGTCGTATCATATCCAAACCAGAAACCAGATAGACCCGCAGTGGTTCCAGGACGGAGACTCAGTTGGGATATGCGGAGCAACTTCAACCCCCAAGTGGCAGTTGGAGGGTGTTGCAAAACATCTGGAACAGATATAAAAAAAGGGGCTTTGCAGCCCCTTTTTCATTAATCCTCTCTTTATTAATTAAGGTACTCAACATCCATATTGTAACTCCAGCGGCCGAAGTAGAGGTTCTCGCCCCTCCACTCAACCTCTCCGCGTTGGAAGTCAACTGTCTCGCTGCGGAGGTGGTTCTTTGCGGGGAAGAAATTGCCTGAGTAATCGCTGTTCACATAGTATCTGTATGCATCAATACCGCCAAGGTAGAAGTGTGATACTGCATCGTTGTCGTTAGGAACGCGTCCGAATGACTGGTCTACAGGAACCCAGCCTATGCCCTCGAAGTATGCCTCAGCCCAGTCGTGCAGGTTAATGTCGCCAGGGTGGAGCATCCAGCCGCTCTGCCATTTTGCAGGGATTCCCACGTAGCGGGCCATTGTAATGAATGTAAGTCCAACCTGGCCGCAGTCTCCGTGGTTGTTTGCAAGTACATATGAAGGGATGTTCTCAAGTGTTGAGTACTCGCGTGCACTTGCCCAAGGGTATGTTTTGCAGATATAGTCAAAAATTTTCCTTGCCTTGTTGTAAGGGTTGGTCTCACCTGCTGTAAGGCTGTCTGCAAGTCTCTTTATCTCAGGAGTGAAGATTACGTGTGTCTCGCGCTCTGCAGTGTATTCTTTGTAGAGTTCAGACTCTGTGTCGTATGGTTTCACATCCTCAGGGCCAAAGGTGAACCAATGATCTGCAACCTCAAGTTCCAGTTCATATCCAAAGGTGATTGCACTGTCTTTGATTGCTTCTGCCTCCATATATATGCTCTTGTGCTCATATTCGTCGGGAGAAATGATATAGTTCTTGTTGGTGGTTGAAAGGAGTTTTACATTTTTGCTGCGGTTGAACTCCCTTGGGTAAGGCAGCCAAACGCGGATCATCTCACCTGCAGGCACCTCATTGGGTTTTACTGTAATTGAGTAGTTGATTTTGAATTTCTTTGGCTTGCCAAAGTTCTCAATCTTGCCTTTTGCCCCTGTTGCCACAACTGAAGGGATATAGTCTGCAAGGAAAATGTCAAGTTCATCAGACTGTCTTCCGTTCACATCCCAATGTGCCTGGGCCTCCTTGTCTATTCTGAAGAGGTTTCTTGGGGCATTGCGGAAGTATTTCTTTACGCCGTCTATCATCATGCACTCAAGGGCTCCGGTGCTCTCCCAGTGGGCAATCTGCTCTGGAGTTACATCGGGAATAACATTCTTTATGTATGCAAGGACTGTGGTGTCATCTTTTGAGAAATCCTTGCGGATGCGGTGCATTGTCTGGATTTTTGCATCAAGGTCCCATACCTGTGCAGGGGTGAGTTCCTCTGTTGCAATTTTAAGTTTTATCATCTGCTCCGCCTGGGTGAAGTTGCCCTTGGCAATAGCATCTGCAATGGTTTCATCTGTAATCTGCGGCACTTGGCAGGCATATGCTGCAAAGGCCAGAACGAGTAGTGCAAGAAGTTTTTTCATAATTGTATCTATTGTGTTGTTTTTTCAATAAAAAAGCCGCTCCCTTGCGGAAACGGCTATAAAGTTAGGAATAATTTCTTTACAAAATTACCTTACACGCTCACCGTAACTTCTGTCCTCAACTTTTACGCGGATTTTCTCACCCTGGTTGATGAACAAAGGAACCATGATTCTTGCACCTGTCTCAAGAGTACACTCTTTCTGTGCATTTGTAGAAGCGGTATCACCTTTAACTGCAGGCTCTGTGTAGGTAACCTCAAGTTCAACAAACTGAGGAAGTTCGCAAGTAAGGCATCTCTCCTCATCTGCAAGGAACATCATCTCTACATACTGGCCCTCTTTCATAAGGTCTGCATTGTCTACAAAATCCTCCTCAAGGTGAATCTGCTCAAAAGTCTCATTGTGCATAAAGTTGTAGCCTGTCTCATCTTTGTAAAGGAACTGGTAAGGTCTTCTCTCTACAGTAATGATCTCAATCTTCTCACCTGCACTGAAAGTGTTCTCAAGGATTTTACCGTTCTCAAGGTTTCTGAATTTGGTTTTTACAAAAGCAGGACCCTTGCCTGGTTTTACGTGTTGGAAATAAATCAACTGACAAGGTTTGCCATTGTAGTTGAAGAACAAACCGTTCTTAAAATCTGCAGTAGTTGCCATATAAATTTTCTCTAAATGATTGTTTTCTGTAAAAGTGGTGCAAATATAGTACAACTTTATGATTTACAAAAATTCACATTCCAAACAGAAAGGTTTGCCTGGAACGGGACTCCTTATTAAAAATATACAAAATAGCAATAGTTGTGTAAGATAAAAACTTTATTATCTTTGCTGTCCGTTTCCCTGACACCTAAAGACATCACGGCTTTGAAGAAAGCAATCCTTATATTCCTGGCCGTTATGGCCTTTGAGTTGCTGCAGGCACAACCGCAGCATACAGACACTCTGGAGGTATATTTCCGCCAGGGCTATTCTACGTGGATGCCCCAGTACAAGGGTAACGGAGAGAGGCTGCAGGCATTTGTGGAGCGTTTCCAGAAATTCCATTCAGACAAGATATTCAACCGCATTTCCAAGATACATATTGTAGCAGGCTGTTCGCCGGAAGGTTCGTGGGTATTCAACCAGCGACTTTCAAAATACAGGGCCCGCAGGATGCGTGATGTGCTGAAGAGTTATATTGCTCTCCCTGATTCTGTGATAGTTGAGGATTCCAGGGGCATCAATTGGGCAGAACTGCGCCGTATGGTTGAAGCAGACCCAAATATGCCGTACAAAGAAGAGGCGCTTGCCATTATAGACAACTCCCCTGAAACTGTAACCAACGCCCAAGGCAAACTTGTAGAAACAAGAAAACTACGCCTGGTGTACTTGAGGAACGGAGAGCCTTGGCGTTATATGTACAGCAAATTCTTCCCTGTACTCAGGAGTTTCAACCTTGTAATAGCCATAGAGTGGGAGAAACTGGAGGCAGTGAAACTTGAGGTGAAGAAGGAGGAGGCAGAGCCAATCCCGGCCCTTTCATATCCTTATATCCCGATAAATTATGCCTATACATTCCCTCCAATCAAGGAGGAGGAATCCCGCAACCCGTTCTATATGGCAATTAAGAGCAATCTGCTTTACGATGTTGTGGCAGTACCAAATATAGGGGTGGAGTTCTATCTGGGCAACAACTGGTCCGTTACCGGCAACTGGGAATATGCCTGGTGGAAACACGATATGAAGCACTGGTACTGGAGAATCTACGGCGGGGAAATTGGTTTCAGGAAATGGTTCGGCAGGGCAGCCAAGGAGAAACCCCTAACCGGGCATCATCTGGGAGTTTACGGACAGATGTTCACCTATGACTTTGAGACAGGCGGCAGGGGTTATATGGGCGGCCAGCCGGGTGGAACCCTATGGGACAAGGCCAACTATGCCGGGGGTGTGGAGTATGGCTATTCAAAACCCGTCGGGAAGAGATTGAATTTGGATTTTACCATTGGATTGGGATATATGGGTGGCAAATACCACGAGTATCTCCCTGTTGATGACTGTTATGTATGGCAGGTAACCAAGCAGAGGCACTGGTTCGGCCCTACCAAGGCCGAAATTTCATTGGTTTGGCTGCTGGGTTACGGGAATGTGAACAAGGGTAAAGGAGGTGCCAGATGAGGAAAATATGCATCTTTTTGGCATTGATGGCCTTTCTCTTGGTCTCGTGTGCCCACAAGGATTTCTGCCTGCACCACCCGCACGAAGTGAAACTAAAAGTAGAATTCAACTGGCAGAATGCTCCTGATGCCAATCCGCAAGGAATGTGTGTGTTCTTTTATCCGGTAGATGGAGGAGATCCCCGCCGAATGGATTTTAAAGGAACACAAGGAGGAAACATACAATTGAATGTAGGCAAATACCACGTGCTCACGTACAATAACGATACAGAAGCAATCCTCTTTGCAAATGGCTCATTTGAGAAACACAGGGCTTATACCAGAGAAGGAAACATCCTGGAACCTGTACTGGGCAGTTCGGCAGGAGTACCAAGAGCTTCAGGTACAGATGAAGAAAAAGTTGTTATTACTCCCGATATGTTATGGGGCTGTACCTCCCTGGATGTGGAGATAACAGATGCCGGGATATGCTACACCTGTATCCCATACAATGAGAATAAAACCCAACAGCAAGTAGAGAGCGAGGAATATGTAATTACCCTATATCCCCACGAACTGATGTGCCATTACTCATACGAGATACGCAATGTGCAGAACTTGGATAAGGCCACTCAGATGTGTGCATCCTTAAGCGGAATGGCAGGAGGAATGACGCTCGCCTCCGAAGAGCTGTTTACCAACTGTGTAACCCTCCCATTGGAGGCCAATATAGAGCGGGACAGCTGCAGGATTACCGGAGAGTTCTTTACATTCGGGCACCACACTCAGAATACAGCCCCTCACAAGATGCTGTTGTATGTATGGATGAAAAATGGAGACAAACTATACTTTGGCGAAGGAAGCGAAAAATTTAATGTGACAGAACAAATACATAATGCTCCCAACAAACGTAGGGTACATATAATAATTGACGGGTTGGATTTGCCGGTATCAATAGATGGAAATGACAGCGACTGGGAACTTACGGTAGATGACTTTGAGGAGGTATTTGAAGATGTACTTATGTAACAATAAAACAATAGACAAATAATACACAACTAAATACTAATTTAAAACTAAAGATTATGAAAAAAACATTACTTATTGCAGCATTGGCTTTTGCTGCATTGGTGTCTTGCTCAAAAGACCAGGTGGTCCAACTCAACCAAGATGAAATCAAGTATAGTGTAGTGGCAGAGAATGCTACTAAGGCAGCAGAAATTTTCTGTGCGTACAATTATATGGATGGTTTTACTGTATATGCAGATTATAAAGTGAGCGGTGGAGGACCAATCTTGTACATAAATGGTGACGAGATGAATGTTTCAGATGCCGGAGTTGTTTCATACAAGAATGGAACACCAACCCGTTATTGGCCTACAGTAGATGCAAACAATACTATGGATTTCTACGCAATTGCAAATGGCCCAGATGGTTCCAATGGTACATTTAATAAAACAACAAGTGGTGCTCCAACCATTACTGGTTATATTGTTAATGGAACAGTTGGTGAACAAGTGGATATGCTATATGCAGTAAATGCAGGTGTTAACAACAATGGCTCTGTAGCTTTGAATTTCCGTCATGCACTCTCTTTGATAGAGTTTAGAGCTAAAAATGAGAATGAAAACATTAAAGTTACTGTTACAGGTGTAAAAGTAGGAGGTGTAAAAAGTGTCGGAACTTTCACATATCCTCTAGCTTCTACTTCTTCACAGAATACTGAGCATACAGATAACACTGCAGATGCTGAGCTTAATGCTGGTACTTGGAGTGGACAAGCAACTGTTGCAGAATATGAGGTTGCCTTTACAGACGTAGAATTAACTCTTAATGATGTGAAACCTCTGACATATAAAGAATCGCACAACCAAAAGCCATCAACGAATTATACATCGTATTTTGCAAATAGTATGATTCTATTACCGCAGGAATTGGATAGTCCTTGGGATAAAAACAATGCAAATTTGGGAACAGCAAGCAATGGAGCTTATTTGGCGGTAGAATGTACTATCTGCAATAATGATGCAAGCAGTACCCAATTACATACTGGTTATGCTTATATGCCTCTTGGAGATGCTCTTAATCCTCCTACTTGGAAGCCTGGTAAGAAATATGTCTATACATTCGTGTTTGGAGATGGTAATGGAGGTTATACAGATCAAGGACAACCTGTATTATCAGACATCAGTTATACCGTAACTGTGGATGATTTTGATGCATTTGCAGGTGGTAATTCAGATGTTGAGATGGAGTAATATACTCTGATTTTTCAGCCGGGAGGGGTTGAATGTCCCCTTCCGGTTACTAATTTTTGTGTGGGGAAATTTGTGGGTGTTATGGGAAATTTGAGAGTTAAATGAGATAAAATGGCAAAGAGAGATTATTGGGGTGTTGTAAGGACTTGTGTTGCGGTTGCTGTGGCAACGGTAATGGCGGTTTCGTGCGTTATGGAGGAGCCGGAGCCGGTTTTGCTGGATAGCGATAAAATTGCATTTGGCGTGGCTGTGGATAAGGGTTTTGTTACAAAGGGTGCGGATGTGGCCTCTTCTGCAGTGGGCAGTGGCAACAGTTCCCAGTTTTTTTGTGCTTTTGGAGAGGATTCCATTTATCTTTCTGTTTCTGAGCAAAACAATTCTGTGCAGTGGACTACAGGGGCAGACAGCTCTGCTGCAGGAACAAAAGGTGCCCCTATAGTGGATCCGTCGGGAAGCGGAAATGTGCTTTCTGAGTTTTGGGTTTCTGCTAAGCTGAATGATGGAACGGTTTATTTTGCGGATGATCAGGTGCAGGTTAATGCAGCATCTACAAACCGTTATTGGCCGCCAGAGGATGCCCTTAATTTTTTGGCGTATGCTCCTGTGTCGGCTAAGGTTGCAGACGGGAATTTTGTTTTTTCGGATGCCAAGTGGACCGCCTCATTTGAGTATTCTATGCCGGTAGATGCTACAGATGGGAATGATGCTACAATTTTGCCGGATTATGTATATGCTATTGCTACCAATAAAACAAAAAACGGAGGTACTGTGGCTCTTGGTTTTCATCATGCTTTTTCTGCCATTTGTTTTAAGGTGGGAACTATGCCCAAGAATGTTGTTATAAAACATATTGCCCTAAATGGTATTTATTCTAACGGCTCCTGCAGTTTTGTTGAGGGAAAAGATGCGGAAGAGAATGATATTCTTGTTTTTACATGGAGCGGACAGAGTGAGAAAAAATTATTCAAACAGAATTTTAATGTTTTGGTAAATGGTTCTGAAGGAACATATCTGGTTAAGGAGAATGATTTGAATACAGCCGGGCAGACATTTATGGTAGTGCCACAAGTACTGCCTGTGGATGCTGCTTTTGAGGTGTGTTTTTCTGTTGATGGGGTTGAATATACTTTGTCCAAACCTATTAAAGATATTACGGATGAGTGGGTGGCAGACAAGAAATATGTTTATTCTATTTCAATCCCAGAGGAGGTGGATATTGATATTACAGATGATGTGAACGGGGCGGTAAAGGATAATCTGAAGATGACCAATAAAGGGTTGGCTTATTCTTATATAAGGTCTGCTGTGATTGGATACTGGATATTTGAGAGTGGCAGTGATGAGTATATTGTGGCAGATTGGAAAGAAACAGATGGGGAGTTTGTTTATGGGGCCGGATGGAATGAGCATTGGAAACTGAATGAGGATGATGGATTTTATTATTACAAATATCAGTTGGCACCAGGCCAATTGCCTGCTGTACCTTTGTTTGAGAGTTATACTGTAACAGCGGTTCCTCCTGTTGCAAATGCAAAATTGCAGTTGAATGTTATGGTGCAGGCTGTAATTGCCAGTGAGTTGGGGAAGGTATCATGGCCATGGGGGCTGGATAGCAGTTCGGGATGGTTTGTGGAAGGTGTTAAGCAGTAGGAAGAATGAGTAAATTTTGAGTTTATGAAAGGTCTGAAATATATGGTGGCAGTAATCTGTCTTTTATTACTGGGTGCGGCCAGAGTTAATGGACAGGTAACTATACAGCAAGAACATGTGCTAAGCTCGAGCAGTTGGGCTAATGGGAGTGGTTATTCTTTAAGTAATGTTACTTGTTACAGACTGGAGAGTGATATTACTATAGAAAATACATTCATCCTTTTGTCTGGTACAGCTGTATTTAATTTGAATGGTCATAAGCTGATTTTAAAGGGATCCGACTACCCTTTATTTGATGTAAGGGCGGGGGCTCATTTGTATATTTGGGATGTGGAAGTGGCGGATGGTAAAACTATTGTTGGAGGAGCTGTTAAAGGAACTGGGCAACTTGTTGGTAAGCACAGCACAAGAAGTGCAATAGAGGTAGAAGGTACCCTTACCTTTGAGTCTGGAACTATTACCGGTTTTGAAAGGAGTATAACATTAAATCCACCAGATTTGTCTGAGAGTTTTGGACCGGCCATTTTTATCTCATCTACCGGTACTGTTAATATGACTGGAGGAACAATTACAGATTGTGGTTTTGATATAGACAAACATTATAGTAATAATACATTGGCTCAGAAGTTTATAAAACAATATGGCGGGGCTGTGTATGTGCAGGCTGGTGGAACATTCAATTTTAGTGGCGGAACTATTTCAAATTGCAATGCATTTAGAGGTGGTGGCGTTTTTTTGGCAGGAGGTACAACGGTTTCAGATGTTGAAGAGGGGAAAGGATTGAATATGAGCGGTAGTGCAAAGATTCAGAATTGCTTGGCAACTCATAGAGGTGGAGGAGTTTATGTAGATGCAGCTGCATATCCAACTATTGGTGGCAGGAACAGGTTTGTACTCTCAGAAAATGCGGTGGTTGATGGTTGCAAGGCCAGTTCTACAGGGTGTGGCGTTTTCTCAAAAGGTATTGTGAGTATGACAGGCGGTTATATAACAAATAATGTTCCTATTACTGGAATTTCCAATAATAGTCCTGTTATATGGCAGGGAGTGCCGGATTATTCTTTATCTGAGATAATGGCATCAAATGCTGCATTGGGTGGTGGAATTTGTATTGAAGGAAGGGATATTGATTTTGATTCCAATGGTAATGATCAATATGACTACTCTGATGAGGCAAAAATTATTGAAAAGGCTTCGTTTACAATGTCGGGAGGAGAGATAAGTGGAAATATTGGTGGTTCGGGCGGTGGAATTATGGCTTATTATAATTCTTCTTTACAGGTGGAAGGGAGTGCCAGTATTACGGGTAATCACGCAATAGGGAATGGCGGTACCGGTAACGGAGGAGGCATTTATGTGCAAAGTTCATTAATTACTTTTGGTGGAGGAACCATTTCAGGCAATTATGCCAGGAGGTATGGTGGGGGTATTAATGTTAATGCTTATGGAGGAGAAGGAGCTACTGTGAAATTGCAAGGGACAGCCCAGATTAGAGGTAATTTTGCAGGTCATGGAGGTGGTATTTCACAAGAGGTAGGTGTGTGCAATATGACTATTGGGGGTAATGTGATGATTTCTGAAAATACAGCACGTGGAATTGCTGCATCCGGTGATTTCAATACCGGTGGTAATGGTGGCGGAGTTTTTATTGTGCAGGGAAGTTTAACTGTTTCGTCTGGTCATATAAGTGGCAATATAGCAGGAGGGAATGGTGGTGGAGTAACATTGGAAAGTGGTTCCATTTCTATGACTATGGGAAATATTACAAATAATTCTGCTGCAAATGGAGGCGGAATCTGTTTGAAAAATGGAACTATAACAGTGAGCGGTAATGAGAGCTTTATACAAAAGAATAGTGCGGAAACTTATGGGGGAGGTTTGTATGTGGTAAACGAAGAAGATGGAGGGCAAAAGGCTGTAACTTTTACTGGAGGCACCTTTGTTGGAAACAAGGCTTTGTATGGAGGAGGAATTTGTGTGCATGGAAATATAAATCTTACTGCTACAGGTACCACTTTAACCAATAATACTGCAACCAATGGCGGAGGAGCATATCTGTTTAATGACGGTAAAGGAACCACAAGTATGGCATATGCAGGTGGCCTTATAACAGGCAATACTGCATCGGGTATGCCGGATACGCAGACAACAGCTTATGATAATGATTCAAATAATAAAGGAGTAGGAGGTGGCGTGTATCTTGCGCAAAATACTTCACTCTCGTTTTCTACATTAGATATTGCCCAAGGTAAGCCGTTGGGGTTATATGGGAACAGTGCATCTTTTGCAGCTGATGATATTTATGCAAATGGTATTGGTACAAAACTTGTCTTGCCGAATGTCTCAAAAATGCAGTTGCAGGGGTTCAATGTCCCAACAAGCGAGCTGTATTGGGTGGAGGATTATGTCTGCGGAGATACAAAATATGCACAGGGAACAATTATAGGTGGCAGTTTGCACTCTAATGAAATATTCCGTTATAAAGAGGCATTGAGTAATTTGTCCCAAATACACAAAATCCAATTCAATGAGCTCAACAGTATAACATATGATGATAAATATATTTGTTTGGCACTGGGGTATGATTTGTATTATGTTACCCTTATAAAGAAAGGATTGCAGGTTGGAGAAAGTGCTGTATTCAATATTTCGTATAAAAAGGATGGCGTATGGTATCCTTATAGGACTATCTCATTTCCTTGTGTAAATGATTCACAAAAGGGTGATGGTGGTGTTAGAACAATTGTCCTTTTGCCGGCAGGTACATGGAAGTTTGAGGAAAATGCCGATTGGAGTTGGAAATATGATGAAACGCCAAGTGTAGTGGATTTAAATGGTAATGAGGTAAATATGACTGATGGGGTAACTATTAATGCAGTATCATTTGAATCATTGGGAAAGGGCAAAACGTTTATGTATACATTTACAAACACATCGAACAACTCAACGGTAAAATCTGATGAAGCGGTAATAGTGAACAAGCTTATTGTACAGTAATCAGATATATGGTTGTATATTGATATACTTCATAGGATAATAGGATAGTGTTCGGGAAACCACCCATTTTCCCGAACCAAACTGCAAAAAAAAGATACTCTGTTCGGGAAAACACCCTCTTCCCCGAACCTACTGGTGCAAAAAAGATACTCCGTTCGGGAAAATATATCATTTCCCGGACGGAGTATTGATTCCGTAAAGCCTTGGCAGAAAATGTCATCAAATCTTGCCCAGCTCCATAAATGTTGAAGTTAAAGTTTCCCAATTTCTTCAATTGGAATACCGGTGCATTCTGATATTGTAGCAGTGTCTATGCCTTTATTTTTCATGGCCTTTGCAATAGCGGCCTTGGCATTTGCTTCGCCTTGTGCCATTCCTTGCGCCATACCTTGCGCCATACCTTTGGCCAGTCCTTCAGATAAGGCGTAGTCCAGTTGGTTGCGTAGATCTCTTTCTGTGTTCATCATGCTTATATATGCTTGTCTTTCCTGTTTGTTCATGGCTGCAAACCTTGCCGCTTCAAAGAGCCTGTTACATATAGGTTGTTGGAGTGTTTCAGGCTGCTTTTTGTGCCGGTGCATGTTTTTCAGGCAGTGGATGAATACTTCCTGCATATTGTCGGGAGAAATATCATCCAAATCCTTGGTGAATTTACGCAATTCTATGAAAATTATG
>JAGAKR010000026.1 GCA_017625535.1 Bacteroidales bacterium | reverse complement strand
TAAATGAATAGCTGCTTCCAAGCTAACATCCTAGCTGTCTAGGCAACCGAACATCGTTCTATCAACTTAGCACACCATTGGGGGCCTTAGCTGTTGGTCTGGGCTCTTTCCCTCTCGCCACCGGACATTAGCACCCGGCGACTCACTCCCGATCATCACTTGCACGCATTCGGAGTTTGTCAGGATTTGATAGGCGGTGAAGCCCTCGCATCCTATCAGTAGCTCTACCTCATGCAAGCTAAATCGAGGCTGTCCCAAAAGACATTTCGGGGAGTACGAGCTATCTCCCAGTTTGATTAGCCTTTCACCCCTACCCTCAGCTCATCCAAATCCTTTTCAACGGAAACTGGTGCGGTCCTCCAGAACCTGTTACGGTTCCTTCAACCTGGCCAAGGGTAGATCACAAGGTTTCGCGTCTACTCCCACCGACTAAGCGCCCTGTTCAGACTCGCTTTCGCTTCGGCTCCGCACCTGAAGTGCTTAACCTCGCCGGTGAGAAGTAACTCGTAGGCTCATTATGCAAAAGGCACGCCGTCATCCCTCGCGGGACTCCGACCGCTTGTAAGCGAACGGTTTCAGGTTCTTTTTCACCCCGTTGTTCACGGTGCTTTTCACCTTTCCTTCACAGTACTGGTCCACTATCGGTCTTCTGGTCGTATTTAGCCTTGCGGGATGGTCCCCGCGGATTCAGACAGGATTTCACGTGTCCCGCCCTACTCAGGTGCCGGCCTTGTCATCATAATCTTACCTGTACGGGATTATCACCCTCTATGATCGAACTTTCCAGAACGTTCCAGTTCAATCATGATAATCTTATGGCCGGTCCTACAACCCCGACATTGCCGCAACAACATCGGTTTAGGCTGTTTCCATTTCGCTCGCCACTACTCTGGAAATCGATATTTCTTTCTTTTCCTGCGGATACTTAGATGTTTCAGTTCTCCGCGTTGGCTCTCATCTCTGAGTGACAGGCCTTCAACCTGCCGGGTTGTCCCATTCGGATACGTGCGGATCAAATCCTGTTTGCAGATCCCCGCACATTTTCGCAGCTTACCGCGTCCTTCATCGCCGCCAGAAGCCAAGGCATCCTCCGTTCGCCCTTTGTAACTTCTCTTGTTGTGAATCATACCTACGCAATTTCTTACGCAGATACGTTATTTCTTGCTCTATGAAAAAGTAGTCCCTAATTTCTTTCGATTTTACAGACTATCTATTTCTGATTTTTTACCTCTATCTTTTCTCTCTCAATACTTCAATGAACTGTCCGTTGTTTCTCAAACGGGTTGCAAAGGTAAGGACTTTTTTTGAAGTTCCAAATTTTTCTGCAAAAATTTTCAAAAAAAGTTGCTTTTTATCCAAAATTCCACTCAAATTGTCCTTCCAAGCCCCTTAAATCAGATGTCAAGTCTGGATTTTATCGGGAAGAATTGTATATTTGAGCATATAAAAACACACAACAATATGAAAAGTTTTTTGATTTCAACACTCCTTCTGATTGCAGTGGCAGCAGGAGCCCAGAACACAAAGGTTGTTGCCCACAGGGGATATTGGGATACTCCCGATAATGCACAGAATTCATTGACCGCCCTGAAAACTGCACAGGACATTCCTGTTTACGGCAGCGAGTTTGATGTGAATATGACTGCAGATGGTGTTATGGTGGTAAGCCACGGCCCAAAGTTGGAGAGTATTCCGGATGTGCAGAAGGCCACATATAAAGAGGTGAAAAAGGTAAGGCTCAAGAATGGGGAGAAGGTGCCAACCCTTAAACAATACCTCAAACAAGGGAAAAAAGGGGATATAAAACTCATCTTTGAACTTAAGGTGCATCCGGCAGGAGAAAGGGAGAATGAGGCTGTAAGGAAATCTGTGGAGATGGTAAAGAAGATGAAATTGGAAGATAAGGTTGAGTTCATCTCATTCAGTCTGGAAGCCTGCAGGCAGTTGGCACAGATGATGCCCGGCTGTATGGTACAATACCTTAACGGTAAAATTCCTCCAAAAGAGCTCAAGGATATGGGCATTATGGGTCTGGATTACCATTACTCCAACTTTGAGCAGCACCCGGAATGGGTTAAGGAGGCACACAATCTTGGAATGATTGTAAATGTCTGGACTGTGAACAAGGAGGAAATGATGCAGAAGATGATTGGTCTTGGGGTGGATTTCATAACCACCGATGCTCCGGAAAAAGCACTTGAACTTATAGACAACAAGAAATGAAAAAAGAGGGCCGCAGCCCTCTTTTTTCATTATTCTGCATAGAGACTTATTATATTCAATACAACCTCCGATGCTTTTTCCATACTCTGCAGCGGCAGGTACTCCAGTTTACCGTGGAAATTGTGCCCGCCGGCAAAAATGTTAGGGCAAGGGAGCCCCATGAATGAAAGCCTTGCGCCGTCTGTACCGCCACGTATAGGCTGTACAACAGGCTTGATGCCGGCCATCTCCATTGCCTTCATTGCCTTCTCTATAATATGATAGTGCGGTTCCACCTGCTCCCTCATATTATAATACTGGTCCTTCATATCGAGTGTTGCCGTACCGGCGCCATATTTGGCATTGATGAATGCCACCACCTCCTGCATAAGGGCTTTCTTCTGCTGGAACTTCTCCATAGAGTGGTCCCTTATTATATATGAAACCGAAGCCTGCTCTACCGCACCGGAAATCCCCACTATATGGAAGAATCCTTCATAACCCGATGTATATTCAGGTCTCTGCTGTACAGGAAGCATACCATTCAGTTCCATTGCAATTATTATGGCATTTATCATTTTATCCTTTGCATACCCCGGATGCACATTCCTTCCCTGGATATGTATCTTTGCTGAAGCAGCATTGAAGTTCTCGTACTCCAGTTCCCCTATCTGCCCTCCATCCATTGTATAGGCATATTTGGCCCCGAACTTCTCCACATCAAACTTGTCTACACCTCTTCCTATCTCCTCATCCGGAGTAAAGCCAATCTTTATCTCCCCATGCTTGAACTCAGGGTGCTCCACAACATACTGTACGGCATTCATAATTTCAGCCACACCGGCCTTGTCATCTGCGCCCAACAATGTTGTACCGTCTGTAACAACAAGTGTCTGCCCTTTATATTGTTTTATTTCAGGAAAATCAGAAACAGGTATCTTTATTCCCAGTTCCTGGTTCAGCACTACATCCTCACCGTCGTAATTCTCAACTATGCGCGGCTTTATATCCTTTCCGCTTGCATCCGGTGCGGTATCTACGTGTGCTATGAAACCCACTGCAGGCACCTCTTTATCTATATTTGAAGGGATTGTTGCCATAACATAGCCCCACTCATCAAGAGTGGCCTTCACCCCCATTGCATTCAGCTCATCTGCAAGCATCCTCAAAAGGTCAAGCTGGCAGGCAGAACTTGGCTGGGAATCACTCTCATCATTTGAAGTGGTCTCTACAGCCACATATCTTAAAAATCTGTCCAATATCTTTTCCATAATATTCTAAAATAAAAGTAAACCGAAACTCATGAATACCATCCCCGAAATCACACCAATAATGGCAATATGGTGCTGCCCGTAACTCTCAGCCGTAGGGAGCAGTTCATCCAGGGAGATATAAACCATAATACCTGCAACCAGTGCCAGAACGCAGGCCAGCAAAGATGGGGTAAGGACAGAGCGGAGCACCAGATACCCCAACACACCTCCAAGAGGCTCTGCTATTCCCGACAGTGTTGCGTAACCTACAGCCCTCCCCTTCCTCTGGGTGGCATAGTATATAGGGATGGCAACCGCAATCCCCTCAGGGATATTGTGCAGTGCAATTGCAAAAGCAATGCTGGCTCCCAGTTCCACATTATCCATTGCACTTATGAAGGTAGCAAGTCCCTCCGGGAAGTTGTGCACGGCAATTACCAGTGCAGAAAGGATTCCCAGACGGAGGAGCTTTCCCCCTTTCTTCCCATCCTGAACAGGTGAAGATTTGTCGGGAAGAGGTTCTTCATCTGCAAATGAAATTACAGCCTTCTGAACTCCAACTGCCTCATCATGCACCTGAATTGTCATTGAGTTCACCTCGTGGGGGTTGCTCTCTTTTGGCACCAGGTTGTCTATAAGGGCTATTATTGCCATACCTCCAAAGAATGAAAGCAATGTGTAGAATAGCCCCAAATTCTCCCCAAACTCAAGGGAAAGGGCTTCCCTTGCCTCCTGGAACAGCTCTACCAGTGAAATCAATATCATAACACCTGCAGAGAATCCCAGCGTGGCACAGAGGAATTTTGGGCTGAACCGCTTTACAAACAGTATTATTGCCCCACCTATACCGGTAGCCATACCGGCAAAAAGGGTGAGCAAAAAAGCCATTATGAAATTTCCTTCAACCATAAGCGGAATCAAATGAAACTATTTCTTCTTGTCCTCTTTAAGTGACGCATAAATGAGATATGCTATAATGAGCACATACGCAAGTATTGCAACATACTGTGCTCCCGCAGACTCCTGCCATGTATCAGCAAGAAGATTCACACCGCAGAACCTCATTATTGCACTCACAACACCCATAAGGGCACCACCTGCAATAAAGCCGCTGGCAAGAAGAGTACCCTTCTCTGTACGGGCCTTATTCACGCTCTCATCCTTGCTTCTGCTTCCTACATACCATGCTATACCTCCACCAACAAGAAGAGGGAGGTTAAGTTCAAGTGGAATGAACATACCAAGGGCAAAAGCCAGTGCCGGAACCTTGAATGCGGTAAGCACTACAGCAAGGACTGCTCCCACACCATAAAGGAACCAAGGGGCATTCCCACCGCTCATAAGAGGCTCAATTACCGCTGCCATTGCATTAGCCTGAGGGGCAACAAGGGCATCAGGGCCTGTAAATCCGTATGTATCATTGAGTACCATCATAACTCCGCCAACGGTAGCTGCGGCAACCAATGTTCCCAAGAATTTCCAGCTCTCCTGCTTTGCAGGGGTGGTTCCAATCCAATAGCCTATCTTAAGGTCTGTAATGAATGCTCCCGAAACCGAAAGGGCTGTACATACAACACCGCCAATTACAAGGGCAGCTGTCATGCCTGCTGTACCGGTAAGGCCGCTTGCCACAAGAATTACAGAACCAAGTATAAGGGTCATAAGAGTCATTCCGCTAACAGGGTTTGTACCCACAATAGCAATTGCATTTGCAGCCACCGTTGTAAACAGGAATGCAATAACACCTACAGTTACAAGTGCTATCACAGCATGTTTGATATTATGCACCACACCAAACTGGAAGAACAGGAATGTGATTGCAAGGGTAAGGAGAATGCCAAACACAATAATCTTCATTGAGATGTCCCTCTGGGTCCTTGCCACCTGTGCTGCATCACCTTTCTTTCCTCCAAACTCCTGTACCGCCAATCCAAAGGCAGATTTTATTATTCCCGATGACTTTATGATACCTATAACACCTGCTGCCGCAATGCCGCCTATACCTATATGGCGTGCATAATTGGAGAAAATCTCCTCTGCACTCATTGCACCCATATTGGCAAACTCAGTACCAAGGATTGTAACTCCCTCAGCACCGAAACAGAGATTGAGGACAGGGACAATGAAGAACCATACAAGGAAAGAGCCGCAACAGATTATAAACGCATATTTGAGTCCTATTATATATCCGAGACCAAGGACGGCTGCGCCCACATTAAGTTTGAGCACCAGCTTTGCCTTGTCTGCAATTGCCTCACCAAACGGAAGCACTCTTGTGGTGAAAGTCTCAGCCCACCAGCCAAAAGTTGAAACTATGAAATCATAGATACCACCAATAAGACCGCTCACAAGCAGCAGTTTTGCGCCGTTTCCTCCGGTCTCACCGCTTACAAGCACCTGTGTGGTTGCTGTAGCCTCCGGGAACGGATATTTTCCGTGCATGTCGCTCACAAAATACTTTCTGAAAGGGATGAGGAAAAGTATTCCCAGCACACCGCCAAGGAGCGAACTCATAAACACTTTAAAGAAATCAACTGTAAGTTCCGGATATTTTGCCTGCAGGATATATAATGCAGGGAGTGTGAATATGGCACCAGCCACAATTGCACCGGAACAGGCTCCTATTGACTGTATGATCACATTCTCACCCAAAGAATTTTTTCTCTTCAATGCTCCCGATAATCCCACTGCAATGATTGCAATAGGAATTGCAGCCTCAAACACCTGACCCACCTTAAGACCGAGATATGCGGCGGCAGCCGAGAAAATGATTGTCATCACCAGACCCAGGGAAACACTCCAGGCATTCACCTCGGGATAAACCTTCATTGGTGAAAGTATCGGCTCATACTTCTCACCCGGTCTCAGTTCCCTTGCCGCATTCTCCGGCAAACCGGTTGTTTTAATTTCAGTATTTTCCATATTTTAAATTTTTAAGTAAATTCGTATTTACAAATATAGCAAAATATGGAACAACCGCAGATAAATGACCACAACAAAAAGGAGTACCCTCCTATGCATACGGCAGAGCATATACTCAATGCCACAATGGTAAAGATGTTCGGATGCCCCCGTTCAAGAAATGCCCATATAGAGAGGAAAAAGAGCAAATGCGACTACCTCCTGCAGGCAGAGCCCACTCAGGAGCAGGTTGCTGCAATTGAAACTGCAGTGAATGAAGTTATCGGGAAGAATCTCCCTGTTACAGTTGAATATATGACCCAGGCCCAGGCTGCGGAGATTGTGGATCTGAGCAAACTGCCGGCCAATGCCACTGATACGTTGAGAATTGTGAGGGTTGGGGATTATGATGCGTGCGCCTGCGCCGGCGACCACGTGCAGAACACATCAGAAATTGCCCCTTTCAAAATTATAAGTGCAGACTTCACCCCTGCGGAGCAAGAGGGTGAACCGGGCAGATGGAGAATGAGGTTCAAGCTTCTGGAGGGGTAGCAACTCCGTACACATAGTGTTCTATAATCTTAAGGGCCTGGACATACTCCTCACCAAGGAAGTCTTTCAGGTCCTTTTCCTTTATCTTCCACCTGTACTGCTGCATATAGATGTTGGCCAACGGATAATAGCTCCAATGCCATTTTTCTTCATTGTAACCATGGCGGCGCCCACCCTCTCCTTTTACAGTATAGGGCTGGTAGAACCCGTACTTATGTGCATTATCGCAGAGCCAACGGTATGTCTTCTCCCCCTGAGGAGAGTTCCAGAACTTCATTTTTGGTGTATTGAAATCAAGTTCGGTGCCCCAATGGTGGCGGGATGTGCCACACATTGAACTGTACTTGAGAATATCCCTTGCCCTTGCGGCACCGGCAGCAACCTTGCTTGCCGCCCATTTCTCCTCCCAGATTATCCTCTGTATCCAGAAATTCCTTGAGGCAGATGTAACATACAGTTCAATACCATCCGCAAGTGCAGCCTCCCTCATTTTAAGGAAAGCCTGGTATGTCTGTTTCTGTATATAGTTGTTTGGAGGGAGCAATGTTGTGTATCCGCTCCCGATGAGCACAAAATTTGTATCCTCTGCAAAGTGTGTCTTTCCAAGAAGGAAATCCTTTGTAGGTGCAGCGGCATACAGCGGTTCCTGCGCGGAAGAAGATACAACCGATATTGCCAAAAGATATATTGTAACCAGAATAATTTTCATTCAGCAAATATAACTCCAAAAAAAATTATAATTTTAGAAAAATTTACACCAATGAAACTGAAGAGACTGTTCAAATACCTGTGGATAACCACCGCTTCCCTGATTGCGGCATTCATACTGCTTCTGGCAGGGCTTGAGTTTTTTATTCCCGACAGCCGGATAGCCGGGCTTGTAACCAAAGTGTCTGACAAGTTCCTTAATGCCCAGGTTCACATAGGTAAGGTGAATCTTGCCACATTCTCACATTTCCCGTATATTGGAGTTGACCTTGAAGATGGGCATATAGTATCAAAAGTGGACAATGCCCCCCAAAGGGCCGATACCCTGCTTTCATTCGGCAGGTTCACATTCCTGTTCAACCCGGCAAAACTTCTCTTCAACCAGATTGACATACACGGAGTGATGATATCATCGCCCAAAGTATATGCATATGTCTCAAAAGAGGGGAAAGCCAACTGGGATATACTCAAAACGGAGCCTGACACACTGCATGTACAGGCAAACAGCACTGGTGAAGAATTCTCATTTAACATTAATGTAAGGCACATTGCTGTAACAGACCGTGGACGCTTTACATTTGACAGCCGCAAGGATGACCTGAGGGCTTCACTCTCAATGAATTCCCTCAACCTTAAGGGAAGGCTCACCAACGATCTGAAGAGAGCAAGGATAAGGGAGGGTAATTTCTCAAGGCTTAACGTTGCGGTAACCCAGGGGGGAGTGGAGAAATACCTCTCAGGCCTGGTTGCCTCAAACGCCGCTATACCGGATTCTCTATCCGGGAAAAACAGGGAGATTCTCTCAAGGGCCAACAGGGCAAGTCTTCGCTTTGCCATTGACACCCTCAATCTGGTCTCATCCGGCAAGGGTGCTGTAGAGGTGGATGCAAAAACCAGAACAAACATAAGGATAGCCAGGCATCCTGTAGCAGAGAACATTCCTTTGGATATAAACGGCATTATAAAATGGGGAAGAGGTGGAAAATCCATAGGATTTGATGGCCTCAGAATTACAATTGCACAGATTCCTGTTGTAATGGACGGCACTGTTGCCCTTACACCGGAAGGGCCACACACAGATTCATTGTATGCCGCAATAGAGGAGTTCCCACTTGAAGAATTCCTCAAGCACGTGCCAAAAGCAATCATACCTCAGATAAAGAAGATACAGACAAACACCAGGATTTCTGCAGAATCCAGGATTTGCGGCACATACGACCCCGTTGGCGGAATCTTCCCTTCTGCAGATATAAAGATAAGGATACCCCACAGCCATATCTCAATTGAAGGAAAAAAGGAGAAGATAAAGGACCTGCATCTTGACGCACAGTTATATTACCGTCCGGATGCTCCGGATTCCACAAGGCTGGAAATAAATGAAATGCTTATAGACGGTGACGGCATATTGCTGGATGCAGGGGGCAAAATAACCTCCCTTATGGGAGATCCCCATATAAACATGAAAATGAAAGGGGCAATAAGCCTCGATTCCCTTATAAGGATGCTCCCGGAAGGGACAGACATTTATGGAAAAGGGGATATAGATGCCAATATGCAGATAAATTCACGTCTCAGCCATCTTACTCCATACAGCCTGGGCAAGGCCGGATTGAAGGCAGATTTCACCGCAGATGATGTGGAATTTGGAATACCGTCACGCAACATACAGTGCAACATATACGGAGGCAGGCTCTATGCAGGTTCCGGCAAGAACACCAGGGATACGGCAATAGCATTGGGAACAAAAATGTTAGGGCTGAACATAATAATAGACTCCACCTATATAAAATATGCAGACTCGCTGCTTATAAGGGGAAGGGATATCAGATTCAACGGCCACAATGAAGCATCCCTGTTTGACACACTTTCCAAGAATGTAAAACCGTTCAACGGCACACTTACTGCCAGATTGTTCTCCCTCTCGGGAGCAGACTCAACACATCTGAGAATAAGCGGTTCCCAGAACACATTCAGCATATTGCCATACAAGGGAGATTTCTCAATCCCTTCAATACACCTTTCATCCAGCAACCGCAGGCTTATGCTAAGGCAGGATGTGAATTTTTTAACCATAACAGGAGGTTCATTTGCCCTGCAGGCCAACCGGAACGATGCACAGGCAAAACAGAGGGAACAGAGGATGTCACGCCTTGCAGACTCACTGCAGATAATTTACCCTGAAATCCCTCGTGACTCCCTTTTGAGCCATTGGATACAGGAGAGGAGGAAACTGCAGAGGAGCAACTTTTCTCCCGACGATTTTGCAACAGATGACTACAATTTCCGCCTCACCGACAAAGGCCTCCTGTATCTGCTGAACAGATGGGATGCATCCGGCAGCCTGAATGCAGATATGATGAGGATTGCCACACCGGCCTTCCCGCTGAGGACAAGGATAGAATCCCCACATATGTCATTTGACATGAACCGCATTGCCATAGATAAAGCCAGAATACAGAGCGGGCACTCATCATTTGAGGTATCAGGAGATGTAAGCGGCATAAAGGGGGCACTTTCGAGGGGAAGCAGGATAAGGGTAAAAATGAGTGTTGACGCAGACACCCTCAATTTCAACGAACTGGCAAAAGCTTCAGCAATGGGAGAAGAATATCTTGCAGACAAGCAGAGGGAGAAGGATACCCTTATCCTGGCAGCAAGCGAAGAGGAAATGGAAGAGATGGTAGCCCTTGAAGGAGGCGACACCCTAAGCAAAATGGCACTCATTGTAATTCCCAAAAACATTGATGCCGAACTTGATATGAATGTAAAATATGGAATATACTCCTCAATAACACTTCACAGCGCCAAAGGGAAAATTAATTCCAGAGACAGATGCCTTCAGATTATGGACTTCAACGCCACCACCTCTGCAGGGGCGATGGATTTGAATGCTTTCTACAGGACAAGGAGCAGGGATAATCTTGCTGTGGGTTTTGACCTGCAGTTCAAGGATATGGATATGGGTGAGTTCATAAGATTATACCCCGGAATGGACACCCTGCTCCCTATGCTCAAATCTTTTGAAGGCATTATAAACTGCCAGATAGCGGCAACTTCACAGATAGACACCAATATGAACTTTATGCTCCCTACTATTGAAGGTGTTGCAAGGATAAAGGGAGACAGCCTTGTATTGCTGGATGGTGAGACATTTGCCGAAATTGCCAAAATGATGAAATTCAAGAACAGGGAGAGGAACCTTGTAGACAGCATTGCAGTTGAGATTGCCATAAACGACAATCAGATAGAGATATTCCCCTTCATAATGAAGATGGACCGCTATACCACTGCAATAAGCGGGAAACAGGATATGGATATGAACCTCAACTACCACATATCCGTACTGAAATCCCCTATCCCTATGAGGATGGGGATAAACATCACAGGCAACCTGGATGACTTCAAATTCAAGATTGGGAAAGCACTATACAAAGACACCAATATCCCAGTCTACTCAAAGGTGATAGACAGCACCAGGATAAACCTGCTTGACCGGATAAAGGGGATATATCGGACTGCCGAATGACTTTGGTAAAACAAGAATCCTCCCGATGATCTGTCGGGAGGATTCTTTTTTGTCTGTACTGGGATTATTTGTACATATAATACTTCTTTGAAAGCTCCTTGAAACTCTCAACATCCTTGTTCCAATGTGCCTCAATATCCTTGTACTGTTTTGTCTCAGAGAATTTCTCCCTTATGAAGTTGCTTCCTGATACAAGGTCGAACATCCTGAACCTGCCGTTGTCTGCATTGGCCATAACCTCTTTATCGGGGTAAAGCCTTGCAATCTCCTGCATTATGTAGAACTGGATTGAAGTGAGGTGTGCTTTCTCATAATCTGTAATGTAGATCTGTACACCGCCCATATTCTCACCTTTGCCTACAGAGTAGAAAGGTTTCACATTTATAGGCCTGAACTTCACACCAGGAAGTGCCAATGCGTTCAATGCATCTGCAAACTCAGCAGAGTTGATCCACTGGGCAGCCACCATCTGGAAAGGAAGTGTATATCCTACTCCAATTGACATATAGCCAAGTTCTCCAAGGATACCTGTTGCAGGATAATAGTATGAAGTCTCAGCCTGTGGCATATGAGGGGAAGGAAGTACCCAAGGAAGTCTTGTATCTGTATATACCATATCCCTGCTCCATCCCTCCATAGGAACTACAGTAAGGTTGCATTTTACAATTGTATCATTTGTCCCTTTCTCACCTTTGAGCATACCCTCCTCATTGAGCATTACAGCAAGTTCACCTACTGTAAGGCCATACAGGTAAGGGATCTCAAACTGGCTTACAAAAGAGAAATAGCCAGGCTCCACAATGTTTCCTTCAACCTTGTTTCCGCCAAGAGGATTAGGTCTGTCCAATACAATAACCTCTTTGCCATTCTCAGCAGCAGCCTCCATAAGAAGGCCAAGTGTACTGATGAAAGTGAATGAACGGCAACCGTTGTCCTGGATGTCATAGACAATTGCATCTACATCCTTCAACATCTCAGGGGTTGGTTTGCGGGTCTTTCCATACAATGAATATACAGGAATGCCTGTTTTTGGATCAACCTCATCACTTACTTTGTCACCTGCGTGAATATCCCCCCTCACTCCATGCTCAGGTCCATAAAGGGCAACAAGTTCAACACCAGGTGCATTTGCAAGTATATCAACTGTAGATACCAGCTGACTGTTTACACCGCTTGGGTTTGTTACAAGGCCTACCTTCTTACCCTGCAACTGCTTGAACCCGTTTGACTGGAGCACATCAATACCAGTCTTTACAACTGTATCTTTTGCACACTCTTTCTCTGCTTCTGCGGCACAAGATGGCAATATCACCGCAAAAGCAAGAAGAGCTGCAACTATTCCATATAATTTTCTCATATCAACAACTATTTTTTACCGTATGTAGGATCAACTTTCTTGTCTACAAAGAATGTAACTATCAATGTTGCAATACAGCAGGCCATTACCATCCAGAAGAAGTTTACATAACCTATAGCCTCCTGGATATAACCGGCTACCATACCTGGCAACAACATGCTTGCAGCCATGAATGCTGTACAGATTGCATAGTGTGATGTCTTGAACTCACCATCAGAGAAGTACATCATATAAAGCATATATGCTGTAAATCCGAATCCGTAACCGAACTGCTCAATTGCAATTGCTGTTGAGATAATTGCAAGATTTGTAGGCTGGCAGATTGCAAGGTAAACAAAAGTGATACATGGCAATGTCATACAGGCAGCCATTACCCACAACGATTTCTTCAATCCTACCCTTGATGCATAGATACCTCCAAGGATACCACCTATTGTAAGGAACAATACACCAATTGTACCATAGGCAATACCTACACTTGCTGTACTCATTCCCAGACCGCCCAACTCCTGTTTTGCAACAAGGAACGGCATGCACAATTTGATTAGGAATGCCTCAGGCAAACGATAAAGCAACATGAAAATGATTGCCAACCATACACCTTTCTTCATAAAATAAGTCTTGAATGTACGGCCGAACTCAGCAAAGATTGCACCGGCAGTAGCCTTCTGCTCACCCAAAGTTGATTTGTCAGCAGATGGTCTTGGTATAATGAAAGTATGGTACAATGCAACCAATGTGAATACAACTGCAGAAACAAGCATTGTTATTCTCCACGACATTGGGATATTTCCCGATTTTGCCTCAATCATACCTGCAATTGCAACAAGCACTCCCTGACCGAAAATTGAAGAGAGTCTGTAGAAAGTTGAACGGATACCTACAAACTGTGCCTGGTCACCTGTAGAGAGTGCAAGCATATAGAAACCGTCAGCTGCTATATCGTGTGTAGCTGAAGCAAATGCTGTAATGATGAACAGGATGAGTGTAATGTAGAACATGCTCATAGGTGTTGTACCAGAAGCAATCATCTCCTGCTCAGGAACAGGCAGAGTAACGGTAAGAAGTATGAATGCTGCTGCCATAAGCAACTGCATTGTAACTGTCCACCATCTCTTTGTCTTGAAAATATCTACAAACGGGCTCCAGAATGGCTTGATCATCCATGGGAGATAGAGCAGACTTGTAAAGAATGCCATCTCACCGTTTGGAACGCCCAATTTGGTGAACATCATCACCGAAACGGTGTTCACAATAAAATAAGGGATACCTTGCGCAAAATACAACGTTGGAATCCACGCCCAAGGTGATATTGATTTTGAACTCATTTTATTTAAGTTTAATTTATTATTAATAACGGTTCTCAATTGCGGCACCTACAAAATAGTGGAGAAGTATCTCCCTGTATTTGTAGCCCTGTTCGCCCATAACTGCAGCACCTATCTGGCAAAGTCCCACACCGTGGCCCCAACCGGCTCCGTGAAGGATGAATTTTGCAGGCACTCCATTCTCCTCACCCTGCTTCTCAACTACAAAAGCTGAGCTGTAAAGGTGTGAAGTGGAAAGTGTACGTCTTATCTCAAGTTCCTTGCCTATAGTCATTGTCTTTTTGCTGCCAACAATCTTCAGCCTTACAAGGCGGCCGCTTGTACCTCTCTCAACCGGTACAAGATCAATGATGCTGCCATAATCAACTCCGCTGCGGCTGAGGATAAGTTCAGAAAGTTCCTTCTGGCCGTACTCCTGTTTCCAGCGGTAGAAGTTTACAGTCTCCTGATCATAGTTGTTGAGCACCTGGCTCAGGATTTTCTGGTCTGTAGTGTTGCAGAATGCCTCAGGTGAACCAAGAATCCACTCACGGGCATTCTCTTCAACTGTAAGGTCGGGAATATCCTGAGGATTCTTTCCGTCCCTCACTTTTACCAGATAAGAGTATTTTACAGGCTCCCAGCAGTTCTGGAACTCCTCAAACACTCCTCCGCAACATTTTGAGAAACGCGCATCACATATCTTGCTGCCATCCATAAGGAGTTCTCCCCAGGTTGCATCAATTGCTTTCCTCACTTTCTCTGTTGAAGCTCTTGTAAGTCCCTGGTAACGCTGGCAGTGGTCATCAGCGCAAACATCAAAGTTCACGTGGTCCTCCCTGTCATACCATTTCACAAGTTCATCCTCTGTCTGTGTGCAGGCACAGTAATCTGCATTTGCAGCAACAATCTCCTTGTTCTTCTCTATCTGCGCAAGAAGCCAGCTTCTTGAAATTACAGCGTGGGCCTTGAGCAGCTCCTCACTTGCAGTTGCACTCATCTCGCTTGAGATTACACTTGTAAGGTAATCCTCCACACCAATTATGTTCACTGCTGTAAGTTTGCCGTTCTCTACAATTATCCTAAGTGCCGATCCGAACTTCTGGTCCTCTTTGCGCTCCCAATGGAAGTTTACGCCAATGGTAACACCACGCAGCCAGAATGTACCCACACCCTTAGGTGTAAACATAAGTTCGGAGTACTCTTTTCCGTTCCATAGAACCTTGCCGTTCTGCACAGCTGCTGTCTGCGGTCCCTTTACTTCAAAGGACTCCGGGTTGCTGGGGGTGGAAAAGGTATAGTCGTTGTTCAGTTCAAAGTCTATCTTTTCATCACTCATTATACCCACACTCACTGTAGGCTGTTTTCTCAAGGCATTCTTTACCATGCCGAACATCTCATTGCTTATCTGGAGTTCATCCACTATCTCAGTAAGCTCCTTCTCTGAGATTTTGTTGAAATCCTTCTCAAGAGGGGTAATGAACACGCCACCCATATCCACTGAAGCAGGACTCAAAAGGATATTTGCATCTCCCTCTGCAAAATAGTGCGAAGGACGGTGCTTCTCCCTAAGGTATACAAGCGAAACATATTTGGTTGCGCCATTCTCCTTAACTGCCCAAGAAAGCAGGTTGAGCATAGGCTCCCACTCGCCCTCCTTAACCTCAAGAAGGCTGTATAGTTTTCTGAACTGGGCAACTGCAGCAAGTTTGTCTGTAGCCTCAATTGCCATAATTCCCCTCATATAGTTCTCAACAGCAAAAACCTTTACACCTTCTGCCTCAACTATAAGAGTCTTCTCCAAAGCATCATAATTGTACTCCACAGGAAGGAACCCTTTGTTTCCACCCTGGAAATGCATATGGTCAGGTGCTGATGCTCCACATTTAGGGCCGTTGTAGAAGAAAAGGAAGTCATCCAGAGTCTCAGCCAAGGTAAGCATATCCTCAAATCTCTCATACTCACCCTCAATTGTCTGGTTCACGTGGGTAACATCAGGAACTGTAAGATGTTTTGGGAAAATAGGGAAAGGGTTTATAAGTACACTGTACTCCATTTTCTTCCCTACAAATGGGAGACCTTCCTGGATTGCAGGCCTGTTTGCACCGCAAAGGAAACATTTCCTCTCCTTTATGGTCTTTGGATCCACTTTTGCAGCAGAAGATACAATTCTGGCAGGATTGAACTGCACTTTTACAGGGAAGCCACCTACTGTAACTTCCTTTACGCCAACATTGGCAAGGGCACTGAAATTGTCAGAGGCCTGTTGCCAAACGGCAAGCTGCCTATTGAATAAATCATAGACAGCTTGGTTTGTTAATCCGTTATTATTGTTCATCGGCTTATTTCTTTAGAGCAACACGTGCCTGCAACTCCCAAGTCCTGATTCTGTCCTTGTACAGGTTGTGGTTGTTCATTTTAACGATATCCAATGATGCATCAGAGTTGTCCTCCCATCTGCGGCAGTTGTAAACCACATCATAGATTCTTCCAATCTGATATTTTCTTGAGAATTTAAGACCGAGTGCATAGTCCTCACCATAACTTGTGTTAGGAACTTTGATAGCCCTCAAAACTGGAGTATAGAATGCTCTTGGAGCACCAAGACCGTTAATTCTGAGGGCATTGTTCCTTCCGTTCTCTGGAGTCCACTCTTTATGGTCAATGATACCTGGAGCAATCATCTCCATGTTGAAGTTTGTCATCATATAGGTACCAACTACCATTGCACAGTTCTGCTCGTAGAAAGCATTTACAATCTTCTGAAGTGTGTCTGGTCCTGAATATACGTCATCTGAATCCAACTGAACTGCAAATTTACCGCATTTTGGATGGTGTACACCTGCATTCCAGCAACCGCCGATACCCAAATCCTTGCGCTCTGGGATAAGGTGGATAAGTCTGTCATCACCTGCAAACTCTTTGATGGCCTCTGTAGTACCGTCTGTAGAGTGGTTGTCAATGATGATAAGGTTGAATTTGAAGTTTGCCTCCTGGCTGAGTACAGATTTGATTGCATCCCTTACAGTCTTAACCCTGTTGAATACAGGAATAATTACTGATGCCTCATACTCAAAGTTGTTCTCGCTGAACTCAATGTGCTCGAATTTTGGCTCAAGGTAACCGCCAATCTCTTTCAAGTGCTCAGTACAAGCCTGCTCCATCTCAATCTGTACGCCACGGTTCTTAGGATCAACGTAGTCAAAGATCTTTGCGCCGCTCTTGCGGTTGTCGTGCTCAATCTCTGTGTAAAGATACTCGTTGATATGGCAGATCTCACCCTTCTGGGCAACTTTAAGCCTCAAGTCATAAAGACCTGCAAACTTGTAATCCTGTTTCATTCTGCTTGCACCACATTTCAATGCCTCTGCTTTGTACATAAGTACAGAACCGAAATTAAAGTCATCCCTCAAACTTCCGAACTGGTAATCAATTACAGGACTAGCCTTCTTTACGCCGTCTGTAATCTGATAGTGGTCTGCATAAAGCATAGATGCATTTGAATCCTGAGCCAAATTCACGAATCTCTCCAATGCAAAATAACCCAACTCCAAAGTTGTGTATTTGGTATAGATCAATGAGTACTCAGCATCTGAAAGTTCAGCAATTTTCTTTATTGTAGCGCTGCTCTGCAAAGAATCAATCTTTACAACCTCACAACCCTCAATAGACTCGTTGAAGTCTTCAGTTGCCAATAGGTAAATTTTAGCCACAAGCTCATTTGCCTGCAGACCTGCTACAGTACCCATAACCTGGCTTTTCTCCTGTACAGGAATAAAACAGTTAATTTTTGTTGCCATCTTTTTATATGTTAAATAGTTGTTATTTAGTCATTCCGCAAATTTAAGAAGAAAAACGTGACAGACAAAAAAAAAGCCTTAAGGCAAGTGCCTTAAGACTTATATCCAATTAAAAAATTTTACGTGGAGAGCAAGGGAGTCGAACCCTTGACCCCTAGCTTGCAAAGCTAGTGCTCTAGCCAACTGAGCTAGCCCCCCAAATTTGTAGTCCCGCGCGGATTTGAACCGCGGACCCCCACATTATCAGTGTGGTGCTCTAACCAACTGAGCTACGAGACTGTATATAAATAAAGAAAAACAAGCAGAGCTATATCACTCTATTACAGTCGCTCCAAAAAGGAGGTG